>JASHNY010000262.1 GCA_030041385.1 Alphaproteobacteria bacterium
TCGTCGCCACCGGCACGCCCGAAGACGTCGCCTTTGTCGAGGACAGCCACACCGGCCGCTATCTGCGCCCTTATCTGTCCCGCCGGCTGGCCGCGCCGCAACGGCGGACCGGATAGCCGGATTGTCGTTGCGGGGAACGCGGCGGCAACGCAATCTGTCCGAGACGGTGTTTGCACCGAACGGGATTGGTTCGCTGCGCCGGCAATGACGACGCAAACGCAAGCGGGTTCCGGATTGAGCCCTGCCCGTGCTCGGGCGATTGAGCAGTTGCGCGACATCGTGCTCGCCGCGCTCCGTGGGCACGACGCCGCTGTCTACCTGATCGGCTCGATGGCGAGCGGCAACGTCCGGCACGCCAGCGACATCGATGTGGCAATCCTGGCGCGTTCGGACCTGCCGCCGGCCTTCTTTGCCGAGCTTGCCGACGAGATCGAGGAAAGCACGATTCCCTACGATGTCGATCTGGTCGATCTGCGCCGTGTCGATCCGGCCTTTCGCGAGCACGTGCAGCGGAGCGGGATCAAATGGCGCGATTAGATGAAAGACTGAGCGAGGCGCAAGCTGCCCTGGCGACCCTCGAGGAACTGACCGGACGCAGCAGCCTCTCGATCATCGAGCGAGATGGGGCAATCTTGCGCCTCATCTACACCTTCGAGGCGATGTGGAAGGCGGCGGCGGTAATCCTCGAAGAAAAGGAAGGCGTGGCTGTTGGATCCCGAAGGCGGCAATCCGGGCTTCGCGCCGCGTGGGGCTGCTCAGCGACGACGACACCAGAGACGCTTTGCGAATGGCCGAAGACCGAAACCTTTCGGTCCATATGTATCGCGGCCAGATCGGTGCGGAGATCGGGCAGCGTCTCGCATCGCACGCCGAAGTGCTCGGCCGTTGGCTCGACGCCTTGCGAAGCGCGGCGACCGAGGACACCTGATTCAGGCTTGACCCGGTCATCGCCAAGCCGCCCACTCCACCGCAACGTGCACGGCCGGCACCGGCCCGGCCGCGACGGTGATGGGGAGTGCGACAATGCCCATTCGCACCGGCAAAGAGTTTCTCGAAGCGATGCGCGACGGCCGCCGGATTTTCATGGATGGCGAGCGCATCGAGGATGTCACGACCGATCCGCGTTTTGCCGGCGCGGCGCGGACGATGGCCGAGCTCTACGACATGCAGCACGACCCGGCGCTGATCGAGCGCATGACCTTTCCGTCGCCGTCGAGCGGAAAGCGGGTCGGCCTGTCGTTTATCGAGCCGAAGACGGTGGACGATCTGATTCGCCGGCGCGGCATGGTCAAAATCTGGATGGACGCGACCTGCGGCATGTTCGGCCGCAGCCCCGACTTCCTCAACATCATGCTGACCGGGCTGGCCGCCGCCGCGCCCGAGTTCGGCCATCGCGACCAGCGCTTCGCCGACAATATTCGCGCCTACCACGTCGAGGCCCGCGAGCGCGACCTGGCGATGACCCACACGCTGTTGAACCCGCAGGTCGATCGCTCGCGCCCGGTCGAGCGGCAGGAAAAGGACCTCGCCGCCAAGATCACCCGCGAAACCGATCGCGGCATCGTCATCACGGGCGCGCGCATGGTGTCGACGCTGTGCGCCTATAGCGACGACATCCTGGTCATGCCGTCGACCTTTCTCGCCAGCAGCGAAGAGGCCGCACCCTATGCCTTCGGCTTTGCCATTCCGGTGGCGACGCCGGGCCTGCGCTTTGTCTGCCGGCCGACGGTCGTGCACCAGAACGCGGCCTCGGCGATGGACTATCCGTTGTCGTCGCGGCTCGACGAACAGGACGCGATGGCGATTTTCGACAATGTGCTGGTGCCGTGGGAGCGCGTCTTCATCCATCGCGACCCCGAATTGTGCAACGGATTGTTCAACCGCACCGGCGCGATGCCGCAGGTCATGCACCAGACCTCGACGAAAAACCTGGCCAAGGCCGAATACATGATGGCGCTCGGCTTCGCGATTGCCCGCTCGACCAATATCGACGCCCACCTGCACGTGCAGGGGTTGCTCGCCGAATTGATCCAGCACGCCGAGTTCGTGCGCTCATGCCTGCGCGCCAGCGAGGCGGACGCGGCGATCGGCCCGTCGGGGCTGATGACGCCGGCGGCGATGCCGCTCTGGACCGTGCGGATGATGTTTCCGCCGATGTTCATCCGCGCCTGCGAGATCATCCAGATCTTGGGCGCCGGCGGGCTGGTGTCGGTGCCGTCATACGCCGAGCTCAGCGGCCCGGCCGCCGCCGACGTCGCCGCCTACGCCCAGGCGGCCAACGCCGATGCGCCGACGCGGGTCAAATTGTTCCGGCTCGCCTTCGACACCGCGGTGTCGTCGTTTTCCGGCCGGCAGCAGCTCTACGAGCGCTACTATTCGGGCGATCCGGTGCGGCTCGCCGGTGCGCTCTATGCGCTCTACGACAAGGCGCCCCATGTCGAGCGCGTCCACGCGATGCTCGACGAGCTGGAACGGAAATACGGCGTCCTTCGAGACGCGCTCTCCGAGCACCCCACAGGATGAGGAATGTTGAAACCGCTTGCCTCATAGTGAGGAGCGCCACGCAGCGGTGCGTCTCGACGGACGCGCCGCCGCACTCAGGCCAGATCGCGCACTACGCGTCGGCGAATGCCGGCATGACCTCGCGGGTGAACAGGTCGATCGAGCGCATCGCCTCTTCCTGGCTCATGTTGCCGAAGGCGAAGTCGCAGACATAGTAGTTGACCCCGGCCGCCTCGATCTCACGGGCGATGTAGTCGCGCACCTGGTCGGGGGTGCCGGCGATCGCGTCGCCGTGCTGCTGCAGCGTTTCCCACTCCGGCGGCAGCGCCGCCTCCAGCGGAAACGGCACGTTGTACTCGTGCCACAATTTGCCCATGTGATAGCGCCACGCCGGATAGGCGCGGCTGGCGGTGTCGCGCGCCTCCGCCTCGGTTTCGGCGATGATGATGTGGCGGTTGACGCCGAGCATCGGCAGGTCGGCCTCGGCGCGGCCGAGCTTTTTCCATTCGGCGCGGTAGGCGTCGGTGGTGGCGCGCACCTGCGCCGGCGGCCGGCGGGTCACGGTGTTGGCGGCGTTGGCGGCGGCCCACGGGATGCTCGCCGGGTTGCCGAGCCCGTACCACAATTCCGGACAGGGCTTCTGATACGGCTTCATCGGGATCGGCACGGCATCGAAATTGTAGAACTCGCCGTGAAAGGTCAGCCGGTCTTCGGTCAATCCGCGGCGGATCACCTCGAACGCCTCGCGGAACTGGGCCGTGCCCGTTTCGAACTTGATCCCGTAAAACCCGACCTCGACCGGCGAGATGCCGCGCCCGACACCGTAGAGAAACCGCCCTTCGCTCATCTGGTCGAGCATGCAGATTTCGTCGATCAGGCGGAGCGGGTGGTAAAGCGGCAAGAGGTAGACCATCGGGCCGAATTTGAGCCGCTTTGTGCGCTGCGCCACCGCCGCCAGGAACACGCTGGGACTCGGCGCGTAGCCGAGCGGCGTGTTGTGGTGCTCGGCCAGGTGATAGGCATGAAACCCGGCGCGGTCATAGGCCTCCACCAGCTTCAACCGGTCCTCAAAATGCTGGTTGAGCGGCCGGCCGCAATCGTCGAGGTGGTCGAAAATGCCGAATTTCATGCACGCCTCCGTAAAGCCGGCGACCCGGCGCACGTACGTTGCGTCCTTCGAGACGCGGGCTGCGCCCGCTCCTCAGGATGAGGAGGTCCATTCCGCAGGCTTACCTCATCCTGAGGAGGCTGCGAAGCAGCCGTCTCGAAGGACGCATTGCCGTCTGGGGTCAACTCGCCGCCCGCGCCGTTCGCCTGGCTCTGCCGGTCCGCACGGTCGGGGCGGCGGCAGGCTCGGCGTTGATGATTGCGTCGGCGATCTTCTCGGCGGTCATCAAGGTCGGAAAGTTGGTGTTGGCGCATGGCACGCACGGGAACAGCGAGGCATCGACGACACGCAGCCCCGACACGCCGCGCACCCTCCCCTGATTGTCGGTCACTGCCATCGGGTCGTCGTCGGCGCCCATGCGGCAGGTGCACGAGGCATGCCACACGCCGATATTCGCCGTCCGGATGAACGATTCGAGGGCCTCGTCGTCGGTCATCAGCTGGTCGAAGCGATAGCCTTCGACGATGAAGCGGTCGATCAGCCACTTGCGCAGCCAGTCCGGCCCGTCGAGCAGTTTGGCGAAGATGCCGGTGATGCGGCGGTTCCTGTTGTTGACGACCCCGATCTGGCGCACGCGGTCGCTGTAGCTGGCGGGGAACGGCTCGCTTGTCGCCTCGCGCATGGCGGCGCCGAGCTGCATCGCGCCCATCCGGCGGAACCCGTCCATCAGCCGTTCGAGGTCGCGCCGGTCGGACAAGAGGTTGAACTCGACGATCGGCTCGGCCCGCCAGTCGGGCGAGCCAAGGCGCACCTGGCCGGTTTCGGAGAAGGTCTTGTAGACGCAGACCAGAAGCGAGGCGATCTGCTCGCCGACCGCGTGCCAGGCGGATTTCGACACCGCCGCGATGAACATGTCGCCCGGGGCGGCGCCGCCGATGTTCGAGGAATAGCGCAGCGCCAGCAGAATGTGCCGCCGGGTCAGGCCGTTGAGCCGCGCCTGCGGCTTCATGAACGACGATACCGAGACCGACGGGTGGTCCATCAGCCGCTGGCCGACGCCGGCGAGGTTGGCGCGCACCTCGATGCCGACATCGCGCAACTGCCCGGCCGGGCCGATCCCGGCGCGCAGCAGATGCGCCGGCGAGTGGATCGCGCCCGATGAGACGATGACCTCGTTCCCGCGGAATTCGGTCTCGCGGCCCTTGACCAGCGCCTTGACGCCGACGCACCTCGTGCCTTCGAACAGCAGCGCCTGGACCTGGGTTTCGGCCGAAATCGTCAGGTTTTCCCGGCGCCTCGTGCCGTTGTCGAGATAGCCGATCGCGGCCGAGACGCGGCGGTCGTAAAGGTTGGAGATCGTAATCGGAAAGTAGCCGTCGCGGAACTCGCCGTTCTGGTCTTCGATATACTCGAACCCGGCCTCCTTGAACGCGGCGGCGACCGCCTTGGCGTGGCCGTTCCACAACTCGGGGAAGATGCGGCGCACCGGGATGCGGCCGTCCTTGCCGTGGTATGGCCCGTCGAAATCCATGTCGCGCTCGACTTTTTTGAAATAGGGCAGCACGTCGTTCCAGCCCCAGCCGGCGGCGCCGCGCGACACCCATTCCTCGTAATCGGTCGGGGCGCCGCGATTGGCGAGCTGGCCGTTGATCGACGAGCCGCCGCCGAGCACGCGCGCCTGCTCATACTTGCGCAGCGGCGGTCGCTCCTCCGGGCGGTTGTGCGAGACGATCTGGGTGTGGACCTTCAGCTCCTGCCAGTGAAAGCGCGGGTCGAAATAGGCCGTGCCGGGATAGGAATCGAGAATCTCTGGCGGCACCTTGCCGTCGGGCGTGTCCTGCCCGGCCTCGCACAGCAGCACCTTGTTGGCGCTTTTCGCCGACAGCCTGTTGGCCATCACCGATCCGGCCGAGCCGCCGCCGACGATGATGTAGTCGTAGGTCATTTCCTGCCCCGATGCGGTCTACCGTTACGACGCGGATGTTATCGGGCGGGGCTCGGCCGGGGCAAGTGGGCGGCTGAGCGGGACCGGCCCAAACGAACTGCGCTGCCGCGCAATGTCCCTCATCCCAAGGAAGCCGCGAAGCGGCTTTCTCAGGATCAGGCAATCGTCATTCCGCGGCGGCCCGCTGCGCCGGCCCCGGAGTGACGAGGGAGGAGCTTGGCCTGTTATGTCTCGCCGTCACCCGCCGCCGATCTTGGGGATCAGGTAGACCTCGCTGTCCGGCGACAGCTTTTCCATGTACGCGTCCTGGTAGATCTCACCGTCGATGGCCACCGCCATGCCTTCGTCGATCTGCTGGCCGAGGCCGGGAAAGCGGCGGTCCAATTCACGGATCATACGGTGAACCGTGTCGGCCTCGACGTCGAACTCGCTCGCGCCGCCGGTGAAGCGGCGCGCCGCGGTGCCCGAAATCACGACATGGGGCATGTTCAATAGCCCGTCATTGCGAGCGCAGCGAAGCAATCTCGGGCCGACCGAGTCTCCTCGCCTCGGGATTGCTTCGTCGCTGCGCTCCTCGCAATGACAACCCCGCTTTACTCCGCGGCCATTCTTGGCGGGTTCTGCTCGTCGAGGGCGGCGCGGAGCTTCGGCGGCGACATCGGCAGGTCGCGCATGCGCGTGCCGACCGCGTCGGCGATCGCGTTGGCGACGGCGGCCATCGGCGGCACGATCGGCACCTCGCCGACGCCTTTCGCACCGAACGGGTGACGCGGGTTCGGCACCTCGACCATCACCGTCTCAAGCATCGGCATGTCGGAGGCGACCGGGATGCGATAGTCGAGGAAGCCCGGATTATCGAGCCGGCCGTTCCGATCGTAGATGTACTCCTCGTTGAGCGCCCAGCCGATGCCCTGGGCCACGCCGCCCTGGATCTGCCCTTCGACATAGGCCGGGTGGATCGCCCGGCCGACATCCTGCACCGCGGTGTAGCGCAGGATCTTGACGCGCCCGGTCTCGGGATCGACCTCGACATCGCAGATATGGGTCGCAAAACCCGGCCCGGCGCCCTGTGCGTTGATCGACACCTCGGCGCTGATCGGGCCGCCGGTACGGCCCGCCTTGAGCGCGATGTCGGCCAATGACAGCGGGTCGAAATTGCCTGCGTTCGCGCCGGCCGGGACGGCCATCCCGTCCTTCCACTCGACCGCGTCCGGGCTGATGTCCCAGATCATCGCGGCCCGCCGCTTCAGTTCGACGACGACCTTCTCCGCCGCCTGCGTTACCGCCATCCCGGTGGCAAAAGTGACCCGGCTGCCGCCGGTCAGGAAGTTGAAGCCGACCGACGCCGTGTCGCCGACCACCGGGCGCACCCGGTCGTAGGGAATACCGAGCACCTCGGCAGCCATCATCGCCATGCCCGCGCGCGAGCCGCCGATATCGGGGCAGCCCTCGACGATCGTCGCCGTGCCGTCTTCGTTGATGAAGCAGCCTGCGCTCGATTCGCCACCGATGTTGAACCAGAAGCCCGAGGCGATGCCGCGGCCCTGGTTGGGGCCGAGCTTCTGCTGCATGTGCGGGTGGTTCTTGGCGGCTTCGAGCGTCTGCACATAGCCGACATTGACGAAGGTCGGGCCGTGCGCGGTCTTGGTCCCGTCCTTGGCAGCGTTGAGCTCACGCAATTTGAGCGGGTCGATGCGCAACTCGCGCGCCAATTCGTCGAGGCAGCTCTCCACGCCGAACGACGAGATCGGCGCCCCGGGTGCGCGGTAGGCCGCGACCTTGGGCCGGTTCGATACCACGTCATAGCCGGTGATGCTGACGTTGGGCAGGTCGTACATCGCGAACCCGCACATGCAGCCCGGCCCCACCGGCGAACCCGGGAACGCGCCGGCCTGGTATTTCAGCACGAGCTGCGCGGCGACGATGTGGCCGTCGCGCTTGGCCCCCAACTTGACCTCGATTACGCCGCCCGAGGTCGGGCCGGTGCCGCGAAACACCTCTTCGCGGTTCATCACCATCTTCACCGGCCGCCCGGCCTTTTTCGACAGGGCGAGCGCCAGCGGCTCCAGATAGACGAGGGTCTTGCCGCCGAACCCGCCGCCGATCTCCGACGGGATCGCGCGGATATTGGCAATGTCGGTGCCGAGCAATTTGGCGCAATAGGCGCGGACCATGAACTGGCCCTGGCTCGAGCTGAAGATCGTGCATTGCCCGTCGGTTGCGACCGAAACGACGCAGGCATGCGGCTCGATATAGCCCTGGTGCACCGGCTGGGTCGTGTAGCGCCGCTCGATGACCACCTCGGCTTCCTTGAACCCGGCGGCGATGTCGCCCTTGTTGAAGCCGATCTTCTTGGCGATGTTGGAAGGCCTGGTCGGTTTCGGCTCGACCCCCTGGGTGAACAGGTCGTCGTGCAACAGCGGCGCGTCATCGGCCATCGCCGCCTCGACATCGATGACGTGCGGCAAGACCTCGTATTCGACCTCGATCAGGTCGAGCGCCTCCTCGGCGATCGCCGAGGACGTCGCCGCCACCGCGGCCACCGCATGTCCGTCGTAGAGCGCCTTGTCCTGGGCCATGCAGTTGCGCGACAGGTCGCGGAAGTTCATCGGCCCTTCGCCGACGAAGGCTTCTTCCGACGGGATGCTGGGGAAATCGGCCGCCGTCACCACCGCCTTGACGCCCGGCAATTTCAGCGCCTTGTCGGCGTTGATCGACTTGATGCGGGCGTGGGCATGCGGGCTGCGCTTCACTTTGCCCCACAGCATCCCCGGCATCACCATGTCGGCGCCGAACGCGGCGCGGCCAATGACCTTATCGACCCCGTCGGGACGGATAGGACGGGTGCCGACAACCTTCAAAGTGTCGTAGCTGCTGGCCATGTGATCTCACTCCGTGACAGGGATGGTGCGGCGCGGATCGACCTCTCGGCGGGTCTAACGCCCGGCTTCGGCGCGCATTACCGCGGCGGCGTCGAGCACCGCCCGGATGATCTTGTCATAGCCCGTGCACCGACAAAGATTGCCGGCCAGCCAGTAACGCGCTTCTTCCTCGGTCGGGTTCAGCGTCGTGTCGAGCAGCGCCTTGGCCGCGACGATGAAGCCCGGCGTGCAGAAACCGCATTGCAGCGCCGCGTGTTCGAGGAATTTCTGCTGCACCGGGTGCAGCCTGTCGCCCTGGGCGATGCCCTCGATGGTCTCGATCTTGCGGCCTTCGGCCTCGACCCCGAGCATCAGGCACGAGCAGGTGATGTTGCCGTCGACGATGATCGTGCAGGCGCCGCAATCGCCGGAGCTGCAGCCTTCCTTGCTGCCGGTCAGCCCCAACTCGTCGCGCAATACGTCGAGCATGGTCTGCTGCGCCTCGCACAGATATTCCATCGGCTCGCCGTTGATCGTCGTCGTCACATGATGCTTGCTCATCACATTCTCCCGGAAATCGGTCAGATAGGTCAGCGCGCTGCGGCGCGCTCGAAGGCGATCGCGGCGACCCGGCGGGCCAATACGCCGGCGACCTTGGTGCGGTATTCGATGGTGCCGCGCTTGTCGGTGATCGGCTTGGTCGCGCGCTGCGCCGCAGCATCGAGCCGGGCCAACGTGTCGGCGTCGAGCTTGTGGCCGATCAGCGCCTGCGCCGCCTCATCGACGATGACCGCGGTCGGGGCGACGGCGCCGAGCACGACCCGCGCGTCGGTGCAGGTGCCGCCGGCATCAAGGGTGACGTTGACGCCGCAGCCGACCACGGCGATGTCCATCTCGGTACGCGGGATGAAGCGCAGATAGGCGTCGCACTGATGCGGCCTGGGCTTCGGGATGTGGAATTCGATCAGGAATTCGCCCTTGCCGAGGGAGGTGCGGCCGGGGCCGGTGCAGATCTGCTCGGCCGGCACGGTGCGCCGCGACCCGCCGGGCCCGGCAACGACGCAGGTCGTGCGCGCGGCGATGACCGCCGGCACGCTGTCGGCTGCGGGTGAGGCATTGCACAGATTGCCGGCGAGCGAGGCGCGTCCCTGAATCTGCTGCGAGCCGATCAGATCGACCCCTTCGATGATCCCCGGCCAGGCGTGATCGAGAGCGTGGTTGGCGCTCAGCATCACCCCGGGGGTGGCCGCGCCGATAACGAATTTGTCGGCTTCCTCGCGAATGCCGATCAGGCCGGGAATCCGCTTGGTATCGACGATCAGCTCGGGCCGGGTCCGCCCCGACCGCAACTGCACCAACAGATCGGTCCCGCCCGACAAGACCTTGGCCAGGCCGGAGGAGCCTGCCAAGACCGCGACGGCCTCGTCGACCGTCGCCGGTGCCGCAAAATTGACCCTGGGCATGTTCGCTCCCGCAAAATTCGCGCTGGCACCCCCGCGCGTGCCGGCAATGGCCGGGAGGTGCACTGAACGGCTTACACTAGCACGAGTGGCGCCGTGAAGTAGTATTCTCGGATAGGGCACCGCACCGCGTCAGCGGCGTTGCCGACGATGAGCGGGAAGCGGCGGCCGGCTGCGCCGCAAGCCCGGTGGTTTTTGCCAGAGCGTCAGCACGATGATCCCGATCACGGACGATGTCGCCCTCGACGAGCGCGAGCTTTCTGAAAGCTTCATCCGCGCATCCGGACCCGGCGGGCAGAACGTCAACAAGGTGGCGAGCGCGGCGCAGCTGCGCTTCGATGTGCGCGGCTCGCCGTCATTGCCGGCGCCGGTGCGGGCGCGGCTCGAAAAGCTCGTGCGGGCGCGGATCAGCCATGACGGCGTGCTTGTCATCACCGCCCGGCGCTACCGCTCGCAGGACATGAACCGCGCGGATGCGCGCAACCGGCTGGTTGCGCTGATCCGCCGTGCCGCAACACCGCCGCCGCCGCGGCGCGCCACGCCTCCCCCGGCGGCCTCGCGCGAACGCCGCCTGGCCGACAAGGCCCGCCGCGCCGCGCTCAAGGAGCAGCGTCGGAAGGCGCCAGATGACGAACCGTGAACCCGTGCCGCACGGCGAGCATCGCGGCGACGCGGCTGCGGTGACAGAGGCGCCAGTCGGCCTCGTAGCATAACAGGCAACTCGGGCCGGCGCGGGCGAGCACGCCGGCCTCCTGCAACGCGTGCTCGGCCTCGGCCGTCGCGAGCTTGGCATCGACGATCTGCCAGAACCGTTCCCACTGGCGCTTGTGGTTGGCCTCGCGGCCCTCGGGCGGGGTGCCGAGCGCTTTGAGGCCGACATAGCGGATGCCGGCGGCATCGAGCGCGGCGGCAAGCTGGTTCTTCGAAAACCCCGGCCGGCGCGAGATCGGCCGGTCGCGCACGTCGATCAGCGTTGCGACCCCGGCCGCGGCCAGCGCCGCGATCACATCGGCCTGCCGCGCCTTTTCATAGCCGATCGTGAACAGGGGCTGTGCCAAGCCTTCTTTCCTTGTCGTTGCGGGGCCGGCCCTGCGGGCCGCCCCGGAATGACGATCGAGGGTATCAGCGCGCAATGCCTGGATATAGATCGAGCCAATCTGGGTTGGTTTCCTCGATCAGACGGATTTTCCAATCGCGGCGCCATTTCTTTATTTCCTTCTCCCGGCTAATGGCAGTTACCGGGTCCTGATAGTTTTCGAACCACATCAGCCGGTTCACGCCATACCGGGCTGTGAAGCCCGGAGCTGCCTTGCTTTTGTGCTCGTAGATGCGCCGCACCAGGTTGTTGGTGACACCCAGATACAACGTCCCATGCTTCCGGCTTGCCAGCAGGTAGACGTAATAGGCCAAGCTCCTCTCTCCGTCATTCCGGGGCCGGCGCAGCCGGAGCCCGGAACCCATGAACGCCATCGTCCGCACCATCTCGCAACAATCCGCGACGCCGGTGGTGCCTGGGTTCCGGGCTCGGCCCTGCGGGCCGCCCCGGAATGACGGTGCGGGGTGCTACCGCAACTACACAGGGTCCTACGGCACAATGAGGGCACGCCGCTCGCCCCCAGCCTGACCAGTCATTCCGGGGCCGGCGCAGCCGGAGCCCGGAACCCATGAACGCCATCGTCCGCACCATCTCGCAACAATCCGCGACGCCGGTGTGCCTGGGTTCCGGGCTCGGCCCCGCGGGCCGCCCCGGAATGACATGATGGGGTTTCATTCCACGATTGGGTCCGGGTTCGCCGAGTCGTGGCGCCCCGGAATGACGATGTGGCGGCACCCGATCGGCGCGATCACCCGATCCGGTATTTCTCGATGGCGGCGCGGTCGAGCTCGATGCCGAGGCCGGGGCGCTCGGGCAGTTTGACGGTGCCGTCGCTTTCGAGCCGCAGCCCCTCTTTCAGCAATTCGTCGCGCAGCCCGTTGGGGTTCTGGTCCCATTCGAGCGCCAGCGCGTTCGGGGTCGCGGCGGCGAAATGCAGTGAGGCGACCAGCAATACGGCGCCGGCGAAGGCGTGCGGCGCGACCATGCGGTGATGCGCCTGGGCGAAGGCGGCGATGCGGCGTCCCTCGGAAAACCCGCCGCTCCAGGCGACATCGAGCTGCACGATATCGACCGCGCCGCGGGTGACGAGCTCGCGAAACCCGTAAAGCCCGGTTTCGGTTTCGTAGCCGGCGATCGGCGCCGCCAGCGCGTCGGCGACGCGGGCGCTGCCGTCGATATCGTCGGTCGCGACGGGCTCTTCGATCCAATAGAGATTGTAGGGTTCCATCGCGCGGCCCATCGCGATCGCGAAATCGGGGCTCCACGCGCAGTTGACATCGACCATCAATTTGGCCTCTCGCCCCAGCGCCTTTCTGACCGCGGCGACGCGGGCGATGTCTTCGGACGGATCGACCTCGCAGAACCCGGCATTGCCGATCCACTGGCGCAGATGCGTGCCGGTCGACGGGTTGCGCCCGATCTTCATCTTCATGCCCTTGAAGCCGCGGGCGCGGTAGCCCTCGGCCTCGCCGGCGAGCGCGTCGATCCCCTTGCCTTCCTGGTAGAACCCGCCGCTGGCATAGGCCTCGACCCGGTCGCGGGCGGCGCCCAGCAGCTTGTAGACGGGCAGCCTCGCGACCTTGCCGGCGATGTCCCACAGCGCGATGTCGATGCCGCTGATCGCGTTCAAGACGAGACCGCGCCGGCCGTATTGCCGGGTGCGGTGGAACAATTTCTGCCACAACCCCTCGATCA
>JASHNY010000263.1 GCA_030041385.1 Alphaproteobacteria bacterium
TCCACCTCGACATCCTTCAGCGCGGCGCGCTGGATTTGCGCGAAATTGCGAATCTGCTGCTGGGCGAACTTGATGTCGTCGATGGTCCGCGCCGGAACCTTGGCGACGAGGTCGCGGATTTCCATGTCGCTGAGCCGGAAGCTCGGCGGCGACCATTTGTCGAACCGCTCCGAAAGCGCGCGCACCGCGGCATCGCCCCGGGCGCGGACCTCGGCGATGATGCCCTCGACGGTGGCGCGGGTCTTGGCGTCGGCCTCCTCGGCCTGGCCGGCAAGCGCAGCGATCTTGATATGACGGGGCATAGCGTCCTCCTCCGAAATCACCACGCGGTCCAGCCGCCATCGACCAAGAGGCTCGATCCGGTGACCAGCGCGGCGGCGGGCGAAGCCAGGAACACCACCGCCTGCGCCACCTCGTCCACCGTGCCGAGCCGGCCGATCGGGATGCGGTCGTGCACCCATTTGCTGAACGCCGGGTCGCGGAAAAACGGCTCGGTCAGCGGCGTCTTGATAAAGGTCGGGGCGATCGAGACGACGCGCACCCCGTGCGGCGCCAGTTCGAGCGCCATCGCCTTCGTCAGCCCTTCGACCGCGTGCTTGGTCATCACATAGACGGTGCGGTTCAGTTCCGAGCCGACATGGCCCATCTGCGACGACACGTTGACGATGACGCCGCCGTTCTGCCGCACCATCAGCCGCGCCGCCATCTGCGCCAGGCGGAAGAGGGCGCGCACGTTGAGATCGAGGAGCCGGTCGAGCGTCGCCTCGTCGACGTCGAGAAACGGCTGCGGCCGGTTGAGCCCGGCATTGTTGACGAGAATGTCGATCCGCCCGATGCCGGCAAAGGCGGCCTGCACCGCGGCCGCGTCGGTCACGTCGAACGGCAGGGCCCGCGCCGTGCCGCCGGCACCGGCGATTTCCGTCGCCAGGGTTTCGAGCTCGCCCGGCGTGCGGCTGTTGGCCACCACCTCGGCCCCGGCGCCGGCAAGTGCCAGCGCGATGGCCCGGCCAATGCCGCGCCCGGCGCCGCTGACCAGCGCGATCTTGCCGTCGAGGCGGAAGGGTTCGCCTGAACCCGTGACACTCTGGGTCGTCATTGCAAGCGCAGCGCAGCAATCCCGTACCGGAGCGGCGCGGTTCTACGAGATTGCCGCGTCGTTGCGCGCCTCGCAATGACCGCGGGAATCACGCGCCCAGCCCATCGGCATGGGCTTCGAGCAGCCGCCAGGTCGCGGGGTCGAACTTCGCCTTCCAGCGCGCATAGAAATCGCCGAGCCGGGCGCGAATGCCGGCGCTGTCGGCGGTGTTGACCTGCATGCCCAGCCCTGCGAGCACCTTGGCGCCGGCCTCGTTGACCGTGGCGACGTCGCGGCGTTGCAACAGCGCGAATTTCTCGGCGTTGCGCTCGACCGCCGCCTGGAAGTCGGGCGGCAAGGCGCGCCAGGCGGCGTCGTGCGCGAGCAACGTGAACCCCGACCACCAGTGCCCGGTCAGGCTCAGATAGGTCTGCACCTCGTAAAGCCGCAGCGACTGCACGACGCCGAGCGGGTCGCTCTGCCCGTCGAAGGCCCTGGCCTGCAATGCCGCATACATGCCGCTGAACGGCACCATGCCGGCCTCGGCGCCGAGCGTCTTGAAGAAATCGGCGGCGAAGGCGCCGCCCGGCGAGCGGATTTTGAGGCCGCGGAAATCGTCGGCCGTGGCGATCGCCCGCACGCTCGTCGTGATGTGGTGAAAGCCGTTGAGCAATGAGTGGCGAAAGGCATGCAGCCCGCTCCTTGCGAGCTCGCCGCGGATCGCGTCGCCGAGCCCGCCGTCGAGCGCGGCGAACACCGCATCGAGATCGGAAAACGCGAACGGCATCATCGGCAAGGCGCTCGCCGGCGCGATGCCGCCGAGCGTCGCGCCCGACAGGTAGAATTCGAGCCGGCCCGCCTGCACATCGGCAAACATCTGCGGGTCGGGGCCGAGCCGGCTTTCCGGATAGACGTCGAGCACGAGGGCGCCGCCGGTCTCTTCCCCGATCGCCGCGGCCATCTCGGCCATGCGCCGCGCGGTCGGACTCGCCGCCGGCTGGTTGAGGCCAAGACGGTAGCGGAAATGCGGCGGGGTGTCGGCAGTCATGGCGATGCGATTAGCATGACGCCGCCGTAACGCAAACCGCTTTTGCCTTGCCAACGCATCGCGCTTTTATCTAAATCGCTAGAGCGACCGTGGGTTGATGACTCGATGGTCGCAAACCCCGCACATTTACGAGGATAGCGTATGAAACCGATCGCCTTTGCCTTGCTGTTCGGCGCGTCTTTGTTCGCCAGCACGGTTGCCTTCGCCAACGCGGATGACGCCAAATGGGTTGCGCAGTGCGTCAAGGACAACCAGGACGAACACGTCAGCATCAATGTCATCACCAAATACTGCACCTGCATGGACAACAAGATGAGCGACAACGAGACCCGCTCGATTACCGAGTGGGAGAAGTCCCATCCGGTTGAGCGGCACGAATGCGACAGGGAGTCGGGCTGGCGATAACCGGCCTCGGACGTTCGACAGCGCGCGGTGGGATCGATCCCGCCGCCCGCACTCCGATGACGCTTGACACACCGGGGCGCCGCGCGTAGGACACCACCGTTCGTGGTGATTTGAGCCGACCGGCTTGCGCGCCACGTTAAATAACGCGCTAAAAGGTCGGGGTATGCATAGGAACCCTGGCCCGCGCGGGACCGGGGTTTTTGTTTGCCCGGAAACCGTCGCGCGGCCGCAACCGGAGCGCCGTGTCCGATGTCGAAGCTCGTCCTGCCCCCCGAGATTGCCGCCGAGGTCTCTCCCGCGACGCTGCTGGTGCGCGGCGGCGCCACCCGCAGCGCCCACGAGGAGACCTGCGAGGCGCTGTTCCTGACCTCGGGGTTCGTCTACGGCACCGCCGCCGAGGCCGAGGCGGCCTTTGCCAACGAGGGGTCGCGCTACGTCTATTCGCGCTACCGCAACCCCACCGTGACGATGTTCGAGGAGCGCCTGCGGCTGCTCGAAGGGGCGGAGGCGTGCCGCGGCACGGCGAGCGGCATGGCCGCGGTGTTCACGGCGCTGGCGTGCAAGGTGCGCGCCGGCGACAGGGTGGTGGCGAGCCGCGCCTTGTTCGGCTCATGCGCCTATATCCTGACCGATTTGTTGCCGCGCTGGGGGGTCGAGACCGTATTGGTCGACGGCCGCGACCTGTCGGCGTGGGAGGCGGCGGTCGCGCCCGGGGTCAAGCTGACGTTCTGCGAGAGCCCGTCGAACCCGGCGATGGACATCATCGACATCGCCGAGGTGGCGCGCCTCACGCATCGCGCCGGCGGCATCCTCGTCGTCGACAATGTGTTCGCCACCCCGATCCTGCAAAAGCCGCTGGCGCTCGGCGCCGATATCGTCGTCTATTCGGCGACGAAGCACATCGACGGGCAGGGCCGCGCGCTCGGCGGCGCGATCCTCGCCAGCGAGAAATACGTCAAGGAAGACCTCGGCACCTTCTATCGCCACACCGGCCCGTCATTGTCGCCGTTCAATGCATGGCTGTTGCTGAAGGGCCTCGAAACCCTGGAGCTCAGGGTCGAGCGGCAATGCCGCACCGCCCTGGCGATCGCGCAATTTCTCGAAACCCACGCGAAGGTGCCGCGCGTCATCTATCCGGGCCTGCCGAGCCACCCGCAATACGAATTGGCGCGGCGCCAGATGAGCGCCGGCGGCACCGTCGTCGCCTTCGACATCGCCGGCGACAAGGCGGCCTGCTTCCGCTTTCTCGACGCGCTCCGCCTCGTCGACATCTCGAACAATCTCGGTGATGCGAAGAGCATCATCACCCACCCGGCGACGACGACGCATTCCCGGCTCAAGCCCGAGGCGCGCGCCGAGCTCGGCATCAGCGACGGGCTGGTGCGGCTGTCGGCCGGGCTCGAAGCCGAGGCCGACCTGCTCCGCGACCTCGATCGCGCCCTGGCCCAGGTCTAGGCGGCCGCCGGCGCGGCGCCCGGGGTTGTACAGCGCGGCGTCGACATGCCGCGCCTCGCCCCGCCGCGCTCAGTCCTCGACCCCGTGCCCGCGCTTCGGCACCAGCACGGTGCGCTCATAGGTCATGAACACGGTGCCGTCGGCCTTCCTGCCGGTGGTGCGCACGGTGACGATGCCCTGGGTCGGGCGCGATGCGGATTCGCGCTTCGCCAGCACCTCGCTTTCGGCATAGATCGTGTCGCCGACAAAAACCGGCGCCGGCAATTTGATGTCGGTCCAGCCGAGATTGGCAATCGCCTTCTGGCTGACATCGGCGACGCTCATCCCGGCGACGATCGACAGGGTCAGGCACGAATTGACGACCATCCGCCCGAATTCCGACTGCACCGCATAGGCGGCGTCGAAATGCAGCGGGTGCTGGTTCATCGTCAACAAGGTGAACCAGGTGTTGTCGGCCTCCGAAATCGTCCGGCCGGGGCGGTGCTCGTAGATGTCGCCGACCGTGAAATCCTCGTAACAGCGGCCGGCGCTGGCGCGCCAGCGCCCCGGCGCCACTTCCCTGGGCAAGGCAACCACGATTTCCCTCCGCCGGCCGAATGTCGTATCACCACGAAGACACGAAGAGCGCGGCGGCGCCAGCCTCTTCGTGCCCCCGCTGGCCTTTGCGAACGGAACGCCCAGATGCCTCATGCCGATGCCGACCAGGAACAGATGATCCTCGACAGCGTCGAGCGGTTTCTCGCCCGCGAGGTCAGGCCGCATGTCCACGCGCTCGAGCATGACGACATCTACCCGGCTGAGATCGTCGAGGGCATGAAGGCGCTGGGGCTGTT
>JASHNY010000264.1 GCA_030041385.1 Alphaproteobacteria bacterium
GGCCCGCGCGGCGGGTCGCGGTGCCGCGCGCGGCGGCCACGCGGCATCGGCGGTCGCCTCGCCGCGGTGCGGGGACAGGCCCAATTCGGCGAGGGCGGCGCCGTCAAGAACGTCGCGGCTGCCGGCAAGAACGCCATACTGCCGGGGATCCGCTGCCGGCGAACCGGCCGCGGCGAGCGCTGCCGGGCGGCACGGCACCGAGCCCGGGTCGATGCGATAGGCCGCCCGCGAATCGAGCAGCGGCTGGCGCGCGAAGCCGGCATCGGGCAACAGCTCGCCATCGTCCGGATTCCGCCCCGCCGGGGTGAAAAACGCCGCCAGATCGGTGTCGCCAGGCCGGTGCACAAAGCCCAGCGCCAGCGAAATCGAATACGGCATGCGGCGATAGCAGGCGACGCGGTCTTCGCCCAGGGCCCGGATAAAGGCCGGGTCCGATTCCTGGCACAGGTTGAAGGCGTGGCGCTTCAGCGAGTTGACCGGGTACATGTGATCGTACAGCGCGCGCGGATGGATCGAGCGCCCCGCCACCGTGGCGGAAACCAGAACGACCGCGATAAGACCGGCCTTGCCGATCATGCCATGCTCCTTGTCCCGGCTGCGGGCGCGGCGACCATAACATGCTGCCCGCGCGGTTGAATATCGCGAAGCGCCGCGCGGTACCCAGAATATTGGTAAAATTCGCCGAAACGTCGGGTCGCCGCCCGCGCCCAAAATCGCCGGGCCGAAACGACCCGCCGTGACGATTCGCGCCGCGCCGGAACCGCCCGGTCGGCCCTGGCGAACCCGCGCCTTTTCTATTCTGCGGGGGCCTTGGCGGTTGCGGGCTGCTGCCCGGTGCCGGTCAACTCGGCATCGATATCGTCGATCGTGCGGCCGGCGGTCTCGACTGCGATCAACCAGAACGCGATCGCGCCGAGGATGTACCACGAGGCGAAATAGTTGAAGCCGGGGATCAGCGCCGCCGCGGTCGCCTCGGGCTTGACGTAGTTCGACGACCCGGCGATCAGCGCCAGCCCCGCCGGGCCGATGAACTTGCCGAGATTGCCGACGCCATAGACCAGGCCCATGCCGCTGCCGCGCAACCGCGCCGGCCACAATTCGCCCATGTAGGGGCCGACGATCGTGTAATTGCCGCTGCCGAGGAAGCTCTGGCACAGGATCATCACGAAAAACATCGACGCGCCGCCGATATAGACGTCGTGCAGATAGCCGGCGAGCGACATGAACAGGGCCGAGACCAGGCAGGTGACGATGCCCGAGGTGCGCCGCCCCCATGCGTCGGAAATGTAGGAGCAGAAGAAGCGCCCGCCGATCGCCGAGAGACTGACCCAGATCACCAGCTTTGACGCCTCGGCCGGGGTGATCCGCAAGACCATGACCAGGAGGGTCACCAGCCACAGCGCCAGCGCGACACCGCCGGTCTGGGTGAGACCGGTCAGGCAGCCGGCGATGATGCTGCGCGGATATTTGAACAACTCGAGCCACCGCGTCTTCTCGACCGGCGGCAGCACCGTCGGCAACGGAATCTGCGCGGGATCGATCTGCATCGCCCAGGCGAGCGATTTGCGCGCCTCTTCGAGCCGGCCGCGCCGCAGCAGCCAGTGCGGGGACTCGGGAACGAACGCCCGGACATAGAGGCACAGCAGGGCCGGCACCAGCCCGAGGCCGACCAGGCCCCGCCAGCCGATATAGGGTGCGGCGAAGGCGCCGAGCAGCGCAGCCAGCAATTGGCCGGCGGGCAGCAGGGTCGTGGTCAGCCCGGTGAACCAGCCCCGCTTCTTCGCCGGGGAGAATTCCTGCATCAGCGTGATGTCGACCGAATAGAGCCCGGTCACGCCGAAGCCGGTGATGAAGCGGCAGACGACGAGATAAATCCACGCCCCTTCAGGGGTCAGCGCCATCGCGCCGGTGGCGATCGAGACGTTGAGGATGGCGGCGATCAGCGCGGTGCGGCGTCCGACCTTGTCGGCGAACCAGCCGTAAAACAGCGAGCCGAACGGCGCGCTGACGCCCGAGGCCAACAGGATCGCGCCGGCCTGCCCGTAGGTCAGGTGCCAATCCTTAACGACAAACGCGAGGACGAACCCAATCAGGAAGAAATCGAAGAAATCGAGCATGTCGCCGAGCGTCGCGGCGCCGGCGATCTTCCATTGGTTGAAAGTAAGTTTCTTCTGGTTCTCGAGCAGATCGAGCATAACGTCCTCCCGCTGGCCATCCGGAGCGGCATGCCCGCCTCTTTTTTTCGCGGCCCCGGCCGGCCGCGCCCGCATGTTAGCCGGGACCGGGGCAAAAGAAAACGGCCGGGCACGAGGCCCGGCCGCTTTCGCCGTTCTGCCGAGAACCGCCTAATCGCGGCGGACGCCGACAAACTGCAGCAGCATCATGAACAGGTTGACGAAGTCGAGATAGAGCCTCAGGGCACCCATCACCGCCTTCTTGCCGGCGATCTCGCCGCCGTCGCCCTCGTAGTACATCTCCTTGATCTGCTGCGTGTCCCAAGCGGTGAGGCCGGTGAACACGAGGACGCCGATCACCGAGATCGCGAACTGCAGCGCCGAGGAGCGGATGAACAGGTTGACCAGCATCGCGATGATGATGCCGATCAGACCCATAAACAGGAACGAGCCGAACCGCGACAGGTCGCGCCGCGTCGTGTAGCCGTAAAGGCTCATCGCGGCGAACGTGCCGGCGGTGATGAAAAACACGCGCGCAATGCTGGCGCCCGTATAGACCAGAAAGATGGTCGAGAGCGACAGCCCCATCAGCCCCGAATAGAGCCAGAACAGCCCTTGTGCGGTGCTCGCCTGCATCCGGCTGATGCCGAACGAAAGCAGCATGACGAGGCCGAGCGGCGCGAGGATCACCAGCCACATCAGCGGCGTGTTGTAGATCCTGACGATAAAGCCCGAATAGGCCGCGACATAGGCAACGATGCCGGTGAGCGCGAGCCCTGACGCCATGTAGTTGTAGATGCGGAGCATATAGTCCCGCAGGCCGACATCGATCTCGGCACCGTAGCGGGTGTCCGCCGTCCGCACCGTCCAGCGGGGCTGCGAACCCAGAGCCATCGAAATTCCCTCCAACGAGAGAGCGAGGAAGATTCCTCGGCTGCCGATATTGTCACAAAACCGGCGCGATTCAAGGTGAGAGCGTCGGGTTGAGGCGGCCGGGGTCGCGCCGCCCGGCGGCTACTCGTTGCGCAGATAAGACGCCGGCTTGACCCCGAGGGCGCGCCAGGTGCCGACGAACCCGAGCGCCAGGCTGATCGCGACACCGGGCAGCAGCACCACGGCCAGGGGCAGCGCCAGGAAGCTCCAGTCGGCGCGCATCGGAATCGTGACCACGGCATAGGCGGCGCCCGTGCCGATGGCGCCGGCAGCGAGCGCGGCGGCGACGCCGATCAACCCGTATTCGACGAGAAAGACCGCGGCCACCGTCGGCCGCGTCGCCCCGATCACTTTCAGCACCACGGCCTCATAGACGCGGCGGCGATGCCCGGCGGCGACCGTGCCGCCCAGCACCAATACGCCGGCCGCCACCACGACCAGCGCGGTCACCCGCAATGCCGTGGCGATCGCCGCGACGATCCGCGCGATTGCCGCCAGCGCCTCCCGCACCGGGATCGCCGACAGGTTGGGAAACCGCTGCGCGAGCCGGCCGACCACGGTCTCCGCCGCCTGCGGCGGGGCATAGAGCGCCGCGAGGTGGGTCTGCGGCGCCGCTTCGAGCGTTCCCGGGGCGAACACGATGGCGAAATTGATGCCGAGGCGGCCCCACTCGATCTGGCGCAGGTTGGCGATGCGGGCGGTGATCTCGCGCCCGAGGAGATTGACCGTCAACGTGTCGCCGACCTTGAGGCCCATGCCGCGGGCCAGCTCGGCATCGAACGAGATCAGCGGCGGGCCGCGGTAATCGGCCGGCCACCAGCGCCCGGCGACGAGCCGCGACCCCGCGGGCAGGGTGGCCGAATAGGTCAGGCCGCGGTCGCTGCGCACGGCCCATTGCGCCGCGGCGGCGACCTTGGCGCTGGCGACCGGAACCCCGTTCAGCCGGGTGATGCGGCCGCGCATCATCGGCACCTGCTCGAAACTCGCGCCCGGCACGCCGCGCACGGTCTCGGCAAAGCCGGCGAGCTGGTCGGGCTGAATGTCGATGACGAAATAAGCGGGCGCCCGTGCGCTCAGGTTCGTGTCGATCTCCTTCGCCAGATTGCCCTCGACCAGCGCAACGGCGGCCAGCACGCCAAGCCCGATGCCGAGTGAGACGACCACTCGCCCGGTCGGCGCACCCGGCCGGTGCAGGTTGGCCAGAGCCAGCCGCAACACCGGCCATGCCATGATCCGCGGCACCCGCCCGAGCCGGCGCGCCGCGCCGACGACCATCTCGCCGACCGCGCGAAACACCGCCAGCGCGGCGACGGCGCCGGCGACGTACCACCCCGCCGTCGCACGGTCCGGTGCGCTCACGACGACCAGCGCAGCCAGCCCGGCCGCCGCCGCCACGGTGGCGATGACGGCGGCACGGGGCCTCCGGCGCCGGACCGGCCCGACCGGCTCGCGAAACAATGCTGCGGGCGATACCGAGCCGACCGCCGCCAGCGGGCCCAGCGAAAACGCCAGCGTCGTCAACAGCCCGGCCAGTCCCGCCACCGCCAGAGGCGCCGGGTAGACCCCGAGCCGCAACGGCACCGGCAAGGCCGGCGCCAGAAGCGGCGCGGTTGCCGCCGGAACCAGCGCGCCGAGGACCAGCCCCGCGGCGATCGCCGCGCCGGCCAGCGCCAGCACCTGGACGAGATAGGCGGCGAAGATCAGCCGGGTCGGGGCGCCGAGGCATTTCAATGTCGCGATCGTCGCGCTCTTGCCGGCGACAAAGGCCGCGACTGCGTTGCCGACCCCGATCCCGCCGACCAGCAATGCGGTCAGCCCGACGAGGCCGAGAAACAGGCCGAGCCGGTCGAACAACCGGGTCAATGACGGCGTCGCGTCGGCGGCGGTGCGAATGCGCCAGCCGGCGTCGGGAAACGCCGCCCGCGCCGCCGCTGCCCAGCGCCGTGCCGCGCTGCCGGGCGGCAGCAGCAGCCGGTATTCATGGGCGACGATGGCGCCGGGCTGGATCAGCCGCGTCTCGCCCAGCGCGGCCTCGGCAATGATCACGCGCGGACCGAGCGTAAATCCCTCGAACGGCGCGTCGGGTTCGTGCGCGATGATCGCGCGCAGGGCCAGGGTCGCCTCGCCGATCTTGAAGCGGTCGCCGAGCGCGAGACCCAGCCGCTGGGCCAAATTCGCCTCGATCGCCGCGCCGTAGACGCCGTCGCGCCGGCCGAGCGCGGCCGCGGGGCTTTGTGCCGGCCGCAGGGTCAGCGCGCCGACCAGCGGATAGGCGCCGTCCACCGCCTTCAGCGCGATCAGGCTGTGGCGCCTGCCGTCGCGGGAGCGCGCCATCGCCCGCATCGTCACGATGTGCGAAAGCCGGCCGCTCCGGGCCAGAAAGGCGCGCTCGGCGGCGCTCGCCGGGCGATAGGCGATCTCTACCGCGACATCGCCGCCGAGCAAGGCGCGACCGTCCGCGGCGATGCCGGCCCTGACCGAGGATTCGAGCGAGCCGACCCCGGCAATCGCGGCGACCCCGAGCACGAGGCAGGCGAAAAAGACCCGAAAGCCGCGCAGCCCGCCGCGCAGTTCGCGCCCGGCCAGGGTCAGGGCATAGCGCATCAACCGCCGGCCTCCGGCCCGCCCGGACCGCGGGCCTCCGGCCCGCCTGCGGGCGAGACGCCCGCGCTCCCGTCCGCCGCTCAACGCACCCGCCGCAACGCGGCAAGGCCGCGCCGGTCGTCGACGATGCGGCCGTCGGCGAGGTGCAGTTGGCGCTCGCAGCGCTCGGCGAGGCCGGCATCGTGCGTAATCAGCAACAAGCCGGCGCCGTTCCGGGCATGCTCGGCAAACAGGCAGTCCATGACGAGCCTTCCGGTCGTGCCGTCAAGGTTGCCGGTCGGCTCGTCGGCCAGCACCAGAAGGGGCCGCGCCACCATGGCGCGGGCGATCGCGACGCGCTGCTGCTCGCCGCCCGACAATTGCGCGGGGTAGTGGCCGAGGCGATGGCCGAGCCCGACCCGTTCGAGCGCAGCGCGGGCATCGGCGAAGGCGTCGGCGCGGGCATCCAGTTCGCACGGGATCGCGACGTTTTCGAGCGCGGTCATCGTCGGCAACAGGTGAAAGCTCTGGAACACGATGCCGATATAGGCGCGGCGCAGGCGCGCAAGCCCGTCCTCGTCGAGCCCGGCAAGGTCCTGCCCGGCCACCGCGACCCGGCCGCCGCTCGGCCGTTCGAGCCCGGCCATCACCATCATCAGCGTCGATTTGCCCGAGCCCGAAGGGCCGATCAGCGCCACCGTCTCGCCTGCCGCGATGTCGAGCGAAATGCCGCGCAGGATGTCGACCGGCCCGCCGGCACCGGGCAGGCTCAGCCGGATGTCGTCGAGCACGACGAGAGGATGACCGGGAGGCAGCTTGCTGCCGGGTAGAGGCGGCGTCGTCATGGCTGCCGCCCGATATGGCCCAGTCGGGCCGCATAATCAACGCGGCCGGCCGATGCACCGGAACGGTTGACCTCGCCGCCGTTGCCGACCAGTCTAGGGTGCAAGATTGCCGCTCGCTCGGCAGGCCCCGGATGCGGCGTTACGGTCTTTTTATCCTTGCCTCGCTAGCGGCCGCGGGCGCCGTCGCCGCGCCGCCGGCGAAGGCGCGGACGGTGCAGATCGTCGACATCGGCGACAGCCTGACGGCCGGCCACGGCCTGCCGGCGAACGAGGCGTTTCCGACCCAGCTGCAGGCGCGGCTGCGCCGCGACGGGCTCGACGTCCGCGTCGTCAATGCCGGGGTTTCCGGCGATACCACGGCCGGGGGCCTGGCCCGCCTCGATTGGGTGCTCGCCGACAAGCCCGACCTGGTGATCCTGGCGCTGGGCGCCAATGACGCCCTGCGCGGCATCGACCCGGCGACGGTGCGCGCCAACCTTGCCGCGATGATCGCCAAAATCCAGGCGAGCGGCGCCAAACTGCTGCTGCTCGGCATGCTGGCGCCGCCCAACTGGGGCAAGGCCTATGACGAGGCGTTCGACCGCATCTATCCCGATCTCGCGCGGGCCCGCGACGTGCCGCTCTATCCCTTTTTCCTGAAAGGTGTGGCCATGAACCCAGCGCTGAACCAGCCCGACGGCCTCCACCCCAACGCCAAAGGCGTCGGCGTGCTCGTCGACCATATCGCGCCGCTTGTCGCCCGATTGGCGGCGTCTCTGCCGCAGGCAAAATCATGAGCGGCGGGTTCGCCGCCGCCTTCGCCCAGGGCGATGCGGCCACCCTCGCCGGGCGCATCCTCGCCCAATTGCCGGACACCGCCGGGGCGACGCTCGGCATCATCTACGTCAGCGAGCCGGCCGCAGCGGCTCTGTCCGGGCTGGTGCGCGACCTCGCCGCCGGCACCGGCATCGCCGCCTGGGTCGGCGGGGTCGGGCTCGGCATCTGCGCCGCCGGGCGCGAGGTCTACGAGCGGCCCGCCGTCGCGGTGTTGACCGCGGCGTTGCCCGAAGACGGGTTCCGCATCTTTGCCGCGACCGACGATCCCGCCGGCGACCTGCCGCGCCACCACGCTAGGTGGATCGAGACGGTGCAGCCGGCGCTGGCGCTGGTTCACGCCGACCCGCGCTGCCCCGACCTGGCGCGCGCGGCGATCGACGCCGGCACCGCGAGCGGCGCCTTTCTCGTCGGCGGCCTCGTCTCGCACCAGTGCGACGCGCCGCTGGTGGCGCGCCAGGCCGACCAGGCGGCCGGGGACAATGCCGGGCTCGGGCGCGGCGGGCTGGCCGGGCTGCTGCTCGCGCCGGGGGTTTCGGTCGCCACTGCATTGACCCAAGGCTGCACCCCGGTCGGCCCGGTGCGGCGGATCGACGAGGCGCGCGACAACGTGATCCTCAAGATCGACGGCCGCCCGGCGCTGAGCGCATTCCTCGACGATATCGGCCCGACCCTGGCCCAGGATTTGCGCCGCATCGGCGGCATGATCTTCGCCGCACTACCGATCGCCGGGTCCGATACCGGCGATTACCTCGTGCGCAACCTGATCGCGATCGACCCGCGCCAGGGCTGGATCGCGGTCGGCGCCGACATTGCGCCGGGCGACGCGATCCTGTTCTGCCGCCGCGACCCGGACAGCGCCCGCCAGGACCTGACCCGCATGCTGCGCCAGCTCGCCGGCCGGATGCAGGGCCCGCCGCGCGCCGGGGTCTACGTCAGCTGCATCGCCCGCGGCGCCTCGCTGTTCGGCGAGGAGGGGGTGGAAACCGCCCTGATCCGCGAGGTGCTCGGAGATTTCCCGCTGATCGGGTTCTTCGCCAACGGCGAAATCTCGCGCGACCGGCTGTATGGACACACCGGCGTGTTGACGCTGTTCACATGACCAGTCTCGTCGTTGCGGGGAGCGGAGCAACGCAGCAATCTCGACCGGACGGCGCATGCGGCGCGAGATTGCTTCGCTGCGCTCGCAATGACGGCTGAAGGACCATGCTGCGCCTGTTCGTCGGGATCGTGTTTCCGCCGGAATTGAAATTGCGGCTGTCATTGCTGACGACGCGATTGCCCGGCGCCAAATGGGTGGACCCGGGCAACCTGCACCTGACGCTGAGGTTCATCGGCGAGGTCGGCGAGAGCCAAGCCGCCGACATCGATGACGCGCTCTGCCGGCTGAAGGCGCGGCGCTTCACCCTGCAGCTTGCCGGCGCCGGCGTGTTCGGCAACGACAGGCCGCGCAATCTGTGGATCGGGGTCGAGCGCCAGCCCGAATTGTCGGCGCTTCGCGACAAGATCGAGCATGCGCTGGTCCGGACCGGATTGCCGCCGGAACCGCGCAAATTCTCCCCCCACGTCACCCTGGCGCGATTGCAGAATGCGCCGCGCGAGGCGGTGGCGGCGTTCCTCGCCGCGCAATCCGGGTTTCGCGCCGAGCCGCTTGCGGTCGAGCAGTTCAGCCTGATCGCGAGCTTTCCGACCAAGGCCGGCTCGGTCTATGAGGACCAGGCCGACTACAAGCTCGCCGGCTGACATCGTCAACGAGCGCGGGGGACCCGACAATGGCCTACTGGCTGCTGAAATCCGAACCCATCAAGTATTCGTGGGACCAGATGGTCGCCGACGGCCGCACCCATTGGGACGGCATCCGCAACTTCCAGGCGGCCAACAACCTGCGCGCCATGAAGGTCGGCGACCGGGCGTTCTTCTATCACTCGAACGAAGGCAAGGAGATCGTCGGCGTTGTCGAGGTGGTGCGCACCGCCTATCCGGACCCCGGCGATCCGAGCGGCAAGTTCGTGATGGTCGATGTTGCGCCGGTGATGCCGGTGAAGCGCCCGGTGACCCTTGCCGAGATGAAGGACATCCCCGAGCTCTCCGGGTTTTCGCTATTGCGCCAGTCGCGGCTGTCGGTTTGCCCGGTTGCCGACAAGGAATGGGCGACGATCTGCAAGCTCGCGGGGGTTGCGGCCTAGACGGACGCGGCCCCCTCCCTCTCCCGCAAGCGGGCGAGGGAGGTAAAGCGTGCGGGCTTGAGCATTGCAGCCTAGGCGGACAAGACCCGATCCCCTCTCCCGCTTGCGGGAGAGGGTGCCCCCGGACTTGATCCGGGGGCGGGTGAGGGTAGATGGCGAGTGAAACCGCTCGGCGATTGCGGCGCGAAGCAACGGAAGCCGAGCGGCGTCTATGGGCAGTGCTCCGCGATCGCAGGCTGCGGGATACAAATTTCGCCGGCAACGGCCGATCGGCCCTTATGTCGGCGATTTCGTGTCTATCGGACATAGGTTGATCGTAGAGGTGGATGGCAGCCAGCACCTCGACAGCGCAGCAGACAAGCAGCGTACCGCCTGGTTGGAGCAACATGGTTGGTACGTGATCCGGGTTTGGAACAACGAGGTGTCGAGAAACCCGACCGCGGTCGCCGAATACATCCTCAGCGTGTTGCAATCACGGCCGCCCCTCACCCTCCCATCGCGGCCGCGATGGGCCCCTCCCTCTCCCGCAAGCGGGCGAGGGGTCAGGTAGAGAGCGCACAAGCGTTTGCACGATCGGCCCGGCTGCGCCATATCTGGCGAGTAAGACCGTCGCCTGGGAGGAGATAATGCCCGACCGCAGCCTGCTCGCCATTTCGACACATCCGCCGATGGGCAAGATCGACGAGGCCGAATATTTCCGCCTTTACGAGGAATCGCTCGCCGATCCGGGCCGGTTTTGGGGTGAGCAGGGCAAGCGTCTCGACTGGATCCGCCCCTATACGAAAGTGGTCAATGCCTCGTTTGCCGACGATGTGCAGATCCGCTGGTACGAGGACGGCGTGCTCAACGCCTGCGTCAACTGCGTCGACCGCCATCTGGCGCGCCGCGGCGGCGATACGGCGATCCTGTGGGAGGGCGACGACCCCGGCGAAGACCGCCGGATCACCTATCGCGAATTGTACGAAAGCGTCTGCCGGCTCGCCAATGTACTGAAATCGCGCGGGGTCAAAAAGGGCGACCGGGTCACGATCTACATGCCGATGATCCCCGAGGCGGCGGTGGCGATGCTTGCCTGCGCCCGCATCGGCGCGATCCATTCCGTCGTGTTCGGCGGGTTTTCGCCGGACGCCCTGGCCGGGCGCATCGAGGATTGCCGCTCGACCGTGTTGATCACCGCCGACGAGGGCCTGCGCGGCGGCCGCAAGGTGCCGCTGAAGCGCAACGCCGACGCCGCCATCGCCAGCTCCCCGGTCAAGGTCGAGACCGTCATCGTGGTCAGGCGCACCGGCGGCGCGATCGATTGGAACCAGGGCCGCGACTTCTGGTACCACGAGGAATGCGCCAAGGCGGCGCCCGAATGCCCGCCCGAGCCGATGTCGGCCGAGGACCCGCTGTTCATCCTCTACACCTCCGGCTCGACCGGAAAGCCGAAGGGCGTGTTGCACACGACCGGCGGCTATCTCGTCTACACCTCGATGACCCACGAATACGTGTTCGACTACCGGCCGGGCGAGGTCTACTGGTGCACCGCCGATGTCGGCTGGGTCACCGGGCACAGCTACATCGTCTATGGCCCGCTCGCCAACGGCGCGACGACGCTGATGTTCGAGGGCGTGCCCAATTACCCCGACCCGTCGCGCTTCTGGCAGGTGTGCGACAAGCACAAGGTGTCGATCTTTTACACCGCGCCGACCGCGATCCGCGCGCTGATGCGCGAGGGCGAAGGCTATGTGAAGAAGGCCAGCCGCAAATCGATCCGCGTGCTCGGCACCGTCGGCGAGCCGATCAATCCCGAGGCCTGGTTGTGGTACTACGACCATGTCGGCGACAGGCGCTGCCCGATCGTCGATACGTGGTGGCAGACCGAAACCGGCGGCATATTGATCACGCCGCTGCCGGGGGCGACGCCGTTGAAGCCGGGCTCCGCGACGCGGCCGTTTTTCGGCATCCGCCCGATCATCGTCGACGGCGACGGCAAGGTGCTCGACGGCGAGTGCGAAGGGAACCTGTGCATCGCCCGCTCCTGGCCGGGGCAGATGCGCACCGTGTTCGGCGACCACAAGCGCTTCATCGAAACCTATTTCTCGGCCTTCCCGGGCCTTTACTTCACCGGTGACGGCGCCCGCCGCGACGCCGACGGGTTCTACTGGATCACCGGGCGGGTCGACGACGTGATTAACGTCGCCGGGCACCGGCTCGGCACCGCCGAGGTGGAAAGCGCGCTCGTCGCCCATCCCAAGGTCGCCGAGGCCGCCGTGGTCGGCTACCCGCACGACATCAAGGGCCAGGGCATCTACGCCTATGTCACGCTGCGCGCCGACGAGGCGCCGAGCGAGACGCTCAAGGGCGAGCTGGTGCAATGGGTGCGCAAGGAGATCGGCGCGATCGCCACACCCGACCTGCTGCAATGGGCGCCCAACCTGCCCAAGACCCGTTCGGGCAAGATCATGCGGCGGATCCTGCGCAAGATCGCCGCCGACGAGGCCAAGGACCTCGGCGACGTCTCTACCCTCGCCGACCCGAGCGTGGTCGAGGATCTGGTGTCGAACCGCATGAACAAAGGCGCGAGCGCATAGACGGAATTGAGCGGCGGCGACGCCGGGTCTGCCTGACCCCCGGGCGGCACGGCGGCACTATGCGAAGGTCACCTGGCGGGCGTCATCCGATGCCTGTTTGACGGCATCGACCAGCCGGTGCAATTCGACCGCGGTGGCAAAATCCGGCGCGCGGCTCTTGCCGTCGCGGATCGCGCGGGCGAACAGCGCATACATCTGGCCGACATTGACGGCTTCGCCGGGCGGCGTGGCGGCAGCGGCGACATGGAGCCGCGCGGGCACCGGGATCGGCGCGAGCTCGTTATTGCCCCGGGCGCCGTGGAGCGTCACCTCGCCCAGCTGAGGCGAATCCCTGCCGATGGCGACCAGCGTCCCGTCGCGGCCATAGATTTCCATGCGGTAGCCGCTGCCGGCGAACGGGATGGCGCCGATATGCACCGACGCCACGGCGCCGTTCGCGAGGCGGCCGCTGATCAGGATGTTGTCCGGCGAGGTGACGTCGAGCCAGGTATTGGTACCGGTGTCGAGCCACTGCTTCGCCTGCGTCGCCACCACGGCCGACAACGCCCGGAAGTCGCCGGTGACAAAGCGCATCGCATCGATGGTGTGGCCGTTGGCGATGGTCAGCGTGTTGGCGCCGAGCGCGGCATCGCGCTGCCAGGTGCGGTTTGAGGGCCGGGTGAGGACGCCTTCGCGCATCAGGCTCACATGGACGGCCAGCACCTCGCCGACAAACCCCGCCTCGACCTGCTCCTTCATCAGCATCACCGCCGGATTGACCCGCGCCTGAAGGCCGACCGCGGTGACGAGACCCTTGGCCGCGGCAAGCTCGGCCAGTTCGGCCGCCTCCGCCGTCGTGCGCCCGAGCGGCCATTCGCAATAGACGTGCTTGCCCGCCTCCAGCGCCGCCCGGGTCGGCGCGTAATGCGACGGCACGCGCACGACGACCGCGACCGCATCGATCTCGGGCGAGGCAATCATCTTGCGGTAGTCGTCGAAGGCGAGCCGGGCGCCATAGGCCTGTCGCGCCGCCTCGGCGCTGTCGGCGCGGGTGGTGCAGACCGCGGTCAATTCCACATCCGAGCTCGCCCGCACCGCCGGCAGGTGGGAACGCGACGACCAGGTGCCGGTGACGCTGGCGCCGATCAGGCCGAGCCGAATCTTGTCTGCCATGCCCTCCTCCCCGTGCGCGCTCGGGGGGGTCGATCCCGTCGCGCTGTCGATGCCGCAACCGGAGAAGACGGTACAAAGCCGCTCCCGGCGCGACAAGGGCGGCGTCCGCAAGCCGATCCGATGTGGCGGTCCGATACGACGCGCTCGCGCCGCGGGTCGTGCCGGCTATACTGCGCCCGTCCGCACCGGGACCTTCGCCAGGTCCCCGAAACGGACGGCGTTTGCACAGCCGGACTGCATGAGCCTCGATCCCGTCCTTCTGTCGCGCCTGCAATGGGCCTGGGTGATTGCCTGGCACATCACGCTGCCGGCTTTCACGGTCGGGCTCGCGTCGTATATCGCCGTGCTCGAAGGCTTCTATTTCTTCACCGGGCGCGAGGTGTGGTTTCGCCTCTCCGGGTTCTGGACCCGGATTTTCGCGATCTCGTTCGGGATGGGCGTGGTATCCGGCATCATCATGCCGTTCCAGTTCGGCACCAACTGGAGCCGCTTTACCGAAGCGACCGCCGATGTGCTGTCGCCGCTATTGGCCTATGAAGGGCTGATGGCGTTTTTCCTCGAAGCCTCGTTCCTCGGCGTGTTGCTGTTCGGCCGGCGATTGGTGCCGCGCTGGGCGCATTTCTTCGCGGCGCTGATGGTGGCGCTGGGCACATTGATGTCGTCGTTCTGGATTCTGGCCACCAACAGCTGGATGCAGACGCCGACCGGCTACCAGATCGTCAACGGCCGCTTCGAGCCGGCCGACTGGTTCCGGATCATCTTCAACCCGTCCTTTCCCTACCGTCTCGCGCACAACGTCACGGCGTTCTACATCACCACCGCCTTCGTCGTGATGGGCGTCGGCGCCTATCTGATCCGCCGCGGCAAATCAGGCGAAGAGGCGCGCCTGATGGTACGGATGGCGCTCGACCTGTTGATCGTGCTGGTGCCCTTGCAGATGTTTCTCGGCGACCAGCACGGGCTCAATACGCTGGAATATCAGCCGGCCAAGCTCGCCGCGATCGAAGGCCGCTACGACACGGTGCAGCCGACGCCGCTGACCTTGTTCGGCATTCCCGACGACAAGGACGCGGTGATGCGCGATGCCATCGACATCCCCGACCTCGGCAGCCTGATCCTGACCCATTCATGGAACGGCGAGATCAGGGGGCTGAAAACATGGCCGGCCGAGGACCGACCGCCGGTCGCGCCGCCGTTCTATTGCTTCCGCATCATGGTCGGCATCGCCTTTCTGATGCTGTTCATCGCGATCGCCGGCCAGGTCTTGCGCATCCGCGGCCGGCTCGACACCTCGGCCTGGTTCCTGCGGATTTGCCAATATGCGGTGCCGCTCGGGTTTTTCGCGGTCATCGCCGGGTGGATCACCACCGAGGTCGGCCGCCAGCCCTGGACCGTCTACGGGCTATTGCGGACGCAGAATTCGGTGTCGCCGTCATTGACCGGGACCGACGTGGCGATCTCGCTCGCGCTCTACATCGTCGCCTATCTCGTGATGTTCCCGACCGGCATCGCCTTCATGGTCGGGATCGTGCGCCGCGGACCCCAGGAAGCGGCGCTCGAACCGCCCGAGATCGAGAGCGGCCGGCCGCACGGGCCGTTCGAGAGCGCGGCCGGCCCCGGCGCCGAGCCGTAAGCCGGGAGAGCGCGATGCTGCTCGATCTCGTCCCGATCTGGACCGTGTTGCTGGGGCTGGCGGTGTTCTACTACGTCGTGTTCGACGGGTTCGACCTCGGCGTCGGGATTCTCTACGGCCTCGCCCCCGACGACGACGCCCGCGCGCTGGTGATGAATTCGGTGGCCCCGATCTGGGACGGCAACGAGACCTGGCTGGTGTTCGGCGGGCTGGGACTGCTCGCGGCCTTTCCGATCGCGTTCGCGATCATCATTCCCGCGGTCTATTTCCCGATCCTGGTCATGCTGCTGGCCCTGGTGTTCCGCGGCGTCGCCTTCGAGTTCCGCTTCAAGCGCCCTGCCCTGCGGCGCTTCTGGGACCGCGCCTTCTGCGGCGGCTCGGCGGTGGCGACGTTTGCCCAGGGGGTCGTGCTCGGCGCCTTCATCCAGGGCTTCCGGGTCGAGGGCGGGCAGTTCGGCGGCACCTCGTTCGACTGGGTGACGCCGTTCGCGCTGTTGACCGGCATCGCGCTGGTGTTCGGCTATTCGCTGCTCGGCGCCGGGTGGCTGGTGCTGAAGACCGAGGGCGCATTGCAGGCCTGGGCCCGCCGCGCCGGCCATATCTGCCTCGTCGGCGTCGCCATTGCCATTGTCGGGGTCAGCATCTGGACGCCGCTGGCCGAGCCCGCCATCGCCCGGCGCTGGTTTTCGTGGCCGGACATCGCCTTTCTCGCTCCGGTGCCGGTGATCACCGCAGCCGTCGCCGTGCTGGAATGGGAAGCGCTGAGGCGCGGCCATGAAATGCTGCCGTTCCTCGCCGCGATCGGCTTGTTCCTGATGTCGTTCGTCGGCATCGCGATCAGCCTGTGGCCGATGATCGTCCCCTACCATTACACGCTGTGGCAGGCACAATCTGCGCCGAGCACCCAGGCTTTCCTGCTGATCGGCACGCTGTTCCTGCTGCCGGTGATCCTGATGTACACGGCGTGGTCGTACTGGGTGTTCCGCGGCAAGGTCCGCCACGATATCGGCTACCATTAGGGCCGAGGCTCAATCGGTCGGCGACCAGCGCCAGTTCCTGATCTCGGGCATGTCCTCGCCATGCTCGCGGATATAGGCGGCGTGGTCGATCAGCTTGTCGCGGATCGCCTGCTTGGCGTAGGCGGCGGTGTAGCCGAGCCGCGGCAGCCGGTCGATCACGTCGGCAGCGAGGTGAAAGCGGTCGAGGTCGTTGCGCACGACCATGTCGAACGGTGTCGTCGTCGTCCCCTCCTCCTTGTAGCCGCGAACGTGGAAATTGTCGTGGTTGGTGCGGCGGTAGGTCAGCCGGTGGATCAGCCACGGATAGCCGTGATGGGCGAAGATGACCGGCTTGTCGGTGGTGAACAGCGCGTCGAAATCGTGGTCGGTCAGGCCATGCGGATGCTCGCTGTGCGGCTGCAGGGTCATCAGGTCGACGACGTTGACGACGCGGATTTTGAGGTCGGGCAGCAGCCGATGCAACAGCTCGACCGCGGCCAGCGTTTCGAGCGTCGGCACGTCGCCGGCGCAGGCCATCACCACGTCGGGCTCGCTGCCTTTGTCGTTGCTGGCCCATTCCCACATGCCGATGCCGGCGGTGCAGTGCCGGACCGCCTCGTCGAGCGACAGCCATTGCGGTGCCGGCTGCTTGCCGGCGACGATCACGTTGATGCGGTTCCAGCTTTTCAGGCAGTGGTCGGCGACGTAGAGCAGGCAGTTGGCGTCGGGCGGCAGGTAGACCCGCACGATGTCGGATTTCTTGTTGCAGACATAGTCGATAAAGCCGGGGTCCTGGTGGCTGAAGCCGTTGTGGTCCTGGCGCCAGACATGCGAGGTCAGCAGGTAGTTGAGCGACGGGATCGCCCGCCGCCACGGGATCTCCTTGCACACTTTCAGCCACTTGGCGTGCTGGTTGAACATCGAATCGACGATGTGGATGAACGCCTCGTAGCAATTGAACAACCCGTGGCGGCCGGTCAGCAGATAGCCTTCGAGCCAGCCCTGGCAGGTGTGCTCGGACAGGATTTCCATGACCCGCCCGTCGCGCGCGAGATGATCGTCGTAGGGCAGGGTCTCGGCGTTCCACGCCCGCGCGGTCGCCTCGAACAGGTGCGACAGCCGGTTCGAGGCGGTCTCGTCCGGGCCGAACACCCGGAAATTGCGCCGCGCCGCGCTCGCCCGCACCACGTCGCGCAGATATTCGCCCAATATCGCGGTGGCTTCGCTGTCGCGGGCGCCGGGCCGCGCGACCTCGACCGCATAGCCGGCAAGGTCGGGCAGGTCGAGTTCGTGCATCAAGAGCCCGCCATTGGCGTGCGGGTTGGCGCTCATGCGCCGGTCGCCCGCCGGCGCCAGCGCGGCGATCTCGGGGCGGAGCGCGCCTTGTTCATCGAAGAGTTCGTCCGGGCGGTAGCTCTTCATCCAATGTTCGAGCAATTGCACGTGCTGGGGCTTGGCCGCCATCTCGGCAAACGGCACCTGGTGGGCGCGCCAGAACCCTTCGGTCTTGAGCCCGTCGACCTCCTTGGGGCCGGTCCAGCCCTTCGGCGTCTTCAGGATGATCATCGGCCAGGTCGGGCGGCCGCCGTCGCCGTTTCGCGCCGCCTCCTGGATCGTCCCGATCTCGTCGATGACCCGGTCGAGCGTTTCCGCCATCAGCCGGTGCATCGCGGCGGGATCGTCGCCGGCGACGACGTGCGGCTTGTAGCCGTAACCGGCGAACAGGCTCAGCAATTCCTCCTCGGGGATGCGCGCGAGGATGGTCGGGTTGGCGATCTTGTAGCCATTAAGGTGCAGGATCGGCAGCACCGCCCCGTCGGTTGCCGGGTCGAGGAACTTGTTCGAATGCCACGAGGTCGCCAGCGGACCGGTCTCGGCCTCGCCGTCGCCAACGACGCAGGCGACGATCAGGTCCGGGTTGTCGAAGACCGCGCCATAGGCGTGCGACAGCGCGTAGCCCAGCTCGCCGCCTTCGTGGATCGAGCCCGGGGTCTCCGCCGCGACATGGCTGGGGATGCCGCCGGGAAAGCTGAACTGCTTGAACAGGCGCTGCATGCCGTGCTCGCTCTGCGGCACGTGCGGGTAGATGTCGCTGTAGGTGCCTTCGAGCCAGGTGTTGGCGACGACGCCCGGGCCGCCATGGCCCGGCCCCGAAATGTAGATCATGTCGAGGTCGCGCGCCTTGATCACCCGGTTCAGGTGCACGTAGACGAAGTTCTGCCCCGGCGTCGTGCCCCAATGGCCGAGCAGGCGCGGCTTGATGTGATCGAGCTTCAGCGGCTCCTTGAGCAGCGGGTTGTCAAGCAGGTAGATCTGCCCGACCGACAGGTAATTCGCCGCCCGCCACCAGGCGTCGATCAGGCCCAATTCCTGGTCCGAAGGCGGTATCGCAGCAGCGCGGTGATCAGTCATCGTGATGCCTCCGCAAGTGAGGGGGGTCGGCGTCGAGCAGCCGCCGCGTGTGGCGGGCGACGACGAGGTTCTCGTCGGTCGGAATGACCCAGGCGGACGCTGCCGACCCCGGTGGCGAAATCCGTGGCCCGCCGGCCTCGTTAGCCGCCGCGTCGAGACCGATGCCGAGCCAGCCGGCATCGCGGCATACCCGGGCGCGGATCGGGGCTGCGTGCTCGCCGATGCCGCCGGTGAAGACGATCGCGTCAAGCCCGCCGAGCGCGGCGGCGAGCGAACCCAGCTCGCGGCCGATGCGATAGACGAACAAATCCACCGCCTGCTGCGCCCCCGGCAACTCGCTGGCCAGCAGCGTCCGCATATCGCTCGACAGGCCGGAGACGCCGAGCAGCCCGGACTGCTCGTACAGCAGGTTTTCGATCGCGGCCGCGTCCATCCCCTCGTGCTGCATCAGATAAAGGATCACGCCGGGGTCGAGCAGACCGGGCCGCGTGCCCATCACCAGCCCGTCGAGCGCGGTGAACCCCATCGTCGTCGCGATGCTGCGCCCGTGCGCGATCGCACACAGGCTCGCCCCGTTGCCGAGATGGGCGACGATGATCCTGCCGTCGGCACATTCGGGCGCCAGCTCGGGCAAGGCCGAGGCGATGTATTCATAAGAGAGGCCGTGAAACCCGAAGCGGCGGATGCCCTGTTGCGTCAGGGCGGGCGGCAAGGCGAATGCCTGTGCGAGCGCCGGCTGGGTGCGGTGAAAGGCGGTATCGAAGCAGGCGACCTGGGGAACCTGCGGCGCGGCGGCGGCAACGGCGCGGATCGCCGCGAGGTGGTGCGGCTGGTGCAAGGGCGCGAGCGGCACCAGCGCCTCCAGCGCGGCGATGACCCGCTCGTCGATCAGCACCGGCTCGGAAAACTCGCTGCCGCCATGCACGACGCGGTGCCCGACGCCGGCAAACCCGCCCTCGCCGCCGACGTCGCCGGCAAACCATTGATGGATCGCGGCAAAGGCGCCGTCGTGGCCGCGCCCGGCGACGGGACGCGCGGCCAGAATGCGCCCCTGCGCATCGGCGACTTGCAGCCGCGGCGCCGTGTCGATTTCCTCGACCATCCCGTGCGCGCCGGCGCAGAGCGACCGGTCGGGGCGGGTTTCGAACACTGAAAACTTGAGGCTCGACGACCCGGCATTGACGACGAGGATCGGCTCGCGCATCGCTCGCTGCTCCACAAGGCGACGACTAGGCTTCCCCACCCGATAAACGCCGGCTGCGAGTTTCGGCGCGCCCGACCGGCGAGAATCCTCGCCGCTACGACAGGCCCAGCGCCTGTTTCGCCGCCGCGAGGGTCGCCGCCGGATCGTTGCCGGCATCGACCCGCCGCCAGTCGAGTGCACCGGGATCCGCCTGCATCTGCCGGCGGACGATCGCGCCGGTCGCATCAGAGGCATCATGCTGCCGGTCGCCGACGCGCTGCACCATCGCCGCTTCCGGCGCTTCCAGCCACAGCCCGGAAAACGGCACTTGCAGCCGCCGTGCCACCGCGGCGAAGGACTGGCGCTCTTCCGGCCTCAGCGCGACCGCGTCGATGATCGCAAAATAGCCGGCCCGCAACGCCGCCTCTGCCCCGTCGCGGAGCGCGGCGTAGACCCGGCCGGTGACCGCCTCCGCATAGGCGCTTTCAGCCAG
>JASHNY010000209.1 GCA_030041385.1 Alphaproteobacteria bacterium
CCGCGGGCGCCCGCGCGGCGCTCGACCGGCTCGAATTGCCGGAGCGGGCGCGCGCCGAGCGCGAGCGTCTCGGTGCCGTGCTCGACGGGCTGGCGGCGGCGATGCCCGGGCTCGACGTGACCGTCGATCCGGTCGAAAACCGCGGCTTCGAGTACCACAGCGGCATCAGCTTCACCTTTTTCGCCCGGGTCGGGCCCGAACTTGGCCCGCTCGGCGAGTTGGGCCGCGGCGGCCGCTATGTGGCCGGGGCGCCGTCCGCGCCGGAGCCGGCGACCGGGTTCACCCTCTACATCGACACGATCCTGCGCACCTTGCCCGAGGCCGAGCCGGCGCGCCGCGTGCTGGTGCCGCTCCGCGCCGATCTTGGCGACCTTGCCGCCTTGCGCGCCGCCGGATGGGTTACCGTCGCGGCGTTGACGCCCGCCGCCGATTGGCACGACGAGGCCTTGCGCCTCGGCTGCACCTACGTGCTGGAGGCGGGGAGGCCGGTTCCGGCCGTGCCGCGCGCACGCCGACGCTGACGCTTCGGGAGGCATGAATGGGCAATGTTGCCGTGGTCGGCACGCAATGGGGCGACGAAGGCAAAGGCAAGATCGTCGATTGGCTGTCGCAGCGCGCCGACGTCGTCGTGCGCTTTCAGGGCGGCCACAACGCCGGCCACACTTTGGTGGTCGGCAATGTCGAATACAAATTGAGCCTGTTGCCGTCGGGAGTGGTGCGGCCGGGTAAGCTCTCGATCATCGGCAACGGCGTCGTCATCGATCCGTGGGCGCTGCTTGCCGAGATCAAGACGATGCGCGGGAAGGGTCTCGACATCTCGCCGAAGACCCTGCGCGTCGCCGACAATGCCGCGCTGATCCTGCCCTCGCACGGAGCGCTCGACCGCGCCCGCGAGGAGCGCCGCGGCGAGCGCAAGCTCGGCACCACCGGGCGCGGCATCGGCCCGGCCTACGAGGACAAGGTCGGGCGTCGCGCGGTCAGGGTGTGCGACCTCGCCGACCCGCGCGCGCTCGAAGAGCGGGTCGACGATTTGCTGCTGAACCACAATGCGCTGTTGCGCGGGCTCGATGCGCCCGAGGTCGACCGCAATGCCCTGCTCGCTTCGCTGAAGGACATCGCGCCGAAAATCCTGCCCTATGCCGATGCCTGCTGGCGCGTGCTCGACGAGGCGCGCCGGGCCGGCCGCCGCATCCTGTTTGAGGGGGCGCAGGCGGCGCTGCTCGATGTCGATCACGGCACCTATCCTTACGTGACCTCGTCGAACACGCTGGCGGGGCAGGCGGCGACCGGGTCGGGGATTGCGCCGGCCGCGGTCAACTATGTGCTCGGCATCACCAAGGCCTATACGACCCGGGTCGGCGCCGGCCCGTTCCCGACCGAGCTCAACGACGCCACCGGCCAGCTGCTCGGCGACCGCGGCCGCGAGTTCGGCACCGTTACCGGGCGGCGCCGGCGCTGCGGCTGGTTCGATGCGGTGCTGGTGCGCCAGGCGGCCCGGATCGGCGGGGTGCACGGCATCGCCTTGACCAAGCTCGACGTGCTCGACGGGTTTGACGAGATCAAAATCTGCGTCGGCTATCGCCGCGGCGGCAAGACCTACGATTATCTGCCCGCCGGCGTTTCCGCTCAGGCCGAGGTCGAGCCGGTCTACGAAATTGCCGAGGGCTGGCGGGAAAGCACGCGGGGCGCGCGTTCGTGGGCGGCACTGCCGGCGACGGCGATCAAGTACATCCGCCGCCTCGAAGAACTGATCGAGGTGCCGGTCGCGCTGCTGTCGACCAGCCCCGAGCGCGAGGACACGGTATTGGTGCGCGACCCGTTCGCCGATTGACCGATGCCGGTGGCTGTTGCTGGGTGGCGGCCTGCTCAAGCTCGGTGCATGGATTGTGCACCGCATCAGCGGGTAATTTAGGTGGGCTCGGGAAATGGAAGTCGGCTTTGACGAAGCGAGAGCGAATTGGCTGGCACTGCTTGAACGTGTCGAGCGTGGCGAGGAGATCACGATAACCAGGCATGGCCACCCGGTTGCCCGGTTGATGCGGGACGGACGAGGCAATTATTGCGCGCCGCCGAGTGGCAATCGATAAGCTTAAAGAGTTTAGTAAGGGGCACATCCTTGATATGCGGCTGAAAGCCCTGATCGAGGAAGGGCGCATGTGATGGGCTTAGGAGGGGTGCGTTTACCGGCAGAGGTTGATTATATACTCATTTTGAGCATAATTACGCCATGAAATCGGCCCCGCGCGAGCCGCGGACGGCGGAACTGCCGTTCCTCAACCCCTACCGGCACGAATTTGTCCGGGTCGGCGCCTGCGTGCCGCCGGTCGCGGTGGCCGAGCCCGAGAAGAACGCCGAACAGGTGCGCGCGCTGCTTGCCGCTGGCGATGCCGCCCGGATCGCCCTGATGGTGTTCCCGGAATTGTCGCTGTCGGCGTATGCGATCGACGATCTGCTGTTCCAGGCGGCGTTGCTCGATGCGGTCGAGCGCGAAATCGGCCGGCTGATCGTAGCGAGCCGCGACCTGGCGCCGGTGTTTGCGGTCGGCGCCCCGCTGCGCTGGCGCGGGCGGCTCTATAACAGCGCGCTCGTCATCCACCGGGGTGAACTGCTCGGCGTTGTGCCGAAAGTGTTCCTGCCCAATTACCGCGAATTCTATGAGCGGCGGCATTTCACCTCGGGCGAAGGCGTGCGCGGTGAAACCATTGCCGTTGCCGAGCGCACGGCGCCGTTCGGCACCGACCTGGTCTTCGCCGCGGCCGGGCCCGCCGGATTTTCGTTTCATGTCGAGATTTGCGAAGACGTGTGGGTGCCGCAGCCGCCGAGCGCCGCGGCCGCGGCGGCGGGAGCCGAAATCCTGCTGAACCTGTCGGCCAGCAACATCACGATCGGCAAGGCGCAAACCCGCCGCCTGCTGTGCGCGTCGCAATCGCTGCGGTGTCTCGCGGCCTATGCCTACTCGGCCGCCGGCGCTGGCGAATCGACGACCGACCTCGCCTGGGACGGGCAGGCCGGCATCTTCGAACTGGGCAATGCGCTGGCCGAGACCGAGCGGTTCAGCGCCCGCCCGGAAATCGCGATCGCCGATGTCGATGTCGGCCGCCTGCGCCAGGAGCGGATGCGCACCAACAGCTTCGGCGATTGCGCCCGGGTTATTGCCGCAACCCAGCCGCCATGGCGCATGGTGCCGTTTGCCTTCGTCCCGCCTTCGGGGACGATCGCCTTGCGCCGCAAGGTGGAGCGGTTTCCGTTCGTTCCTGCCGATCCGGCGATGCTGCGCGAGAATTGCTACGAGGCCTACAACATCCAGGTCCAGGGCCTGGCGCAGCGGCTGCGGGCGACAAAGCTCGAAAAGCTGGTGATCGGCGTGTCGGGCGGGCTCGATTCGACGCAGGCGCTGATCGTGGCAGCGCGCGCGGTGGATCAGATGGGCCTGCCGCGCGGCAACGTGCTCGCCTTCACCTTGCCCGGGTTCGCCACCAGCACCGAGACCAAGGCCAATGCCTGGCGCCTCATCAAGGCGCTCGGCGTCACCGGCGGCGAGATCGACATCCGCCCTGCGGCGCGGCAGATGCTCGGCGATATCGATCACGCCCATGCGCGCGGCGAGGCGCTGTACGACGTCACCTTCGAGAACGTCCAGGCGGGGTTGCGCACCGATTACCTGTTCCGGCTCGCCAATCATCACCGCGGGCTGGTGGTCGGCACCGGCGATCTGTCGGAACTGGCGCTGGGCTGGTGCACCTATGGGGTTGGCGATCACATGTCGCACTACAACCCCAATGCCTCGGTGTCGAAGACGCTGATACAACACCTGATCCGCTTCGTCGCGGCGAGCGGCGATGTCGATGCCGACACTGCCGCGGTGCTCGGCGACATCCTGGCCACCGAGATTTCGCCTGAACTGGTGCCGGCCGGCACCGACGGCGCGATCCAATCGACCGAGAGCTTTGTGGGCCCGTATGCGTTGCAGGATTTCAGCCTCTACTACGCCACCCGGTTCGGGTTTCTGCCGTCAAAGATCGCCTACCTCGCGTGGAATGCCTGGCATGACCGGGCTGCCGGAGGGTGGCCCGCCAACACTCCCGCGTCGGCGCAGCGCGCGTTTGATCTGGCCGAGATCAAGAAGTGGATGCGGGTGTTTCTCTTCCGCTTTTTCGAGACCAGCCAGTTCAAGCGCTCGGCCCTGCCCAACGGGCCGAAGATTTCGTCGGGCGGCTCGCTGTCGCCGCGCGGCGACTGGCGCGCCCCGTCGGATGCCCATGCCGCGGTATGGCTCGACGAGCTGGAACGCAATATTCCCGATACGCCCTGATCTGCGCGGCGCCCTGCGGGGCACGGGACGCGGCTGATGGGATGGGTACCGGTTGCCGCGGTCGCGGCGATGACGCTGTTCGCCTGCGCCGCCGCGGCCCTGCTGCCGGAACGGGTCGCGCTGAAACGGAGTTGGCTCGCCGCCGCGATCGTCTGCGGCGGGATCGCGCTCGCTGCGACGGTGTGGCAAGGGCGGCATCAGGCCGTCGCGCTCGACAGCGTCGTCGAGCAATTGCAGGGCACCTGGCGCCGTCTCGACCGGATCGGCCTGACCCTGCCCGCGGTTCCGGGCCCGGGCGCGAACGCCTCGTTTGACTCGGTTCGCGGCGGTTTCGCCGCGCTCGCCGACAAGGCCTACCGGCTCGATCGCCAGATCGACGCATTGCGCCACGAAAAGCTGGGCCGCACGATCGACGACAAGACCGCCGCGGCGATGATCGCCTATCTGCGCCCGTTCGGGCGGCACCGCGTCGTCGTATCGTGCGTGCCGAACGATGTCGAGGCCTACGACTATTCCAACCGCATCGTCACGATCCTGCGCGAGGCCGGGTGGGACGCGGTCGGGCCCGAGACCACGACGATCTTCGGCGCCGAACCGGCGATGGGCATCAACCTCTATGTCCGCGGCGGCCAGGCGCCGCAGGCCGCCGATCTGTTGCTGAAGGCGTTCGTCCGCTTCAACATCCCCTATGAGAGCCGCGTTGCCTCGAACGACGCGATCCCCGACAACGACACGGTCGAACTGTTCGTGGGAAAGAAGCCGTAGCGACAGCGTGTCATAGACCCCGGAGGTGCCGCCCATGCCGTCTGAACGCATTCACCTGAGCGTCGACGAGGCCCGCGCGCTGGGCGAGCGCGCCTTGCGCGGGATCGGCTACGACGCGGAGGAAGCGCGCATCGTCACCGACCACGTGATCGACGCAGCGCTGTGCGGGTACGAGTATTCGGGGCTCGCCAAGCTCCTGAACATTCCAGAGCACCGCCGCTTCGCCTCGCCGCGCCGTCCGGTGACGCTGTTGCACGAGACGCCGGTATCGGCGCTCTACGACGGCGGCAACAATGTCGGCATGCTGGCGATGTACCACGCCGCCCAAGCGACGATCGCCAAGGCCGCGGCCCCTGGGATCGCCGTCGTCGGCGTCACCAACAGCTGGATGAGCGGGCGCAGCGCCTATTTCGTCGAGATGATCGCGCGGGCCGGGCTGGTCGCAATTCACACTGCGGCGAGCGGCGCCGCCGTGGCGCCCTTGGGCGGCATCCGCCCGGTGCTGGGCACCAACCCGATCGCCTTTGCCGTGCCGGGCGAGGATGGTCCGCTGATCCTCGACATGGGCACCTCGGCGTTCATGGCGACCGAATTGCAATTGCGCGTGCGCCGCAACGAGGCCTTGCCCGAAGGAGTGGCCGTCGACCGTGACGGCAGGCCGACCCGCGATCCCGCTGCAGCGCGCGCCGGCGCGCTGTTGCCGTTCGGCGGCAGCAAGGATGGGCACAAGGGGTTCGGGCTCGGGCTCATTGTCCAGGCGCTCGGCATCGTCGGCGGCGCGGGGATGATCGCCGGCGCCGACGACGGCTATCTGTTCATTGCCTTTCGCCCCGACCTGCTCGTGCCGCTCGATCACGTCAAGCGCGAGGTCGCGGCCTTGATCGCCCGCGTCAAATCGGTGCCGCGCGCCGCCGGGATCGCCGAAATCCGCATCCCCGGCGAGAACTCGGCGCGCAGCCGCGAGCGCCTCAAGCGCGATGGAATCGACATCGACGGGCTCGTCTACGACGCGCTCAACCGCCTCGCCGGCGACAACCGGCGATAACCGACCCGCGCGCTCAGCGGTCGCAGCCGGCGATCCGGATCAGGCACCGGCCGCTATTGAAGCGCTGGCACGCCTGCAACGCGGCAAAGCGGGCCTGGGCGCGCCGCGGCGCGATGCCGGTGCCCCAGCCGCGACGTTCGGCGGTCGTCGCCAGCGCGCCGCACATGCGCGGCCCGACCCTCAGGCGAATCATGCAGCCGGGAGTGTCGCAACGGCGCAAGGCGATGCCGTCGGCGCGGCGCGACAGATGCTGGTTCCACGCCGCTCCCGAGCGCCCGCTGTGGGCGTCGTAGGCAATCGAGCCGTATTCGGCGAGGGCAGGCCGGCCGCTTAGGAGGCTGGCGAAGGCGGCAACGGCACCGGCGGCCAGCATGACGGTGGGCCGCATGGCATTCCTCCTGCGCTCGGGCCCGGCGCCGTCATCGGGCCGGGAGTCGACGGCGGCGTTACCGGTTGCACTCGCTCGCCTTGACCTTGCACTGGCCGTGGGTGTGCTTCTGGCAATCCTGC
>JASHNY010000080.1 GCA_030041385.1 Alphaproteobacteria bacterium
GACGACGCGGCGTTGCAACGGGTCTTTCCGGTGCTCGCCGACATCGTCGAGTGGCACGTCAAGGGCACGCGCTACGGCATCGGCACCGACCCGGCCGACAGGCTGTTGCGCGCCGGCGTGCCCGGCGTGCAGCTGACCTGGATGGATGCGAAAGTCGGCGACTGGGTGGTGACCCCGCGCATCGGCAAGCCGGTCGAGATCAACGCGCTCTGGTACAACGCGCTATGCGCGCTGGCGGTGCTCGCGCAACGGCTCGGCATGTCCGACGCGCATTACCGCGACATCGCCACCCGCGTGCGGGCCTCTTTCGCCCGCTTCGTGCGGCCGGACGGCGCCGGGCTCTACGACGTCATCGACGGCCCCGGTGGCGCCGACGCGAGCCTCAGGCCCAACCAGATCTTCGCGGTCAGCCTGCCGGCAAGCCCGCTCGACCCCGCCATGCAGCGCACCGTGCTCGATGCCTGCCTGCCGCTGGTCACGCCGGTCGGATTGCGCTCATTGGCGCCGGGATCGCCCGGATATCGCGGCGCCTACGAAGGCGGGGTGGTCGAGCGCGACGGCGCCTATCACCAGGGCACGGTGTGGGCCTGGCTGCTCGGCGCCTGGGCATTGGCGCAATACCGGGCGACCGGCGACGCCGCGGCGGCGCAGCGCTCGCTCGACGGCATCGGCGCCCATCTCGCCGAGGCCGGGCTCGGCCAGGTCAGCGAAATCTTCGACGGCGACCCGCCGCACACGCCGCGCGGCTGCCCGGCCCAGGCCTGGTCGGTCGCCGCCGTGCTCGAAGCCTGGTGGCGGCTGGAGCGGGCGCGGCGGGGCTGAAGTGCGTCCTTCGAGGCCGCGCTACGCGCGGCACCTTAGGATGAGGAATGATTTTAATTCAAATAGATATGCTCCTCCTGAGGAGGCTGCGGAGCAGCCGTCTCGAAGGACGCGCGGCTACTGCGCGGTCAGGCCGCCGTCGACCACGAGCCCCGCGCCGGTCATGAACCCGGCATCGTCGGAGGCGAGGAACACGATGCCCTTGGCGATGTCGTTGGGTAGGCCGAGCCGGCCGATCGGGTGGGTCAAGAGCGCGACGCGCCGCGCCGCCTCAACATCGTTGTTGCCGAAATTGTGGGCGCGGGCGGCAAAGGTCTGCGCCCCCATATCGGTGTCGATGACGCCGGGATGGATCGAGTTGACCCGGATGCGGTAGCCCTTGCGCGCGCATTCGAGCGCGGTCGATTTGGTAAACAGCGTCACCCCGCCCTTGGTCATCGAATAGAGCGGGTCGAGCTGCGAGCCGACCAGGCCGGCGACCGAGGCGAGGTTGACGATGGCGCTGCCGTGCGCGCTGGCCGCGCCGCGCTCGCGCAGGGCCGGCAATGCCAGCTTGGTGCCGAGAAACACGCCGGTCAGGTTGACCCCGGCGAGGCGGTGCCATTCGTCGAGACTCGCCTCCTCGATCCCCTTGCCGAGAAACATGCCGGCGTTGTTGACCAGGATGTCGAGCCCGCCAAACCGCGCCACCGTGGCGGCAATGGCGCCGCGCCAATCCTCCTCCGCCGTCACGTCGAGATGATGGTAGAGCGCATTATCGCCGAGCGCCCGGGCGGTCTCGCGGCCGCGCTCGTCGAGCACGTCGCCGATCGCGACGCGCGCCCCGGCCTTCACCATCAGCCGCGCGGTCTCGGCGCCGATGCCGCGCGCCGCGCCGGAAATCAGGGCCACCTTGCCGTCGAGCCGGTTCATCGCCTTCCTCCTGTCAGGATCGGCTGCAATCTCACACCATTGTGGCGGTCATTGCGAGCCGCGGGCAAAGACCCGCGGGGAAGCAATCTCGTGCCGAAACGGCTCGGCCCATCGAGATTGCTTTGTCGCTGCGCTCCTCGCAATGACCGGGTGAGCATGGCAAACTCGTACCGCACGCTTTCCGGGAGGCCATGATGCAGATCGCCCGCCTCGACCATCTGGTGCTGACCGTCGCCGATATCGGCAAGACCTGCGAATTCTATACGAGGGTGCTGGGCATGGAGGTCGTGCGTTTCGGCGAAGGCCGCACGGCGCTGCGCTTCGGCCAGCAGAAGATCAATCTGCACCCGGCCGACAACATCCCCGGCCTCGTCGCCGACAAGCCGACCACAGGCTCAGGCGACCTCTGCTTCATCACCGAGACGCCGCTCGCCGAGGTGGTCGCGCATCTCAAGGATTGCGGCGTCGCGATCGAGGCCGGGCCAGGGCCGCGCGCCGGCGCAATCGGCACGATCCAGTCGGTCTATGTTCGCGACCCCGACCGCAACCTCGTCGAGATATCGAACTATTGACGGGCAAGAAGCGGGGCGCGGGCGTCTCGCCCGCTATCGTTCCGGGCCCCCTCGCTTCGCGCGGTTCCCGGAATGACAAGAATGGAACGACCCGTCGGCGCGCACCCACGCCGTGTTCGCCAACCCGCCGAAGCCGATCGACGGGCTGTTTCATCTGCCCTCCGGCCCCGGCCTCGGGCTCGAGGTCAACGAGGCTGAGCTGGCGCGGCGCCGCGTGCCGATCAGGTGACGCGCGGCGCTGGCCGGCGCGGCCGGAGCGTGGCACAGTGAGAGGCTACAGCTCGGGGAGGCTGGCCATGAAAGTCGAGCGCCTGGATCACCTGAACCTGACCGTCGCCGATATCGACCGCAGCCGCGATTTCTATACGAAGGTGCTGGGCATGGAGGCGGTCACCTGGGGCGAGGGCCGCGCCGCGCTGCGCTTCGGCGAGCAGAAGATCAACCTCGACGGCGCCGAGATGATGAAACTGCCGCCGGGGCAGACGCGGGCGCCGGTGCATATCTGCCTGATCACCCGCTCGCCGCTCGACGAGATCGTCGCGCATCTCGGCCGGTGCGGCGTGCCGGTGGTGATGGGACCGGGGCCGCGCAACGGCGCGATCGGCACCATCCAGTCGGTCTACATCAAGGACCCGGACGACAATTCGGTCGAAATCTCGACCTATTGATCCCGCCTGCCTCAGCGAAAGAAAGCCATGCCGGCCGACGCCCCACTCGACGAGATCAGGATCATCGACGCCGCGTTCGAAGACCGCGTCCGGGATCTGTTCAAGGTGTTTGCCGAAGCGGTCTATACCGGCGAGCCGGAGCGCGAGGCGGCGGCGCGGTTTCGCCGCGGTCTGGTCTCGGCAAAGCGCAGCCATGCGATGGCGATCGCCGCGGTAAAGGAGGTCGAGGGGCAATAACCCGCCTCGATCCCTCCGGGCGGCTCAATCCTCGACGGATTGCGCCAGGATCAGGCTCAAATGGCAGAGCGGGCGGCCACTCTCGGCTGCCCAGGCGTTGAAGCAGGCCTGCGCCGCCAGCCGGTCGGCGCGGTTTTTCGCCGGCGCGGCGATGCCGGCCCAGCGCTTCAGCGCCGCAACCACCGAAGGCGACAGCACGAACGTGTCCTTGCCGACCATGCGCAGGAAGCTCGGGCCGGAATTGCCGCCCATCTGGCTGAACCGCTTGGCCAGCACCTCCCATAGCCCGACGATGTCGTCGCCCGGCCAGGCCGCGATCCAGGCGCCGAAGCTTTTGTGTTCCTCGGCGACCGCGAGCATCGCCGCGGCGTTGTCGCGCACCGCCTTGAGCTTGCCCCAGTGGCGGATCAGCCGGGCATTGCCGAGCAGGGCTTCGAGGCTTTCGTCGGGCATCGCCCGCACGCGGCGCGGGTCGAAGCCGAAAAACGCCTCCTCGAAGGCCGGCCATTTGGCGTCGACGAGGCTGTGCTTGAGCCCGGCGCGAAACACCCGCAGCGACATCTGCGACAGGTAGCGGTCGTCCGGGGTCGCGGCGAGTTCGGCCGGCGATTTCGGCTGCGGCAGCCGCGCCTCGACGGCGGCGGCGCCGTGGCGCGTCGCGGCGGCTTCGAAAATCGTGGAGAAGGGCGCTGTCGTCATCGCTCGCCTGCCGTCGGCGTCGTCATTGCCGGGGTCCCTCTTCTATCATCGCCGGCCGCGCCGTTGCGTCCGATTCGTCGCCACGGCCCAGCCCTGATCGGATGCCGCGACCATGCCGCACGAATCCGCCCTGATCACCAACGTCGTCATCGGCATCGCGCTGGCCTTTGCGCTCGGCACGCTGGCCAACCGGCTGCGCACCTCGCCGCTGGTCGGCTACCTGCTGGCCGGGGTCGTGGTCGGGCCGTTCACACCGGGGTTTGTCGCCGATCAGAGCCTGGCGCCGCAACTCGCCGAGGTCGGCGTGATCCTGCTGATGTTCGGCGTCGGATTGCATTTCTCGGTCAAGGACCTGCTGGCGGTGCGGGCGACCGTGCTGCCGGGCGCGGCGGCGCAAGTGGCGGCCTCGACACTGCTCGGCGGCGGGCTGGCCTGGCTGCTGGGATGGCGGATCGGCCCCGGGCTGGTGCTGGGGCTGTCGCTGTCGGTGGCGAGCACGGTGGTACTGATGCGGGCGCTGCAGGAGCGCCGGCTGGTCGAGACCGAGCGGGGCCACGTCGTCGTCGGCTGGCTGGTCATGCAGGACCTGCTGATGGTCGTGGCCCTGGTGCTGCTGCCGCCGTTCGCTGCGCTGTTGCGGGCCGGGCCGGCGCCGGCCGCCTTCGATCTTCACGGCCTCGCCTGGACCCTGGGCCTGACGCTCGGCAAGGTGGTCGCCTTCATCGCATTGATGCTGGTCGTCGGGCGTCGCGCGATCCCGGCGATCCTGCATTACGTCGCCCATACCGGCTCGCGCGAATTGTTCCGCCTGGCGATCCTGTCGCTGGCGCTGGGCGTCGCCTTTGTCGCGGCGCAGCTGTTCGGGGTCTCGTTTGCGCTGGGCGCCTTCGTCGCCGGCATGACCCTCAGCGAATCGACGCTGAGCCAGGTCGCCGCCGAAGAGACCTTGCCGCTGCGCGATGCCTTTGCCGTGCTGTTCTTCGTGTCGGTCGGGATGCTGTTCAACCCTGCGGTATTGATCAAAGAGCCCTGGCCGGTACTGGGCGGGCTCGCGGTCGTGTTGATCGGCAACCCGTGCATCGCCTTTGTTGCCGCGCGCTGTCTTGGCCGGACCACCGGCCCGGCGCTGTTGCTCGCCGTGGGCTTGGCGCAGATCGGCGAGTTTTCGTTCATTCTCGCCGGTCTCGGGATCGAGCTGGGGGTGCTGAGCGAAGCCGCCCGCGACATCATCCTCGCCACCTCGATGCTGTCGATCTGCGCCAATCCGATCCTGTTCGCCGCGCTCGGCCGGTGGCGGCCGCGCACCCACGACACCGGCGCCGCGCCGGCGGCGGCCGAGCCCCCACCCGCCGAGGAGCCGCTGCCGGTCACCCGTCTTGCCGGGCATGTCGTGCTGGTCGGCTACGGCCGGGTCGGGCGACTGGTCGTCGACGGCCTGATCGGCCGCGGCCGGCCCCTGCTGGTCATCGAGGATTCCGCCGATGCGGCCGAAAGCCTGCACGGCCGCCCGGTCGAGGTGATCGTCGGCAACGCGGCCGACCAGCGCATCCTCGATGCCGCCAATCTGGCCCAGGCCGCCCTGCTGCTGGTGGCGATCCCGAACGCCTTCGAGGCCGGCCAGATCGTCGAACAGGCACGGGCCGCCAACCGCGCGCTCGATATCGTGGCGCGGGCGCATTTCGATGCCGAGGTCGATCACCTGAACGCGCACGGGGCCAGCCGCGTGATCATGGGGGAGCGGGAAATCGCCCGTTCGATGCTGGAGTATGCCGCCATGCAGCCCGCCCCCGCGTCGCGGGAGACGGCTCAATAGGCCGGGAGGTCGGGAACCTGGAATTTCTCCCTGAGCCGCATCAGCCGGTAGCCGAGCCCGAGATAGGCGCCGCATTCGGCGCGGGACGCGACGAAGTCGACCGGGTTTGTGTCATGGCGGTCGCGCAGATGGGCGACGACGACCGAATCGACCGGGATGCGGCTGAAATCGTGCAACAGCATCCGGCAATGCGCCGCGGCATAAGGGCCGATGCCCTTGAGCCCGACCAGGTAGTCGTGGCCGAGCCGGTCCGGGTGCCCGTTGCCGCTGGCGTCGATCGTGCCGTCGTCGAGCATTCGCTGCAGCGCCGAAACCACGACCGGCGCGCGAAAGCCCAGTTTGGCGGTCTGGCGCAGCCGCTCCTCGCCGTAATCGATCAGCGCCTGCGGGGGCGGAAACGCACCGCCGCCGGGCTCGGCCACCAGCGCCGCATTCATCCGCACCGTGCCCGCCCAGCTGGTGTTGATGGTCAATACGGTCTTGACGAAATCCTCGTGGAACGACGAGCCGCGCAGCAGCCGCCCGCCGCCCTTGGCGATCAGCGCCGCCTCGTCGGCGAACCCGGCGGCGAGCGCGGCGACCGCGGGAGCGGGGTCCCATTCGCCGGAGACCCAGCGCGCGACCCGGCGCAGGATCTCGGCCGCATCGGCGGCGGCCAACCCGTCCCACGACACCGCAAGACGGTCCGGACCGGATTGCCGGGCGGCAACCGGCCCCAGCCGCTCGCCGATGCGCTCGGCGCGCGACAATGTGCCGGTTTCGGGGTCCCAGGCCCACGGGTCGAGCAGCACCCAGCCGTGGCTGGCGACCGTCAGGCCGAGATCGATCGGCCAGGGGAACGATAAAGTGTCTGTCATTGCGAGCGCAGCGAAGCGATCCCGGTCCGCCTGAGCCCGTGCCGGAACGAGATTGCCGCGGCGCCGTGCCGGCGCCTCGCAATGGCAGCGGCAGGCTCAAGCCGCATCGAGGGCCTGCCGCAGATCGGCGATGATGTCGTCCTCGTGCTCGAGGCCGATCGACAGGCGCACATAACCGTCGGTGACCCCGGTCTGCAATTGCTCTTCGGGCGAGAGCTGCGAGTGCGTCGTCGAGGCCGGGTGGATCGCCAGGCTGCGCGCGTCGCCGATATTGGCGACGTGGTAGAACATCTTCAGCGCATCGATAAACCGCCGGCCGGCGTCGCGGCCGCCCTTCAATTCGAAGCCGACCAGCGCGCCGTAGCCGCCCTTGAGGTAGGCATCGGCGCGGCGTTTCATCTCGCCGCTCATCACGCTCGGATGGATCACCTTGACGACCTTGGCGTGGCCGGACAGAAACCTCACCGCCGCCATCGCGTTGGCGCAATGGACGCGCATGCGCAGCGGCAATGTCTCCAGCCCCTGCACGTGCAGGAACGAGTTGAACGGGCTCGCCGCGGCGCCGATGTCGCGCAGCAGCGTCACCCGCATCTTGATGATGTAGGCGATCGGCCCCAGCGGCTTCACCGCCTGCGTCCACACCGCACCGTGGTAGCTCGGGTCGGGCTGGTTCAGCAGCGGAAACCGGTCGGCATGCTTTTCCCAGTCGAAATTGCCGCCATCGACGACGATGCCGCCGATCGAGGTGCCGTGCCCGCCGATGTATTTGGTCGTCGAGTGCATGACCACGGCGGCGCCGTGCTCGAGCGGGCGGCAGATGACCGGCGCAGACGTGTTGTCCATGATCAGCGGCACCCCGAATTCGCGCCCGATCCGCGCCACCTCGGCGATCGGAAACACTTCGAGCTTGGGGTTGGGCAGGGTCTCGGCGTAATAGCAGCGCGTCTTGGCGTCGGTGGCGCGGCGGAAATTCTCCGGGTCGCCCGGATCGACGAAGCGCACCTCCATGCCCATCGTCTTCTGCATCGTGTTCAGAAACAGGTTCCAGGTGCCGCCGTAAAGGTCTGTAGACGCGACGAAATTGTCGCCGGCCTGGCAGATGTTGTTGATCGCGAACAGCGAGGCGGCCTGCCCCGAGGCGACGGCCAACGCGGCAACCCCGCCTTCGAGCGCCGCGACCCGCTCTTCGAGCACGGCATTGGTCGGGTTCATGATGCGGGTGTAGATGTTGCCGAATTCCTTGAGCCCGAAAAGGTTCGCCGCATGCTCGCTGCTGTTGAACTGAAAACTGGTGGTCTGATAGATCGGGACCGCGACCGCGTTGGTCGCCGGGTCGCTGCGATAGCCGGCGTGAAGCACGATGGTTTCTGGATGCTTGCTTTCGGTCGGCATCGCGATCTCCTTCGCAAACGGGAAGCGGCGCGGCACTCTGCCATGAGCGGTCGAGGCGTGTAAGCGGCATTTGTGGCCGCGGCGAGGGCATGATGCGGCAAGGTTGGGTGCGGATCGCGGTGGCGATCGCGGTAATCGGCGTGATCGGCGTGATTGTTTTGGCCGCCAGGCTGTGGCGCATGATCGGCGGCGCCGGCATCAGCTGGGTCGGCTGGCTGGCGCTGGTGCTCGGCGCCCTGCTCAGCCTCGGCGTCGGTATCGGCCTGATGGCGCTGATTATTTTCAGCAACCGGCAGGGCTACGACGAACTCGGCCGCGACGACCGCGACCGCCCCGCCCGATAAAACATTCCTGCGGCTGCCAAAGCTGCTTGCCGCCGGAACCTTTTCGATGCTAGCTCCTAGGGATGACCGAGCGGGGGCTTCGGGCGTGAACGCGACAAGAAGCAGCGAAGCGCCGAAATACGGGCGGGGGACTGGCATACCGGATCCTGTCGATGTTCATGTCGGCAGCCGCATCCGCATGCGCCGCCTGTTGCTCGGCATGAACCAGGAAACGCTGGCCGACGCGCTCGGGCTTACCTTTCAGCAGGTCCAGAAATACGAGGGCGGCGCCAACCGGGTCAGCGCCTCGCGCCTGTCGGCGATGGCCGAAATCCTGGGCGTGCCGATTTCGTATTTCTTCGGCGACCTGCAGACGACGGACACGGCGGTCGATCCCGCCGACAAGGAGCGCCGCGAGCGCCTGCAGCGGCCGGAAACGATCGAATTGATCCGGCTCTACTATGCCATCCCCGATCAACAGATTCGTCACCAATTCCTCGATATGGTGAAGGCGGTGGCGCAAACCTATCCGCGCCACGGCTGAGCGCGTCGCAGCGCGCGGCGCCCGCCGCGCTTCTGCCGGCGTGCCGCGCGAGCGTGGGATTACCGCGATGAACGATGGCGGAGGGTTCGGTCCGGCGTCGGGCGCACGCCCGGCGGAGGCCGCGGCGGTCGATGTCGAGGCGCTGGCGGCGCGGCTCCGTGCCCGCGAGGCCAAGATCGGCGTGATTGGGATGGGGTATGTTGGGCTGCCGCTGGCGTGTGCGTGCGCGGGGCAGGGGTTTGCGGTGCTCGGGGTGGATATTGACCGGGGCAAGGTGGCTCGGCTGAACGCCGGGGAATCGTACATTCGGCACATTGCGCCGGCGCGGATTGCGGGGATGGTGGCGAGCGGGCGGTTTGGCGCGACGGCGGAGTTTGGTCGCCTGGCCGAGGTGGATGCGATTATTTTGTGCGTGCCGACGCCGTTGACGCGGCAGCGCGAGCCGGATTTGAGTTTTGTCGCCGGGACCACGGAGGCGGTGGCGCGGCATTTGCGGCGGGGCCAGCTGGTGGTGCTCGAATCGACCACCTATCCGGGGACGACGCGCGAGGTGATGCGGCCGATCCTGGAACGCGGCGGGCTGGTTTCGGGCCGCGACTT
>JASHNY010000210.1 GCA_030041385.1 Alphaproteobacteria bacterium
GCGGGGCCGACGCCGACGGCGCCATACCGCCGCCGTGCCGAGGGCGATGACGGCGAGCACGGCCGCCGCGATCGCGCTGTCGCGCCAACCGCCCGCCTCCTGCGCGCCGGAGGCCGGATCGTAAACGAAGCTGTCGGCATCGGCGGTGCGCACCAGCGCCCGGTCGGCGGCGAGCGCGGCCTCGATGCGGTTCCACCGGGCGAGGCTCGAATGGCCCAGCGGAACCGCGGGAAAGCGCGACAATTGCTGGGCCACGGCGATCTGGTAGCGGGCGAACCCGGCCGGGTCGGCGATGCCGGGCGGCGGCGGCAATTCGGCGACGAGGCGGGCGGCGATCTCGGCCGGGTGGTCGAGGGCATAGGCCCAGCCGCGCAGCGAGGCGTCGCGGAAGCGGCGGACCGTCGCCGGATGGTCCTGCGCGAAGCCGGCCAGCGTGAACAGCGTGTCGCCGTAGAATGCGACGCGGTAAGCCGCCGGGTCGAACGAGCCGAGCGCCAGATTGCGGGCGCGCGCCAGCCACGGCACGTCCCACGCAGACCCGGAGGCGACATCGACCGCGCGGTTGGCAAGCGCGGCCACGGTCTGGCCCGGCGCCAGCGGCACCGGCCTGAGCCTTGCCGGGTCGATCCCCGCGCTGCGCAGCGCGCTGGTCAATTCGATATCGAGAATGTCGGTCGCCGGGAACCGCCCGACCCGCGCCTTGAGCAGCGCGCCGGGCGAGGCGAAATCGCCGCCGGCGCGGTAATAGATCGCGGTGCCGCTCGACTGGAAAATCGGCGCCAGCAGCAGCAGCGGCAATCCCTGTGCGCCGTCAACGACCAATTGCATCGTGCCGACGCCGAATTGCGCGTGCCCGTCGGCGACCTCGTGCGCCGGGTCGATCGGCGCCGTGCCGGGCGCCGTGCCGAGCCGGATTTCCACGGTCAGTCCGGCGGCGTCGTAAAACCCCTTCCACAGCGCCGCGAAATAGCCGGCAAACTCGAATTGGGCCGGGCCGTCGAGCTGGAGCACCACGGCCGAGCGGGGCGCAGCGGCAGCGGCCGGCGCTGCGGTTGTCAGCGCCGCCATCAGCGCGGCGCCGGCGAGCCGCATGGCCCAGCTTGCGGCGGCGAACGCGACCATCCTCGACATCCGGCCTCCCGCCCGCATCGCCGTACCCTATGCCATCGCCAAGCGGGCCTTGTCGCGGCCGTATGTGAACGCGGCGGAGGCGGCAAATCAATCTCTCGCGGAGTCGCGGCGCCCGCGCTCCCCTCACCAGGCGGCGCGCCGGCCGCTTGTACGTGGGCGGGCAATCGACTGTATAATTGCCCGGTGCCCGATCGGCGGCGACGAGGCCGGCCGAACGGCTCGGCCCGCAGAACGAGGGAGACGCTGCCCGTGCCGGAGGAAATCCCCGCACGCGCCCGCAACCTCGGCTGGCGCCGGCGCGTCAAGACCGCTCTCGGCGGAATGTTCGACCGGCTGCCGTCGCCGCTGCAGGCGGTCGTCGCACGCGCCTACCAGAACCATTTCGACCTGGTATTGCGCCTTCGGCGGCGGTTGCGGGGCGAGAATTCCTACCGGCGCTGGACGCGGCGCTACGACACGCTGAACGGCGCCGATATCGCGGCCATCCGCGACGACATCGAGCGGCTGGCGGCAAGACCCCTGATCTCGGTGCTGATGCCGGTCGGCGATTTGCCCGAAAGCCACCTGCGCGCCGCGCTCGGCTCGGTGCTGGCGCAGCTTTATCCGCACTGGGAATTATGCATCGCCGAGGCCGGCGCAGCGGCGCCGCAGGTTGCGCGCGTGGTGGCCGAGTATGCGGCGCGCGATCCCCGCGTGCGCGTCGCGGGGCGCCCGGAACCGGGTGATATTGCCGGCGCCGCCGACCGTGCGCTGGCGATCGCCGGGGGCGAGTTCGCCGCGCTGATGGACGCCGCCGACATATTGCCGCAGCACGCGCTGTACCTGGTCGCCCGCGAGATCGCCCGGCATCCCGAGGCCGGCCTCGTCTACAGCGACGAAGACCGGCTGGACCGCAGAGGCCAGCGCTGCGAGCCCTATTTCAAGAGCGACTGGAACCCCGACCTACTGGCATCGCAGGACATGGTCTCGCATCTCGGCGTCTATCGCACCGCCCTGGTTCGCGGCGCCGGCGGGTTCGCATCGGCAGGCGGCCTCGACGCCGCCCACGGTCTCGCGCTTCGCGTGACCCGCGCGATCCCGCCCGCGGCGATCCGGCACATCCCGCATGTGCTGTATCATCGGCGCAAGGCGCCGGGCCGGGACGAGCGCAAACCGCTCGCCGTGGCGGCGGCGCAGCGGGCGATGGCCGACCGCCTCGACCCCGAGCCGCGGGTCAGCATCATCGTGCCGACGCGCGACAACGCCGCGATGCTGGCGCGCTGCGTCGACGGCCTGCTCGACCGCACGCGCTACGCCAATTTCGAGGTGCTGGTCATCGACAACCAGAGCGCCGACCCGGCGACGCTCGCCTGTCTGCGGCAGCTCGCAGAGGACCGCCGCGTGCGTGTGCTGGTCTACGATCATCCGTTCAATTTCTCGGCGATCAACAATTGGGCCGCGGCCCAGGCGAGCGGCGACATCCTGGTGTTTTTGAACGACGACACCGACGTGATCGCGCCGGACTGGCTGCGCCACATGGCGGCCAATGCGATGCGCCCGGAGATCGGCGCCGTCGGCGCCAAATTGCTCTACCCCGGGGGCCGGGTGCAGCACGCCGGCGTGATCCTGCAGCCGGGCGGCGTCGCCGACCATTTCCACCACGGCTATGCCGCCGCCGATCCCGGCCATGGCGGCCGTGCCGCATTGCCGCAGAACCTGTCGGCGGTGACCGCGGCGTGCCTGGCGATGCGGCGCACGGTGTTTGGCGAGATCGGCGGGTTCGACGCGGAACATCTGCCCGTCGCCTTTAACGACGTCGATCTGTGCTTGCGCCTGCGCGCCCGGGGGTATCTCGTCGCATGGACGCCGTTGGCGCTGCTTTATCACCACGAATCGGCCTCGCGCGGCTCCGACCTGGTAACCGAGCGGCGCGGCAGGTTCAGGGCGGAGACGGGCACCATGCGCGCGCGCTGGCACGCCGTGCTCGACCGCGACCCCTATTTCAACCCCAACCTCGTGCTGACGCGGCGATCGGTGGCGCTGGCCAACCCGCCGCGGATTTCCTATCCGTGGCGAATGCCGCAATCCGGCCCTGCGCCATCGTGTGGACGGTGACCCTGACCGCGCGAGGCTGGACGGGCGGATGGGCCGGTGCTATAGGGCGCAGCCCACGCACCGGCCGGATTTTTCGGAGCCGAATCCTTGGAATCGGATGATGCGGGCCGCGCGCATTCGGGTGTGCGGGCCGGGGCGCTGACGGATCGCCGCGACGCCGACCGCCGATCGAGCCGACTGATGGAACTCGCATTCGCCGCCCCGGACGAAGGCCGCGACCTCGTTCAAGACATGCCGCCGCCGCCCCGCCGCGCCGTGCTCGCCTGGCGCGACCTGGCGCGGGGGCTCAGCTGGTCGTGGATGTGGTGGGCGTTGGCGTGGCAGGACATCAAGCTGCGCTATCGCGGCTCGGTGCTGGGGCCGTTCTGGCTGACGCTCAGCACCTTGCTGATGGTATTGGCGATGGGCGTCATCTATGCGCGCCTGTTCCACGCCGACATTCACGTCTACGTGCCCTATCTGGCGATGGGGCTGATCATCTGGCAGCTGATCTCGGGGCTGATCACCGACGGGTGCCAGACCTTTCTCGCCAGCGAAGGCGTGATCCAGCAGGTGCCGATCCCGTTTTCGATCCACGTCTATCGCGTGGTCTGCCGCAATTTCATCGTTCTCGGCCACAATCTGGTGCTCGTGCCGATCGGGATCGTCGCGCTGGACCTACCGGTCGATTGGCATCTGCTCGAAGTGGTTCCCGCCTGCGTGGTGCTGGCGCTCAACGGCGTCTGGATCGGGATTTTTTTCGGCATTCTCAGCGCGCGGTTCCGCGACATTCCGCCGATCGTGGCGAGCGTGTTGCAGATCGCGTTTTTCATCACGCCGATATTCTATCCGCTGAGCGCGCTCGGCAATTACCGCCTGCTCGCCGACATCAACCCGCTGTTCGCGGCGGTCGACGTGTTGCGCGCGCCGCTGACCGGGGTTGCCGTGGCGAAATATTCGTGGCCGCTGCTGTTGATCTCGACCGCGTTCGGGTGCGGGGTCACCTTTGCCGTGTTCGCCCGCTTTCGCGGCCGCATCGCCTATTGGATTTAAGGCCGATGGCGTTTGTTCGCCTGCGCGGCGTCTCCGTCGAGTTTCCGATCTACAGCGGCGGCAGCCGGTCGCTGAAGAAAGTGCTGCTGAACCGGACGACCCAGGGCAATATCGGCAAGGATGCGCGCGACCGCGTCAGCGTGCTGGCCCTGTCGGATATCGATCTCGACATCCGCCACGGCGACCGGCTCGCCCTCGTCGGCGTCAACGGCGCCGGCAAGAGCACGCTCCTCAAGGTGCTTGCCGGGATTTACGAGCCGACCCGCGGCCAGGCGCATTCGAGCGGCCGGGTCTCGGCCTTGCTGACCGCGTCGGTCGGGGTGAACCCCGAGGCGACCGGGCGCGAGAACATCGTCATGCGCGGCATGTTCATGGGCGTCCATCCGCGCCAGATGCGTGCGCATGTCGACGAGATCGCCGATTTCACCGAGCTCGGCTATTACATCGACATGCCGGTGCGCACCTATTCCGCCGGCATGCTGATCCGCCTGTGCTTTGCCGTGGCGACCACGTTCGCGCCGGAAATCCTGCTGATGGACGAGTGGCTTTCGGCCGGGGACGCCGGCTTCCTGACCAAGGCCAAAAGGCGGATGGAGAATTTCGTCTCGGGGTCGAGCATTCTCGTGCTCGCCTCGCACAACGTGCCGCTGCTCGAGGAATGGTGCAACCGCGCCATCCTGCTCGACCAGGGGCGCATCATCGCGGCGGGCAGCGTCGCCGAAATTGCCGAGCGCTACCAGCCCGGCACCGGCTGAGCGGGACGGGACGCGCCTCTCTGTTGCCATGATCGGGGATAATCGAGGACAATCCGCGGCGGCGCGCGCCGCGTGGATTTGAGGCGGAGGAACGGGATGCGCAGGGTCGGACGCAACAGCTTCAGCGAAATCTATTTCGCCGGCTGCAATCCCAGCTTTGTCGAGACCAGCGACGGCTATGTGATGATCGACTCGCCGCAGCAGCCGATCGACGCCGTGCGCTGGCGCGAGATGATGGAGGAAAAGGCGCCGATCCGCTACCTGATCAACACCGAGCCGCACGGCGACCACATCTCCGGCAACGCCTATTTCCCCAACGTGCCGGTGGTCGGGCAGGTCAAACTGCAGGAATGCTTCGACCGCTACCTGGCCGCGTTCGGTTCGCTCGACGAAAAGCGCGAGCGCTACAAGCAGCAGGACCCCGACAGCGTGTGGCTGGTCGGCCACCCCGACTACCTCGACTCGCACGGCCCGACCGTCACCTTCAGCGACGGGCTGACCCTGCGCGTCGGCGATCATACCTTCAACATCATCCACCATCCCGGCCACACCGCACCGCAGACCAGCGTGCACGTGCCGGAAGAGGGGGTCGTGTTCACCGGCGACAACGTGTTCCACAAATGCCGCAGCTGGCTGCAGGAATGCGACCCGTGGGAGTGGCTGGCGGCGCTCAAAAGCATCGAGGCGCTCGATGTCGAGACGATCGTGCCCGGCCACGGCGAGCCCTGCACCAAGGCCTATCTGAAGGAGCAGGCGCAGATCGTCGAGAACTGGGTCGGCTATATCGAGCGCTTTGTCGAGCGCGGCGTCACCCCCGAGGAGATTTTGCGCGCGCCGGTCGCGGTGACCGAGCAGGACCCCTACCCGATCGGCCAGCGCCTGTTCATGCATAACGAGCGGCTGACCGGCATGATCGTCAACAACCTGCACAAGCGTCTTCTGGAGAAAAAACAGGCGGCCGGCCGCTAGATGGCCGAACCATACGATCTCGCCGTCATCGGCGGCGGGCCGGGCGGCTATGTCGCGGCGATCCGCGCCGCCCAGCTCGGCCTCAGGACCGCGTGCGTCGAGCGGCGCGCGACATTGGGCGGCACCTGCCTCAATATCGGCTGCATCCCGTCGAAGGCGCTGCTGCAATCGTCGGAGAAATTCGCCGAGGCTAAGCGCGGCCTGGCCGAACACGGGGTGACGCTCGGCGAGGTGGGGCTCGACCTCGCCCGGCTGATGAAGCGCAAGGACGATGTCGTCGGCACGTTGACCCGCGGCGTCGAGTTCCTGTTTCGCAAGAACAAGGTCGATTGGTTGAAGGGCGAGGCGCGCATCGCCGCGCCCGGCAGGATCGTCGTCACCGGCGCGGACGGCGCCGCCCAGGAGGTGGCGGCGCGGGCGATCGCGATCGCCACCGGCTCGGAAAGCACGCCGCTGCCCGGGCTCGACATCGACGAGCGGCGCATCGTCTCCTCGACCGGCGCGCTCGCCTTCGACCATGTGCCGGAGCGGCTGGCGGTGATCGGCGGCGGCTATATCGGCCTCGAACTCGGCTCGGTGTGGGCGCGGCTCGGTGCCAGGGTCACGATCGTCGAATTCCTCGACCGCATCCTGCCCAACATGGATGGCGAACTGGGCCCGGCCCTGCAGCGCATCCTGGCGCGGCAGGGCATCGCCTTCCGGCTCGCCACCAAGGTCGCCGGCGGGCGCGCCGCCAACGACGCCGTGACCCTGGCGCTCGAAGCCGTCAACGGCGGCGAGCGCAGCGAACTCATGGCGGAGGCGGTGCTGGTCGCGATCGGCCGCCGGCCGTTGACGCAGGGGCTGGGGCTCGACGCGGTCGGGGTCGCGCTCGATCGCGCCGGGCGTATCGTCATCGATGACGGGTTCGCCACCAACGTGCCCGGCATCTACGCGATCGGCGATGTCGTGCGCGGGGCGATGCTGGCGCACAAGGCGATGGACGAGGGCGTCGCCTTGGCCGAAATCCTCGCCGGGCAGAAAAGCGTCGTCGAATACGATGCGATCCCGGCGGTGGTCTATACCTGGCCCGAGGTTGCCGCGGTCGGCAAAACCGAGGCCGAGTTGCAGGCGGCAGGGATCGACTACAAGACCGGCAAGTTCCCGTTCACCGCGACCCCGCGCGCCCGCACCAACGGCGAGACCGACGGGTTCGTCAAGATTCTCGCCTCGCGCGCGGACGACCGCATCCTCGGCGTGCACATCATCGGCCCCGATGCCGGCACGATGATCGCCGAGGCCGCCTTGGCCATGGAGTTCGGCGCCAGCGCCGAAGACATCGCCCGCACCAGCCACGCCCATCCGACCCTCAGCGAGGCGATGAAGGAGGCGGCGCTCGCCGTCGACGGCCGGGCCATTCACATGTGAGACAAGCGGGCGCGGGTCCACGGTATCTGCGTTGAAAATTGCCGCCTTCGTCGGAACGGATGGAAGGAGCCGTCGCCATGTCGGAGCAGCTGCCGGGCCTCAACCTGATCGCGGCGCCGGGAGAGCGGCGGGCGACGCTGGAGATCGCGCGCGAGATCGAGCGGCGCGGCTTTGCCGAAATCCAGGTGTCGAGCTCCTACGGCAACCTGTCGCAATGCCTGGGGCTCGCCTTCGCGACCGGGCAGATCCCGTTCGCGACCGCGATCGCCCCGATCTATGCCCAGACCGTCGATGAATTCGCGCACGGCGCCGCGTATCTGCACGAGGTGTCGGGCGGCCGCTTCCGCTTCGGCATCGGCATCGCGCACGCGCCCTCGCACCAGCGCATGGGCGTGACCGCCGGCAAGCCGCTCGGCGACACGCGCGAGTTCGTCGCCCGGCTGCGCGGCTACGAAAGCCAGGTCGGCGGGCTGCCGCCGGTCATCCTCGCGACCCTGCGCAAACGCATGATCGCGCTCGCCGGCGAGATCGGCGACGGCATCGTCTTCGCCAACGGCAGCCGCTCGCACATGGTGGAATCGCTCGGCGCTTTGCCTGCTTCCCGGCGCGCCGACGTGAATTTCTACATCGGCAACCGCATCCGCACCTGTATCGCCGACGATGTCGGCGAGGCGAAGGCGGTGCTACGCCGGACGATGCAGAACTATGTGCTGCTGCCGAACTATCGCAACTACTGGAAGGAAGCGGGCTACGCCGACGAGATGACCGGGATCGAGGCCGCGCTCGCCGCCGGGCGCGACCACGAGGTGTCGAAATACCTGACCGACCGCTGGCTCGCCGACTGCACCCTGTTCGGCCCCGCTGCCCAGGTGCGCGACGGGTTGGAGGCATGGCGTGCGGCCGGCATCACCTCGCCCGTGCTCGTCCCGCTATCCCCGGACGGCAGCCAGACAACGGCGCTGCGCACGGTGTTTGAGGCTTTCGCCGGATAGGCGGTCGTGCGTCCTTCGAGACGCACCCTACGAGTGCTCCTCACGATGAGGTTGGGCGGAGAACGGCGTCACCAGCGCCCCTCATCCTGAGCGCGAGCGCAGCGCGCAGTCGAACGACGCACGACCGCTATGCAATTGAGCTATTCCGCCGCAGCGACGGCCTCGCGCCGGCCGAGATGACGGAGGCAGCGGTCGATCCACAATTTGGTCAGTTTTTCCTGCGCGCCGTTCTGGCTGAGGC
>JASHNY010000211.1 GCA_030041385.1 Alphaproteobacteria bacterium
GATTGTAGGGTGCAATCGGCCGCGGCAGGGCGTCGCGTTTCCGGGTCCGCTTCGGCGGGGTCGCATCCTCGATCGTCTCCCAGCCCGAGAACAACGGCCGCACCGGCTGAAACGCGGTCAGGAAATTGAATGGTCGAACGGTACTCGGATAGTCCTTGTCCTCGTTGTAGCGGTCAAACCACGCCAGCAAATCGGGCATCGTCGCCGCGTACCGGCTCGCGGCCGGCTTGTCGAAGCCCGGCAGATCGGCAAGAGGCGGCTGGTTCGGGTTTCCGGCGAGCGCGGCTTCGACGATCCGGTACCAGACATCGTATTGCCAGCGCTCGACGCCGATGTCCTTGAGCGGCATGGCAGGTGCCGGGATTGTCTCCGGCGCGTCATCCTCGCCGTATGGGGCAATCAGATGGCCGAGCCCATGGGCTGACGCTTTGCGGATGATCGGCCACCCGGTTTCGTCGATGTTGAACAATGCGTAGCGCTTGGCCGAGATGGCCCAGAGAAACAGCGGGCGCAATTCATCGGATGCCTTGCCGTCTCGAAGCGCAAAGTTCGCCTCCTCAAGTTTCAGGAGATGGCCGGCACCCTCATAGGGATTTAGTTGCTCGAACCAGGTTAGAATCCGCTCGACGTGGCGATAAAACTCGTCGTCGCTCATTACCGACGGCTTGGCAAACGCCATGCTGTCGGTGTCGCAGAACGCCCAATCGAGCCCGGCACCGACGGCGAGGCTCTCGGCAATCCCGAGCATCAACCGTGCGGCGCCGGTAACCAGCGTTGCCAGCAGCGGATGGAAATACCGGCCAGGTTGTTCGTATTGGTCGACCGAAATTGGAAATGGTCCGCCATCGTCGCTGTACCGCAATGCCGTCGCAGGTTTTGATAATTCCTCGACATTCATTTCCAGGGATATTCCATAGCTTATTGAGTTCGCGAGGATTTTCGTCGCGAGCTGCTGACTGTCGAGAACTTCGCGCTGCTCGGGCGGGCAGGTTTTCAATTGCCGCTTTATCCCGGTTCGAAATTCGACTGCACGTTTGAAGAAATCGTCGCGCCGGGGATCAACGTGAAATGCCGGGTCACCGGCGATATCGACCGGCTTGAGCCCCTGTTGCCGTTCGCGGGGCACGAAGGTCAGGGCCTTGAGGATTTTTGGTGATCGTCCGGTGCGGAGCTTTGAATTGATGCAGTCTGCGAGCGTGTACCAACGTGGCTGGTCGCTGGTCAGATGATTGAGCCCGATCGTGTATTGCCGATCCCCAGCATATTGCACACGTACCGGCAGAACATCGTCCTCGGGCAATATCTGAACGAGCGTCATCAGATTGCGCCATGTGGCGCATCGCTTAAGAGCCGTGAGGCTAATTCGATCGAGCAGGGATTGCGTTTCGCCGGTCGCATCCTGCCAGGTGGTTCCGGTTGCGGTGACCCAGCGCCACAAACCCATCAAGACGCAGACCGTCGGATACATCGCCAGAAAATCGCAATAGGCGACCTGGCAGAGCATTCGCCGCAGGTGCACCTCCGATCGCCCGCCGAAATAGCTCTGCATGATGATGTCGATGAGCCACGGCGGAAAATCCGATTGCACCAGGCGCCACGGCTGGACGCCCATTTCCGTGAGATACGCCTTGCCGAGCCCGGCTTCGCTCAACACCCGGTGTATCGGCGTTCGCGTCAGCCGGTGTTGCTCGTAGCGCCGTGCCAGTTCAGCGAAACATTCCCAGGTCACCTGCGTGTCGTTGACCGCGTAGGCGATGTAGTCAGGGGTGAGCCTTCCCCCGTGTTCGTTGGTCGCGATCTTCCGGCTCGGCACCTTGAGGAACTCGGCCAACGAGGTGAGCGCGTCGGACCGGCTGGTCAGGGCGGCGCCGATGGTTTTGACATCGACAAAGAACCCGCGTCGCGCTGGTGCCTTCGAGTGCTTGCGCATCCCGCGCGGCGTCCGCTGCCGCAGCGGCACGGTGAAGCGCATCAGCGACGCCCGACGCGACAGGTGCTTGACTTGAATTCTCGGCCGCCAGCGATGCGCTGAGAATTGAAAGCTGAACCCGCCGCGCATCGGACGGCGCCGGGCCGGGCCGTGATCAATGGCCAGGCGAGAGAGATCGAACGGCAGGTTGAAGCCGACGATCGTTGCCCGCAGCTCACAACCAAGCTTGAAGAACACGGTTTCGACGAATGTCTCTGCCATCATCAATTCGAGGTCATGGGCGCGAGCATACCGCTCGAGCGTTCGCCGATCCCGCACGGTCAATGCCGTGGGGTCATAGAAGAGGCCGCTCCGTTCGAGTTGGTCGCCGCAGCGCCACTGGAACGAGCCGAAACGCAGCCGCTGCGAGGGGTCGATCGTCGTTTCTGTATCGAAGACGAGCACCCACTCGGACGGCTGGGGCGGTGGCCGCCATTTCCGGGGTGCCTCGGCCTTCGCCGGAGGCACGTAGGCGCGGATCGCGACCGGGAGATGGTCGAGCGGCCAGCCACGGGCGGGGGTGGCGGCCTCCTCGGCTCGGCCCGTCACGGCTCGGCCCCCTCGGCCGATTGGCGGAAGAGCTGGCCCCACTCGACCAGGTCAAGCCCGGCCTGTCTCACCAAATCGACAATCTCGGATGACGACTTCAACAACTCCAACAGATCGGCGATGCCAAGGAGTTTGCGGCCCTCGCATTCGGTCCGGGTTGGCGTGCCCGGCAAGACGGGCGGGTGATCTTTTTGCAGATCGCTGAGTTTTCGATGGCAATTTCGGCAGACGGTGATCTGGTCGTCGCCAAATGCCTTGCCGGCGACATGGTGGCGTTCAAGACAGCACGGGTCATCCTCGCTACAGACGATGCAGCTCGGGTTGTTCGAGCCGAGGCGTTCGAGCCGCTGCTGATTGCGGCGCTCTCGCTCGTAATCCATATCGGTCACGTTACAAGCTCCTGTCACACAACAATCCGATAGACTTGTTCGAAGGCATCGCCGCCCTCGGCGCTGAGCCGGTAGAGCGCGTTCGGACGGGTTTCGAAGGTGTAGGTTCGGCCGCTGGCGTTGGTGATCTTGTGGCCGACGAAAGGCGCCAGATGGCCGGGGTCGTTCATCCTGAGAAATTCGCCGACGGCTTCCCAGTACAGGCCGATTATTCGCGCCGATTCGTAGCCCCGAACCATCGTATCGACCTTGTGCCCGCCGGCATAAAAGACGACCCGGCGCTCCCACGGGTCCTCGCCGACCCGGTACCGGCCGCCCCGCTTCTCGACAAAGTTGAGGCCGCGGACAAAGCGACGAAGCCGCTCGGGCGAAACCTTCGCCTTCCGCGCCGCCTCGCCGAGATTCCGCGTGTCACGCAGGGTCTTGAGCGCCTCCAGCAGCTTCCGATCCGGCCGGCGCTCGGCGGCCTTCGCCGAGACGTGGGGCTCACTAGCGCACGGGTGGCCGCGAGCTTGGGATCGGCTCAATCCTCGGTCGAGGACGCGAGCTATGCGGCGCCGGTACTCGGCCTGATAATCCCGCTTCCCAGTAGCCACGATTCTGCCTCTCCGTCGCCGACGGCGCGCCGGTTCGCGCGCCGCAGCTGAGGCGGAGGCTAGAATCCGGTCGAGAGGCTTCCCGCGCCCGTTCGCGTCAGTCTCTACTGCGAAGATGAGTGAAACCGCGGGCTATGAACTGGCTGCCGATGTAGCAAAAAGGGCGAAATCGGCCGGATTCTCGGTGACCACGGAACAAATTGCCCGATGGAGCCGGGATGGGCTCCTCCCAGGGTCTCGCCAGAAGGGGCTCGGCCAACGAAGCGGATCGGAAGTCCGATATCCGATCGGAACTGGCGACCAACTGGTGGCCCTATGCACTTTTCACAAGCAATTCCGCAAACTTGAGGATGTCGGGTGGTATCTTTGGCTGAACCGCTTTCCTGTGGCCGACCGGTACTGGCGTACCCGATTAGTCGCCGCGGCAGCTTTCTTTGAAAAGAGCCGGAATTTTCTCAGAAACAAGATTCTTAATACAACTAGCGGGATTGTTTCACTCCGACGGTCGGGCGAGCGACTGTTCAAATCTCTTTCGACAGTGCGCTCCGGCAATAGGCAATTTCGCCGCGCCCGACGACGCGTCGGTGCGGATCAGATAGGCAAATTCTGCGAAATTCTGGCAACGATAGCGGTTGGGGCATACCGGACCGGTGTCGAGCCCAACGAACAA
>JASHNY010000212.1 GCA_030041385.1 Alphaproteobacteria bacterium
TCGTCAAAGAACTTAGCGGCTACCATTGTGCACCTCGCGAAAATTGCTCGATATATTCCCGCGTTAATTGTCCGAACATATCAGGAACACCCAGCGCAATCAATAGGAAACTGATAGCACGCAACGCTGCCGGATTGTTATCCGAACGCAGCCTTGACCCGTGCCCAGTCGTCGAGCGCGTCTTCGTGGCCGGGGACGAGCGGAATGACGATCTGCTTCCAGCCGGCGCTGCGCAATGCCTCGATGCGCTGGATCATCTCGCCTTCGGGGGCGGTGAAGGTGGTGCGGCGGATCAGTTCGGGGGTGATCAGGTGCCGTTCCTCGGGCTTGACGAAGACGAAATGGCCGCGGTGGTTGTTGAGGTAGCGCGCATCGGCCGGCTCGAACCGGCGCGCCATCTCGACATATTGGCGCACCTCGTCGGCGATGCCTTCGGGGGCTTCGACGACCGTCGTGTTCTGCCAGCCCTGCTGGTCGAGATCGGCGTGGCGGTGCAGCAATACCGCGGCGCGCGGGCCGGATTGCGCGACGACCCGGTCGCTGTCGAGACGCTCGCCCGGCCGCAGCACGCAGCCGCAGGCCCAGGCGGTGGCGTATAGGCTATCGGCGGGACGGCCGGCCTCCGCCCAGCTTTTCTGCATGCTGGCGAGCGCGGCGATGCCGCCCGGCACGTCCTGGATGAAGCATTTCCATGCCGCGCCCAGCTTTGCGGTCAGCGCCTGCGAGCGCGGGCCGTAGGCCGAGACGTAGAGCGGGATCGCGTCGCGCGTGTTGAAGAGCCCGATCTCGGGGTTGAGGAACTTGATCTTGCGGCGTGCGCCTTCGACCTCGGTCTCCACGATGTCGCCGGCCAGCAGGCCGTAGACGACGCGGATGTATTCCTCCATGTCGGCGAGCTTCATCGCGCCCAGCCCCATCGCGCGGCGCGCGGAGAACCCGGTGCCGACGCCGAAATCGATCCGCCCCGGCGCCAGCGCATTGAGCGTCGCGAAGGCGTTGGCGGTGACCGCGGCGAGCCGGTTCGACGGCACCAAGACGCCGGTGCCGAGGCGGATTTTCGATGTCTTCACCGCCGCTGCGGCCATCGCCACGAACGGGTCGGCGGTGATCATCTGCGTGTCGAAAAACCAGGCATGGGTAAAGCCCAGTTCCTCGGCGCGCTGCGCCACCTTCCACGAATCCGCCGCGGTCGCGATGCCGATGCCGAAATCCATCCTGTCCTCCCCAAAGCTTGCTTCGCTGCGCCCGCAGTGACAGATAGGATGCGGCAATCACGGCCTCGGCGCCACGGCAATGCCCAGTGCATCACTCGATATCCGCCCGCTTTCCGGCGCGCTCGGCGCCGAGATCGGCGGCGTCGACCTGTCCGCCCCGCTCGACGAGGCGATGGTCGCAGCGATCCGCCGGGCCTGGCTCGATCATCTGGTGATCTTCTTTCGCGGCCAGGACCTGCCGCCCGACCGCCTCATTGCGGTGGCGCGCCGCTTCGGCCGGCCGGTCGAATACCCGTTCGTCGCCGGGCTCGACGGGTATCCCGAGGTCACGCCGGTGGTCAAGCTCGAGCACGAGCGGGTCAATTTCGGCGGCATCTGGCACAGCGACACGGCCTATCTCGACGAGCCGCCGATGGGCACGTTCCTGATCGCACGCGAGGTTCCGCCCGTGGGCGGCGACACGCTGTTCGCCAACATGTACCTCGCCTATGAGACGCTCTCGGAGGGGATGCGGCGGATGATCGACCCGCTTGTCGCGGTCAATTCGTCGCGCAAGGCCGACGCCAGCAAAACCCGCGAGGACCGCATGCGCGGTGGCAGCGCCGGTGCCGGCTCGAACCGCGATTTCGAGGCATTGCACCCGGTGGTTCGCACCCATCCCGAAACCGGGCGCAGGGCGCTCTATGTCAATGTCGGCCATACCTCGCGCTTCAAGGACATGACCGAAGAGGAAAGCGAGCCGCTGTTGCGCTTTCTGTTCGCGCACCAGACGAGGCCCGAATTCACCTGCCGCTTTCGTTGGGAGCCGGGCTCGCTGGCGCTGTGGGACAACCGCTGCGCCCAGCACAACCCGGTCAACGACTACCACGGCTACCGCCGGGTCATGCACCGCGTGACCCTGGCCGGCGATCGGCCGCGGTAGGTCGGTCTGCCCCTCTCCCGCATTGCGGGCGAGGGATGAAGAAGACTATCCCGTAACCGCGATCCCCTGCACCTCGACGAGGAATTCCGGGCGGGCCAGCGCGGCGACGGTGATCAGGGCGCTCGCCGGGAAATTGTCGCCGAAAATCTCGCAGCGCAATTCGGTGAAGCGGTCGCCGTAGCGCGCATCGGTGATGAACACGGTCATCGTCACCATGTCGGCGAGCTTCGACCCGGCTTCCTTCAAGGTCGCATCGAGCCGGGCGAACACCTCGCGCACCTGCCCGTCGAAATTGCCGGCGAGCGAATGGCCCCGCGCGTCCTCGCCGGCGACCTGGCCGGCCAGCCAGATCGCGCGCCCGCCCTCGGTGACGACCGCCTGCGAGTAGCCGCGCGACTGCGCCCGCTCGCGCTTGATGTGGGTTCTGGTATGAGCCATCGCTGCCTCCCTAGTTTTACATTTTGAGACCTGCCGGCCGCCGGCTCGGGCTAATGCGCAAACCCGAACAATTGCTGCGCGTTGTGGTGCAGGATCTTGTCGCAATCCGCCTGGGGCAGGCCGAGCCGGCCGATATAGGCGAAGGTTTCGGCATAGGCCTCCCAATCCTGCAATACCGGATAGTCGCTGCCGGTGACCAGATGGTCGGCGCCGAACGCCTCGTAGGCGCACATGAACGCCGGCTTCGAGCCGTAGCACACGGTGTCGTAATAGAATTTGCGGGCGGTCGCGCTCGGCGCCTCGGCGAGGTTCGGGTGATCACGGCGCCCCTGCTTGTCGAGCCGGTTCAACAGCATCGGGATCGGCCCGCCGAGATGCGGCACGATGAACTTGATGTTCGGATAGCGGTGCGGGATTTGCTTGGCGATCATGTGCAATACGAAGGTCGCGTCTTCGAGCGAGGTGCCGACCGCGGCGCGGAACCCGTATTCGTTGATGAACGGCGAGCAGATGCCGGTGACCGCCGGGTGCACGAACAAGACCGTGCCGCGCCGGTTCATCTCGGCATAGATCGGCTCGAACTCGCTTTCGGCGACCGATCGTTCGAGGCACGAGATGTGCATCATGACGCCGACGCAGCCGAGCTGGTCGAGGCCGCGTTCCATTTCCTTCAATGCCGCGTCGATGTGCGGCAAGGGCAGCATCACGTATGACGAGATGCGGTCGGGATGGCGGTGTGCGAGGTCGGCATAGCCATCGTTGATCAGTTGCGCCGCGCGGATGCCCTCGGCGGCGTCCGGCAGGTAGAGCGGCCGGTGCGGCGACAATACCTGCCGGCCGACCCCGGCGGCGTCCATCCATTCGAGCCGCCCGGCGATATCGGTCGGCGAATCCGACACCGGATGCTTGGCGATCCCGGTGCGGGTCGGCTGGCCGACGCGCGGCGGAAAGCGCTCGCCCATGAAGTCGCTGAACGCCTGCGGAATGTAGTGCGCGTGGACATCGCAGATCATCGTGTTCCTCCGTGCGGAGCGGCTGTCTAGAACGGCACCCTGAGGTCGTGCGGGAAATTGACTCCGACGCGGCGCATCAGCCGGGCGAAATGGTCGGGAAACGGATCGCGCCGGTGCATCGTCGCGGCGTTGTCCCACAGCACCAGGTCGCCGACCCGCCAGTGATGCGCATAAACGAATTGCGGCTGGGTCGCGTGGCGCCGCAATTCCTCGAGGATCGGCAGGCTCTCTTCCTCCGACATGCCGTCGATGCGGGCGGTGTGGTTGAGGCTGAAATAGAGCGCCTTCTCGCCGGCGAGCGGGTGCGTGCGCACCAGCGGGTGGACGACCTCGGGGGCGTGGGCGCGCTGCGCCTCGGTGAGCTGGATGCCGACGCGGCGGTCGGCGGTGGCGGCGGAATGGACGGCGCGGCGCCCGTCGATTTTGTCTCTCAGCCCCGGCGGCAGCGCCTCATAGGCGGCGCCGAGGTCGCAGAACCAGGTGTCGCCGCCTTCCGGCGTCACCTCGACCGCGTAAAGCAATGTGCCGGCAGTCGGCTCGGCCATGAAGATCTGGTCCATGTGCCAGTTCAGCTCCTGGTTGCCGAGCCGGCCTACCGGTTCGCCGTTTTCCTTCTTGTTCGACACCAGCAAAACCTCGCGCCGGCCGCTGGTGCGGGTCTGGCGCAGATGCACCTCGACCTCGCCGAGCCGCCCGGCAAAGGCGACGAGCGCGTCTTCGTCGAGAAGCTGGTCGTGAAACACCAGCACCTTGTGGGCGAGCCACGCCGCCTTGACCGCCCCCACCGTTTCGTCGTCGGGGCGGGCGAGATCGACCCCGCAAACCTCGCCGCAAAAGCTCGGCGCCAGTCGGCGCACCGCAATCGTCATCGCCCATCCTCTCGATATTGCAATCGCACTATAGCCGCCCGGCCGCGCCGCGGGTGCGATGACTTTGCGCAAGCCGCGCGCGGAGATGGTCTGCTAAGATTATGATGCGACAGGGAGCGAACCGCATCGTGGCAGCGCCGGCACAGATCGTCATCGATCGGGTCAGCCATACCTACCGTCCGGCGCGCGGCCGCCCGGTCCTGGCGCTCGATAATGTCTCGCTCGAGGTGCGCGACCGCGAGTTCGTCGCCTTGCTGGGGCCGAGCGGCTGCGGCAAGAGCACATTGCTGTACCTGATCGGCGGCTTCCTGCCGGTCGAGGCCGGCGCGATCCGCGTCGACGACCGGCCGATCGCCGGCCCCGGGCCCGACCGCGGCATCGTGTTCCAGCATTTCGCGCTGTTCCCATGGAAGACCGTGCGCCAGAACATCCTCTACGGTCTCGAAAAGCAGGGTATGGCGAGCGAGGAGCGGCAGCGCCGGGCGCGCGAGTTCATCGACCTCGTCGGCCTCACCGGGTTCGAGGACAGCTACCCCGCGCAGCTCTCGGGCGGCATGAAGCAGCGCGCGGCGATCGCCCGCACGCTGGCGATCGACCCGCACATCCTGTTGATGGACGAGCCGTTCGGCGCGCTCGACGCGCAGACCCGCAACCTGATGCAGGTGGAATTGCTGCGCATCTGGCAGCGCTCACGCAAGACCGTGATCTTCGTCACCCACGACGTGCAGGAGGCGGTCCTGCTGGCCGAGCGCATCGCCGTGATGTCGGCGCGGCCGGGCCACATCAAGGAGATCGTCGAGGCCCGCTTCGACAAGGAGGACCCGGGCCTCACCCGCAGCCAGCCCTTTGTCGAGATGGTCGACCACGTGTGGAATTTGGTGCGCGGCGAGGCGATCCTGGCGCAGCGCAGCGGCGCCGGATAAGCGGCGGCGGTAGCCACCGCGCCAGCAAATCCGATAAGTTAAAGCGAAGAAACGGGGAGGGGCGGCATGCAGTCGAGACACATCATTGCCATTGTCGCGGCGGTCGGCATCGGCGCGGCGATGGCGACGGGCGCTGCCGCGGCCAGCGCGCCGGTGCCGATCCGCGTCGGCTGGGCGCAGACGCCGGGGCATCTCGCTCCGCTTGTCGCCGAATTGGCCAAGCGCCACCCCGAAATCATGCCGAACCAGGGCAAGACCTACGATTTCCAGCCGGTGCGCTATGCCGGCAGCACGCCGCAGATCCAGGCACTGGCGATCAACGACCTGGAGGTTGCGGCGTTCTCCGACTCGGCCTTCGCCCTGGCGATCACCAACGCGCATCTCGACGTCAAGGTCGTCGCCGATGTCTTGCAGACCGGCAAGCCGGGCTACTGGTCGGGCGAGTACGTCGTCGCCAAGGACGGTCCGGTCAAGACCGTCGCCGATTTGAAGGGGCGGCGCGTCGCCACCAACGCGATCGGCTCGGAGGCGGATTCGACGATGCGGGCGATGCTGCGCAAGCACGGCATAGAGGACAGCGACATCACCACGGTCGAGGCCAATTTCGCCAACCAGCCGGCCATGCTCGAAAACGGCAAGGTCGACATGATCGAGCTATTGCCCCAATTCGCCAGCCCGCTGATGGACAGCGGCAAGTACCGCGTGCTGTTCGACGCCAACCAGGTCCACGGCGTCTCCGACGCGGTGTTCTGGGGCATGCGCAGCGATTTCATCGCCGCGCACCGGGCCGCGCTGGTCGATTTCTACACCGATTACATGCGGGCGATGCGCTGGTTCCTCGATCCGAAGAACCGCAAGGAGGCGCTGGCGATCGCCGTCGCGGTCACGCACGCACCGGAAAAGAGCCTCGAATACGCGTTTACCAAGCGCGATTTCTATCGCTCGCCCGATTTGATGCCGGACATCGCTGCGATCCAGAACGAGATCAACGAGGATGTCGGGCTCAAGGTGTTGCCTCGGGGCGTCCAGGTCAGCCCGAAATACGTCGATCTGTCGCTGATCAAGGAGGCCAAGACGCGGCTCGACGGCCATGGCTCTTGATCAGTCGCAAGCGACCGCTCCCGGCACGCTCGGCCGGCCGCCGGTTCGGGTGCCGGAGTTCTTTGCCCCGGCGCGGCTGCTCGCTGGCCTGTGGCGCTACCTGCCGCTCGTTCTGCTGGCCCTCGCCTGGGAGGCGGCCACCCGGCTCGGCGTGATTTCGCCGGCGGAATTGCCGGCGCTCGACAAGGTGGGGTCGGCGTGGTGGGGCCTCTTGGCCGGCGGCGACCTCGGCGACAACACCTTCATCTCGCTGTCGCGCGCGGTGGCCGGGCTTGCCGCCGCGATCGCGCTCGGCGTGCCGCTCGGGGTGATGATGGCGTGGTCGAAGCCGGTGCGCACGGTGTTCAACCCGATCGTTCAGGCGTTCTACCCGATGCCGAAATCGGCATTGATCCCGGTCGTCGTGCTGTGGCTCGGCTTCGGCAGCGCGTCGAAGATATTGATGATCTTCATCGGCTGCATGCTGCCGATCACGCTGTCGGCGTTCAACGGCGCGCGCGGCACCGACCAGGTATTGATCTGGTCGGCGCGCAGCCTCGGCGCGAGCCGCCTGGCAACCCTGACCCAGGTCGTATTGCCAGGCGCCTTGCCGGAAATCCTCGCCGGCATCCGCACCGCGATCGCCTTTGCCTTCGTGCTGCTGGTGTCGACCGAACTGATCGTCGCGCGCCACGGCCTCGGCTACATGATCGGCTGGCTCGGCGACGGCGGCGTCTATGACGCGATGTTTGCGGTGGTGTTGACCGTCGCTGCGCTCGGCTTTCTCGCCGACCGCTCGTTCCTGCTGCTGATGAAGCGGGTGCTCAGATGGCGCGAGTGAACGAGGCGATCGGACGGACCGGCTTTGCCCCGCCGGCGGCGGGACGCCGCGCCGGCCGCGCGCTTGCAGAAGCGATCCGCGGATTGGGCCGCGGGTTCGTCGGCTGTTTCACGCTGATCCTGGTATTGGCCGCCTGGGAGGCGGCCGCCCGCGCCGGAATCGTCAGCAGTTTTCTGCTGCCGGCATTTTCGACCGTCATGGAGCGGGTGTGGGGCGACACGCTGTCGGGCGATCTCGTCATCAATCTCGGCCAGACGATGTACCGGACGCTGGTCGGGTTCGCGATCGCCGCCGGGCTCGGCGTGGTGCTCGGCATCCTCATCGCGCGCAACGCGCTGACCCGGTGGTTCTTCGACCCGATCATCTCGGTCGCGTTCCCGATGCCCAAGATCGCCTTTCTGCCGGTGTTCATGCTGTGGTTCGGGCTGTATGACGCGTCGAAGATCACGATGATCGTGTTCAGCGCGATCTTTCCCGTGGTCACCGCCACCGTCACCAGCACCGGCGGCGTCGACAAGGAATTGCTGTGGTCGGCGCGCAGCCTCGGTGCCGGCGAGCGGCGCCTGTTGTGGGAGATCGTGTTGCCCGCGGCCTTGCCGCAGATCTTGACCGGGTTGCAGGTGGCTTTGCCGGTGTCGATGATCGTCGCGGTCGTCACCGAGATCTTGATGGGCGG
>JASHNY010000213.1 GCA_030041385.1 Alphaproteobacteria bacterium
ACCCCCTCCCTAACGATTTACGCCTCGATCGCCGCGCGGCGATGCGCATCCTGCTCGCCGAGCGCGGCGAGTTGCTGCTCGTCACCGGGCTCGGCTCGACCACCTACGACGCCGCGGCGGTCGGCGACGATGCGCGCAATTTCTACCTGTGGGGCGCGATGGGCGCGGCCGGGACGGTCGGGCTCGGCCTCGCGATCGCCCGGCCCGACCGGCCGGTGCTGGTCGTCACCGGCGACGGTGAGATGTTGATGGGGATGGGCGCCTTGGCGACGGTCGGGTTGCAACGCCCGCCCAACCTGGCGATCGCCGTGTTCGACAACGGGCATTACGGCGAGACCGGCATGCAGGCAAGCCACACGCTGGCGGGCGCCTCGCTGACCGGTATCGCCCGCGCCTGCGGCATCGACGCGGCCCAGGACATTACCGACGAGGCCGCGTTGCGAGATTTCGCGCGCCGCGTCCATGCCGCCCGCGAGACCTTGTTCGCCCGCGTCGCGATCATCGCCGACGAGCCGCCGCGCGTGTTGCCGCCACGTGACGGCGTCTTGCTCAAGACCCGGTTTCGCCAGGCCAGCGGGGCGGAGTAGCGCCGGTTTCAGCTTGACGAACCAGGCGCAGGGCATCGTTTCCCTCGCCGAACATCATGGCGATCACGGCCGATGAGTCGACGACGATCATTCGGCGTCACCGCAGGCAGCATCCCATTCCGCCTTGGTCACCGGCCGCGTGTCGTAGGCACGGCGGATATGCTCGGAAAACCTTGCGACGCGGGCGGGAAGATCGGCGCTTCGGCCCCTGCGCGCCCGTTCGCGACCCAATCGCTCGCGCAGCGCCACGGTCACGGCTTCGGTCGTGGTTTCTCCGGTGAGCCGTGACAGGGCGCGGGCCAAACGATCGGCCTCGTCGGTTTTGATGCTGAGCGCCATGACGGCCGCCGTTTCTAGATATGAGTTCTGGATAGGCCGGTCGTGCGCCGGGGGCAGGTCGCGGTTGCGGCGGGATTTCTTGACGATCCGCCAAGGGAAAGACGAAAGTTTCCGCGAACCGACGAAGGAACCCCATCGTGAGCATCGGATCATTGCCGCTGTCGCGCTTTACCGTTCTCGACCTGACGCATGCCCGTGCCGGGCCGACCGCGGTGCGGCAGCTCGCCGACTGGGGCGCCAAAGTCATCAAGATCGAGCCGCCTGGGACGCCGGCCAACGACATCACCGGCTCGCGGCGCGAGGGGTTCGACTTCCAGAATTTGCATCGCAACAAGCGCGGATTGTCGCTTAACCTGAAAACCAAGGAAGGTCTCGACATCTTCATGAAATTGGCCGCAAAGGCCGATGTGATCGTCGAGAATTTCCGCTCGACGGTAAAGCATCGGCTCGGGGTCGATTACGAATCGGTCAGGAAGATCAACCCGCGCATCGTCTATGGCAGCATCTCGGGCTTCGGGCAGACCGGCCCTTACGCCAAGCGGCCGGGGGTCGACCAGATCGCCCAGGGCATGGGCGGGTTGATGACGATCACCGGCATCCCCGGCCAGGGCCCGGTGCGCGTCGGCATCCCGATCGACGATCTGTGCGCCGGCATCCTCTTGGCCCAAGGCATATTGATGGCCTTGCTGGAACGCGAGACAAGCGGCGAGGGGCAGTGGGTCCATACTTCGCTCTTGGAAGCGCAGATTTTCATGCTTGATTTCCAGGCGTCGCGCTGGCTGCAAGCCGGCGAGGTCGCCAAGCAGGCCGGCAACGACCACCCGACCGGCATCCCGACCGGGCTGTTTCCGACCGCGGACGGCCAGATCAACATCGCCGCCTCGGGCGACAACCTGTACAAGCGCTTCTGCGAGGCCGCCGGCGTGCCGCACCTGTTGACCGACCCCGATTACGCGACCGGCCCGGCGCGCTCGAAAAACCGGAAAAAACTCAACGAGGTGATCGCCGAGATCACGAAGCAGAGGCCGAGCGCATACTGGATCGAATTGATGAACGAGGTCGGGGTGCCGTGCGGCCCCGTCTATACGATCGACCAGGTATTCGGCGACCCGCAGGTGCAGCATCTTGAAATGGCGCGGCCGATGGATCATGCCCGGCTCGGCGAACTCAAGGTCGTGGGCCAGGCAATCAACATGATGCGCACACAAGAGCCGGCGCGCATGCGCCTCGCGACCCCCGACCTCGGCCAGCACACCGACGAAATCCTCGGCGAGTTGGGGCTGGGCAAGGGTGCGATCGCCGAATTGCGCGCAAGACAAGTCATTTAGGTGCCGTCATTGCGAGGAGCCGGAGGCGACGCGGCAATATCGACGGGATTGCTTCGCTGCGCTCGCAATGACGGTATCGTCAATTCAACAAGGAACAGACCGCCATGCTCGACCAGCCGCTGACCAGCAAGATGCTGATGGAAAAGGACGGTGCGATCGGCCGCATCGTGTTCAACAATCCGGCGCGCCACAACGCCGTCTCGCTCGACATGTGGCAGGGCCTGGCGCAGATCATGGCCGAGTTCGAGGCCGACGATGCGATCCGCGTGATCGTGTTGTCGGGCGCCGGCGGCAAGGCCTTCGTCTCGGGCGCCGACATCTCGGAATTCAAGGAAAAGCGGTCGAGCGAGGAGGCGATCGCGCTTTACAACAAGACCTCGGAAGCCGCGCGGCTCAGGCTTCAGGACACGCTGAAGCCGACGATCGCGATGATCCGCGGCTATTGCATCGGCGGCGGGATGGGGACCGCGATCGCCTGCGACATCCGCATCGCCGCCGAGGGCTCGCGCTTTGGGATACCCGCCGCCAAGCTCGGCCTCGGCTATGCCTATGACGGGATCAAGAAGCTGGTCGACCTGGTCGGCCCGGCCTATGCCCGCGAAATCTTCTATACCGCGCGGCAGTTCACCGCCGAGGAAGCCTTGCGCATCGGGCTCGTCAACCGCGTGGTGCCGGGCGATGAGCTCGAAGACACGGTCAAGGCGACCGCCGACATGATCGCCGCCAACGCGCCGTTAACCGTGCGCGCCTGCAAGCAGATCATCCGCGAGGCCGTGAAGGACGAATCGCAGCGCGACATGGATCTCTGCCGCCGCGTCGTCGCCGAATGCTTCGCCAGCGAGGATTACGTCGAAGGCCGCACCGCCTTCATGGAAAAGCGCCGCCCGGTGTTCAAGGGGCGGTGAGTTCCCTCACCCTCCCATCGCTGCGCGATGGGTCCCTCCTTCTCCCGCACTGCGGGAGAGGGTGCCGAGAGCCGGCATCGCCGGCGCGAGGCGGGTGAGGGTCAGCAGTGAGGCCAGCGATGAAACTCCCGCGCCACAACCGCTACGATTATGCGCCGATCCACCAGCGGCCGGTCTACGACTGGCCTGAGGGCAAGCGGCTCGCGGTCACGTTCTGCAACAACATCGAGTATTTCGCGTTCGGCGCCGGGCTCGGCAGCGATTCGACCGGGGCGGCGGCGCCGCAATCGCAACGTAATTACGCCTGGCGCGATTACGGCAACCGGGTCGGCCTGTGGTACTACCTCGACCTCCTCGACGAATTCGGCCTTCCCGGCGCGCACAACGTCAACTCGGCGGTGCTCGAGGAGTGCCCGGCGATCGTCGAGCGCCTCAACGGCCGCGGCGACGAGTATGTCGGCCACGGCCGCACCAATTCCGAGCGCCAGGACGTGTTGTGGGAAGACGACGAGGCGCGCCTGATCGCCGAATGCACCGAGACTGTGGCGCGCCTGACCGGCAGACGGCCGGAGGGCTGGCTCGGCCCTTACATCGCCGAGACCGGCGTCACGCTCGATCTCTTGAAGGAGGCCGGCTATCGCTACGTGATGGATTGGGCGCTCGACGACCAGCCGATCTGGATGAAGACGCGCGCCGGGCCGATCCTGTCGGTGCCTTATCCGATCGAGTTGAACGATTCGCCGAGCCTCGTCTTCCGCCGCCATACCGGCCGGCAATTCGCCGAGATGATCGTCGACCAGTTCGACGAGATGCTGGCGCAGTCGAAGAAATATCCGCTGGTCTTTGCGCTGGCCCTGCATCCGTTCATCATCGGCCAGCCGTTTCGCCTGCGCGCATTCCGCGGCGCGGTGCGGCACATCATGGCGCATCGCGACGAGTTGTGGATTACGACCCCGGGCGAGATCGCGCGCTATTGCGAGACCTTGCCGAAAGGCACCGTGCCCGGCTCGTAGGCATCAGCGGGCGGTGGTCGGCGAGATGCCGGCCTGTTGCGCCACCTTGACGACCGAGTTGGCGATCTCGCGGCCGACCCGCGCCGCCGCGATGCTGAATGCCGGCGCACCCGGCCCTTCGGTGCCGGCGGCGCCGTCTTCTGCGAGCTGCCTCGAATCGACGTGAACCGCGAGCAGCGGGGTGAGCCCGGGCGTCGCTTCGTCGATCTCGGCATCGGCGATCACGTCGGCGTGCTCGTGGCCGACGTCGCGGCGGTGTCCTTCATTGACCTCGCGCAACGTGCCGACGACGGCCAGCGCCCTGCTGGCCTGGATGGGGGTATAGCGGCTGGCATGCACCGCCGTGTAGCCGAGCTGGCGCAGGCGATCGGTTAGGGCGTCGGCGACATCGAAGGCGGCGGCTCGCGAGATCGAATCCGCCCGCTTCTGCAAGGGCACGCCCGGACCGCGGTCGAGGGCAAAGCCGAAGCTGGTATCGACCACGACCCGGGTCGAGGAATTTACCCGGAAATCGCGGACGACGATCAGGCCTTGCGCGACCGCCAGCGCGGTCCCCGCCGTTCTCGGCGCCGGCTGCGGCGGGGTGCAGGCGGCGAGGGCCAGGAGAAGACAGGGAAATAGAACGATAGTCAGACGCGGTCGCATAATCGGCTTGCCGGCTGTTGCTACGGTTCAGGAGGCGCTCATCGTGTCGTAAACGGCGCGCTCGAACTCTCCGTACAACGCTACCGCGCGATGATCGGCGAAGGGCAATATCTGGGTCATGATGACGGCGGCGATGCGCCGCGCGGGGTCGAGCCAGTAATAGGTGTTGAACAACCCGGCCCAGGCAAGGCTGCCGGGGCTGCGGCCATGCGGTCCCGGCGCCAGGTTGATGAGCGCCGCAAGGCCCCAGCGCACCGGCGCATTCGGGAAGAAATCGACGTCGTTGGAACGCGCCGGGGTCGTCGTCTTCATGATGCCGGCCTGCAATCCGCCGATATGGTTCTCGCCGAGGCGCGCCACCGTCTCCCGGCCCAGGATCTCGACCCCGTTATACGTGCCGCCGTTCATCAGCATCCGCAGGAAGGTCAGATAATCGCCCGCGGTCGAATAAAGCCCGCCGCCGCCGGCATAGAATTCCGGCGCGAACGGAACCTCCAGCGGCTGCGCCTCCAGCGCGCCGGCGCCGTTGCGCTGATGGATCGCCGCCTGCCGGGCCCGCTGCTCCGCGGTGGTGACGAAGCCGGTATCGCCCATGCCGAGAGGGGCGAGGATGTGTCGGCGCAGGTGGATGTCGAGCGGTTCGCCCGCGATCTCCTCCACGATGCGCCCGACCCAGTCGATATTGATGCCGTATTCCCAGCGCTCGCCGGGGTCGAAGGCAAGCGGCAGGCGCAGGGCCGCGCGCTTGCCGGTGGCGGTCGCCGGCGTGCCGGTGGCGGCGACATAGCGCAGCATGTCGGGGTTCCACGCCTCGTAGCTGAACCCGGCGGTGTGGGTCAGCAGGTGGCGCAGCGTGATCGGCCGCCGGGCCGGGCGCAGCACCGGGCGGCCGGCGGCGTCGAAGCCGTCGAGGACTTGCGGCGCGGTCAAGGCCGGGTCGATATCGGGCACCGGGCCATCGAGGCTGAGCTTGCCATGCTCGACGAGCCGCAACGCCGCCACCGAGGTGATCGCTTTCGTCATCGAGGCGATGCGGAACACCGTGTCGAGCGTCATCCGCGGCCCGGCCGGCAATTCGCGCCATCCAAACGCGCCTTCGTAGCACACGCCGCCGTCGCCGGCGGCCATCGCCACCACCCCCGGGACCTCGCCGCGCTCCACCGCGCCGCGCAATACCGCGTCGATGCGGTCCGAACGTGCCATCGTCACTCCCCGGCGCGGGCCCGCTGCACGTTGGCGCTGCGCACCGGGATGCCGGTCTGTTCGTAGCAGACCCGCGCGAATTCGGCGACCCCGGCCCTGATCTCTTCCTTGCTGGCCAGGGCAAAGCACAGCCGCAGCCGAGAGCGCGCCGGTGCCGCCTCGACCGACCATTCCGGCCCCGGGTTGAGGGCGATTCCCGCTGCCGCGGCGGGCTGCACCAGCTTCATGATGTCCACCTGGTCGGGCAATTTCATCCACAGGAAGATGCCGCCCTTCGGGATCCACGGCTCGACCGCGGTGCCGAATTCGCGCTCCAGCGCCTCGACCATCGTGTCGAGCTTGCCCTTCAGGGTTTCGCTCAATTCGTCGACGTGCTCGCCGAAATGCTGCGAGAAATACTCGGCCACGACCATCTGTTCGAGCGCGCCGCAGCCGCTGTCGCTGCGGCAGGCGATCATCCGGCTCATGAAGTCCCAATCGGCGATTGCGTAGCCGAGCCGCAGCGCCGGCGCCAGCGTCTTCGAGAACGAGCCGATGTGAACGACGTGCTGGGGATCGAGCGAATACAATGCGGGCGGCACTTCGCGCCCGCCCCAGATCAGGTCGGCGTAGCACTCGTCCTCGAAGATCGGCACGCCGTATTCCTGGGCCACCGCGATCAATTGCCGGCGGCGGGCCAGCGGCATGATGCTGCCGGTCGGGTTCTGCACGGTCGGGATCGTATAGATGTATTTCGGCGTCGTGCCGTCGCGCTTCAATCGGCCGAGGATTTCGCCGAGCGCATCCACCTTGATGCCGTCTTCGTCGAGCGGGGCGGCGACGATCTTCTGGCCGTCGCGCTTCAGTTTGTTGATGGCGCCCTGGTACGAGAATTCTTCGAGGATCACGGTGTCGCCGGGTTCGAGCAGCACCGCGTTGACCAGATCGATGCCCTGGCCGGAGCCGGCGGTTATCAGGATGTCGTCGGTCGAGCAGTCGATGCCGCGCCGCCGCGCCTTGCTCTTGACGAATTCGCGCAGGCCCAGATAGCCCTGCGCGCCTTGGGCAGCGGTGTACATCGCCAGCTTCGGGCCTTCCTTGCGCAGCGCGGCGGTTGCTGCGGCGATCAGCCCATCGACCGGGATCAGGGTCGGATCGTTATGGCCGCCGATGAAATTGTATTTCGGATAGCCGGCAAAACGCAGCGCCGGCGCCGGCAGGCTGCGCGCGAACAGGTTCGTGTAGGCAAATCCCGAGCCGCTCATGATCCTGGTCCTTTCGGCTTGGTGGCAACCGTTGCGACGGCGACGCTGCGTCCGGACGCCGCTTTACCCCAGCAAGGCGGCAAGATAACGCCCGTACTCGCTGTTGTTGAAGCGGCGCGCTGCCGCGGCGACCCGGTCGCGGTCGATATACCCCATGTGCAGGGCGACTTCCTCGGGGCAGGCGATCTTGAGACCTTGCCGCAATTCGATGGTGCGGACGAACTCGCCGGCCTCGATCAGCGAGTCGTGCGTGCCGGTGTCGAACCACGCGGTGCCGCGCCCCAGCCGCTCCACCCGCAGCGCCCCGGCGCGCAAATAGACGTTGTTGAGGTCGGTGATTTCGAGTTCGCCGCGCGCCGAGGGCTTGAGGTCGGCGGCGATCCCCAGCGCCGCGTTGTCGTAGAAATAGAGCCCGGTCACCGCCCAATGAGAGCGCGGCTGCGCCGGCTTTTCCTCGATCGCGACCGCCATTCCCTGGCGATCGAACTCGACGACGCCGTAGGCCTGGGGGTTGCGCACCTGATAGGCGAAGACCGTGGCGCCGGGGCAGGGGGCGGCAGCGCGCTGCAATGTCGCCGACAACCCGCCGCCGTAGAAGATGTTGTCGCCGAGAACCAGCGCGACCGGGTCGTCGCCGACAAAATCGCGGCCGATGATGAAGGCCTGGGCGAGGCCTTCCGGCCGTGCCTGCGTCGCGTACGAGATCGCGATCCCCCACTGGCTCCCGTCGCCGAGCAGGGCTTCGAAACGGTTCCGGTCGTCGGGCGTGGTGATGACCAGAACCTCGCGAATGCCGGCCAGCATCAGCGTCGTCAGCGGGTAATAGATCATCGGCTTGTCGTAAACCGGCATGAGCTGCTTGCTGACGACCAGCGTCACCGGATAGAGCCGCGTGCCGGAGCCGCCGGCCAGGACAATCCCTTTCATCCTTTGCGTCCCGCCGCCATCGGCACCTCAATCCGCCGCCGCGACGGGCGCGGCTTCGCCGGTCCCGAGGCGGTCGCCGCGATAGCGCCCGGTCCAGATCGGCTCCCACCACCAGCGGTTGTCGAGATACCATTGCACGGTCTTGCGCAGACCGGTGTCGAAGCTCTCGCGCGGCGTCCAGGCGAGTTCACGGCGCAATTTGCTCCAATCCATGGCATAGCGCCGGTCGTGCCCGGGCCGGTCGCGGACAAAGGTGATCAGCCCGGCGTGGGGCCGGTGCGGCGAAGCCGGCACCAGTTCGTCGAGCAGGGCGCAGATCGCGGTGACGACATCGAGATTGGTGCGCTCGCCGTCGCCGCCGATGTTGTAGCTCTCGCCCGGCCGGCCGCCGGTCAACACCGCATGGAGGGCGCGGGCGTGGTCGTCGACATAAAGCCAATCGCGCACGTTGTCGCCCTGGCCGTAGACCGGGATCGGCTCGCCGTGCAGCGCCTTCAGCAAGGCCAGCGGGATCAGCTTTTCCGGAAAATGGTAGGGGCCGTAATTGTTCGAGCAATTGGTCATCACCACCGGCAGGCCGAAGGTTTCGTGCCAGGCGCGCGCCAAATGGTCGGCGGCGGCCTTTGACGCCGCGTAGGGAGAATTCGGCTGATACCGGCTTGTCTCGCTGAACCGGCCGGTCGAGCCGAGCGAGCCGAACACTTCGTCGGTCGAGACGTGATGAAAGCGGAAACGATCGGCCCGCTCGCCCGGCAGGCTGCGCCAATAGGCGAGCGCGGCTTCGAGCATCGTATAGGTGCCCTCGATGTTGGTCTTCACGAACGCGCCGGGGCCGTCGATCGAGCGATCGACATGTGATTCGGCGGCAAGATGCAACACCGCGTCCGGGGCGAACGCTTCAAACAAGGCCGCGACCGCCGCGCGGTCGCAGATGTCGGCGCGGCTGAGCCGATAGCCGGGGTGGTTGGCAATGCCGCGCAGCGAATCGAGATTGGCCGCATAGGTCAATTTGTCGAGGTTCAGAATGGCGGCGCCGTATTCCGCGACGAACAGCCGGCATACCGCCGAGCCGATAAATCCGGCTCCTCCTGTCACCAGAATTTTCATCGCATGTCCGAACCGTGCCGCGCCCGCCTGCCCGCCGTTCCGCCTGTCGCCGGCGGACACGGCACGTTATGCAAACCCGGGGCTATCGGCAACAACGCGCCGGCCTCAGCCCAGCCCGAGCACGGTCGCGAGCTCCGACGGGATGTCGGAACCGTCGTTCGGGCGGGGAGCCACAACCACATGGCCGAGCGCCAGCCGGCCGCCGGCGCCGGCCCCGGTCGAGGCGATGCTGAAGCCGATTGTCTGCCCGGTCGGCGCGGTAATGTCGAAAGCAACGGTGGCCGAGCCCAGGCCGCGCCCGTCGGGGACCACGCTGGCCCGCGCCAGCCGCTCGTTGTGCGAGCGCGCCCAGATTTCGATGTCGAAGGCGAATCCCGCCGCTTCCCTGGATATTCCCAGGGTCAACGCGGCATTCCATTGCCCCGGCGGCATCCCGATATCGGGGCCGCAGGCGAGCTCGGCAGGCGTCCCGCCGATCTCGATCGCCTCGCCGGCATGGCGGCCGCGGTCGGCGGCGAGCCACAGCAGGGTCCGGTCCCACACGATCTCGCCGAAATCCTCGCCCGCGAAATGGCGGCGATAGGCTCCGAGCGCCCCCTCGACGAGGGCGTGCTGCTCGGCGGCGAGCGATTCCCACCACGGGCCCGCCGGCACGAAGCCGACGGCATCGCCGGGAAAGGGCACCTGCGCCAGCAGCGCTGCGGTTTCCTCCGCATCGAGCGCCAACCCGCAGGCCTGCGCGACGGCGGCGACGGAAGCGGCCGGGTCGCGGCCGTGGCGGTCGGCATGCAGCAATACCGTGCCCGGCATCGACGCGCACACAAACGCCGCGGCACAGCTCTGCGCCGCATCGCGCGTCGCGGAGCAGAGATCGGCGCCGCGCACGGCGGCGAGTTCATGGACTGCCCGCCGCGGATCGTCGAACGATACGAGCAGCGGCGCGCCTGCAAAAAGCGCGCGCAGCGGTTCCGAAGGCACGCGCGCCCAGACCACCAGATGCTCGGCCCTTGCCTCGATCAGATCGGCGGCGACCTGTTCAGGCGACTCCGCGTTCATCAGGCTGGCCGAGCCGAAATGCGTCTCGATCAGCCGCGCCGCCACGGCGTCGCACCACTCGGCAAAAGGGCCTGGAAGCCCGACCGAAAACAGAATCATTCGCCGATGCACCGCATAAGACTGCCCACACTCGGGGCGGAACCGTTTCCGCGCAAGCATATTTTGCTTTAGAAATGTCCGTTCCCATCCTCGATCCGGTTGCCGGATGCTGTATTTTGTGATCGGTCTTCCGGGCCGCTTTGCCGAATGGTGCGACGCGGTCGTCGCGCAGCTTGCGCGCCGGGCGCAAGGCGCGGCCGCGGTGCTCGCCGCCGACACATTGCCCGATCTCGCCGCGTCGGCGATCCGAACCGGGACATCGCACGGGGTGGTCGCCTGTCGCCGCCCTGACGGCCGATTGCGCGACGCGCTCGCCGAACGCGGCCGGCGCTTTATCATCGCGCTCGACGATCCGCGGCATGCGGTGGCCGATCTCGGCGGCGAGGCCGCCCAGGTTGCCGACGCGATCCCGGTCGTTGCCTCGAGCTGCGCCGCGATCGCCTCCTGCGACCGCGGTGCCGGGGCGGGAATTGTCCGCGCCGCCGAGGCTGCCGCCGATCCGGTCGCGGCCGCCAACGCGATCGCCGGCCATCTTGAACTCGCCGCCGAACCGGCCCAAATCGCCGGCATCGTCGGCGCTCTGGCCGAGCAGGGGCTGGGCATCGATTTCGCCGGTGCGGCGGCGCGGTGGGAGGCGGTCGCCCCGGACCCGCGCGCCTGGGCAGAGGGCGCGCTCGCCGGCTACGTCAATTACTTCGATTCCGGGACCCTGACGCCACTGTCGTGGGCGCGCGAACTGTTCTTTCTCGGCGACCGGCCCGCCGAGCGCGCGGCGTGGATCATCGACATTACCGGGCGGGCGCGATGCCTTTTGCAGGGGCCCGGCATCATGGTCGCGGCCGGCGCGTGGCTGATGACGATAAAGCTGCTGTTTTCGCGGGAGGCGACCGAGCACGAGTTTCTCGTCGAGCTGATCGCCGACCGGCCGTTGGCAGCGACCACGGTGAAGCCCGAGCGCGAAGGCGGTCTCGAAGTCAATTTCCCGCTGGCGCTCGAGGCGGCGGCCAACCACCCGCTGACGATCCGCCTGTCAAGCCGCCGCGCCGCCTTCGACGGCGCCTGCGCGATGGACGTGACCTTGCTGACCCCGCAAGGGTAGGTGCTCCGGCGCCGGTTCAGCTGCACCCGCTGGTGCTGCCGCAGGTGTCGCATTTGAGGCAGGTGCCGTTGCGCACGAGGGTGAAGTTGCCGCATTCCTCGCAACTGTCGCCCTCGTAGCCTTTGAGCCGCGCCGCGCGAATCTGTTCGAGACGGGGATCCTGCGCCGGCACCAGCGCGGCTACCGCCGCAGTCTCGACCGCCAAGGTTTGGGCAAAGAGCGGCATCTCGGCCACGGCCTCGCTGCGAACGGCGCCGCCGCGCTTGCCGCCGCCGCCGTGCAAGACGGTCAGCTTGTTGCGCACGAACCCGTTCGATGTCACCCGCTGCATGATCGCGGCAACCTCGGGGCGCACCTGCACCGGGGGCCGCGGCTCCCCGGCCTCCGCCAGGTTCGATTGCGCCGAACCCTTGCCGATCGTGTCCGGCATCAGATCGTCGGGCTCGACATGGGCGAGGTCGCTGCGGTCGAGATACGAGATCGCCAGCTCGCGGAAGATGTAGTCCAGGATCGAGGTCGCCATCTTGATCGCGTCGTTGCCATCGACGATCCCCGACGGCTCGAACCGGGTGAAGGTGAACGCCTCGACGAACTCCTCGAGCGGCACGCCGTATTGCAATCCGATCGAGATCGCGATGGCGAAATTGTTCATCAGCGAGCGGAAGGCCGAGCCCTCCTTGTGCATGTCGATGAACACCTCGGCGAGCTTGCCGTCGTCGTATTCGCCGGTGCGCAAATAGACCTTGTGGCCGCTGACCGTGGCCTTCTGGGTGTAGCCCTTGCGCCGGCTGGGCAGCCGGCGGCGCTCGCCGTGGCGGATGTATTTCTCGATGACCCGCTCGATGATGCGCTCGGCCACGACCGGAGCGCGCGCGGCAGGGGACTGGGCGTAAAGCTCGGCCGCCTTGTCTTCGGCCGCATCGTCATCCACGCCGAACAGCGTCGAGGCGAGCGGCTGAGACAATTTCGAGCCGTCGCGATACAGCGCCGTCGCCTTGAGGCCGAGCTGCCACGACAGCAGGTAGGCCGCCTTGCACTCCTCGACCGTCGCCGCGTTCGGCATGTTGATCGTCTTCGAGATGGCGCCGGTCACAAAGGGCTGCGCCGCCGCCATCATCCGGATGTGGCTGTCGACCGAGAGGCAGCGCCTGCCGTTGGGCCCGCACGGGTTGGCGCAATCGAACACCGGCAGGTGTTCGGGTTTCAGATGCGGCGCGCCCTCCAGCGTCATGGCGCCGCAGCAATAGGTGTTGGCGGCGTCGATCTCGGCCCGGGTGAAGCCGAGCGCCGCGAGCAGGTCAAAGCCCTGATCGTTGAGCGCAGCCGGATCGAGGCCGAGCCGGCCGGTGCAGAAAGCTTCGCCGAGAGTCCATTTGTTGAAGGCGAACTTGATGTCGAAGGCGGTGGCTACGGCCGTCTCCAACGCGGCGAGCGTCGCCTCGTCGAAGCCTTTCGCGGCGAGGCTTTCGTGGTTGATCGCCGGCGCGCCGGCGAGCGTGCCGCGGCCCAGGGCATACCGCTCGATCGCGGCGATCTCGGCATCGCCGTAGCCGAGCGCCGCCAGCGCCTGCGGCACCATGCGGTTGATGATCTTGAAATAGCCGCCGCCGGCCAGTTTCTTGAACTTGACCAGGGCAAAATCGGGCTCGATCCCGGTGGTGTCGCAATCCATCACCAGGCCGATCGTGCCGGTGGGCGCGATCACGGTGACCTGCGCGTTGCGGAAGCCGTGCTTTTCGCCAAGCGTCAGCGCGGCATCCCACGCCGCCGCGGCGGCCTCGGCGAGGGGCTTGTCGGGGCAGTGGGCGATGTCGAGCGGCACCGGCAATACCGACAGCCGCTCATACCCGATGCTTTCGCCGTGGGCGGCGCGGCGGTGGTTGCGGATCACCCGGAGCATCGCCGCGCGGTTTTTGGCATAGCCGGGAAAGGCGCCAAGCTCGCCCGCCAGCTCGGCCGAGGTCGCGTAGCACCCGCCGGTCAGCAGCGCAGTGACCGCACCGCCGATGGCCCGGCCCTCGTCGCTGTCATAGGCAATGCCCATCGACATCAACAATCCACCCAGATTGGCGTAGCCGAGGCCGAGCGTGCGGTAGGCATAGGAAAGCCGCGCGATCTCCTTCGACGGGAACTGCGCCATCATCACCGAGAGTTCGAGCACGAGCGTCCACAGCCGCACCGCGTGGCGGAAATCGCCGACATTGAAGCTGCCGTCTTCGTTGCGGTAGGCGAGCAGGTTCAGCGATGCCAGGTTGCACGCCGTGTCGTCGAGAAACATGTATTCGGAGCACGGGTTCGAGGCATTGATCCGGCCGCTTTCGGGGCAGGTGTGCCACTCGTTGATCGTGGTGTCGAACTGCACGCCGGGATCGGCCGAGGCCCAGGCGGCATAGCCGATGCGGTCCCACAATTCACGCGCCGGCAGCGTCTTGGCGATCTTGCCGTCGGTGCGGCGCGTCAGCTGCCATTCCTGGCCGTTGCGGACCCGGTCGAGAAAGTCGTTGGTGATGCGCACCGTGTTGTTGGAATTCTGCCCGGCCACGGTCAGGTAGGCCTCGGAATCCCAATCGGTGTCGTAAGTGCGGAAGTCGAGCGTCGTGAAGCCCTGGCGGGCGAACTGGATGACCCGCTGCACATAGTTTTCCGGGATCATCGCCCGGCGCGCGGCGCGGATCTCGGCTTTCAGCACGGGGTTCCGGGCCGGGTCGAACGGGTCTTCGGCGTCGTTTGCGGCATCGCTCCGGCACGCCGCCATGATCCGGTTGAGATGCCTGGCAGCGAGTTTCGAGCCGGCGACCAGGGCCGCGACCTTCTGCTCCTCGATGACCTTCCAGTCGATGTATTGCTCGATATCGGGGTGGTCGGCATCGACGATGACCATCTTGGCGGCGCGCCGCGTCGTGCCGCCGGACTTGATCGCGCCGGCAGCACGGTCGCCGATCTTCAAAAAGCTCATCAGCCCCGACGAACGCCCGCCGCCAGACAGTTTCTCGCCGTCGCCGCGCAGTTTCGAGAAATTCGAGCCAGTGCCGGAGCCGTATTTGAACAGGCGCGCCTCGCGCACCCACAAATCCATGATCCCGCCTTCGTTGACGAGGTCGTCGGCGACCGACTGGATAAAGCAGGCGTGCGGCTGCGGGTGCTCGTAGGCGTTGTCCGACGCGCGCACCTTGCCGGTGCGGTGATCGACGTAATAGTGGCCCTGCGCCGGGCCGCCGATGCCATAGGCCCAGTAGAGGCCGGTATTGAACCATTGCGGCGAGTTCGGCGCGCCCATCTGGCGCGCCAGCATCAGACGCAGTTCATCGTAGAAGGCGAGCGCGTCCTCCTCGCTGTCGAAATAGCCGCCCTGCCAGCCCCAATAGGTCCAGGTGCCGGCGAGGCGGTCGAAGCACTGCTTGGCGCTGGTCTCGCCGCCATAGCGTTCGTCCTTCGGCAGCAGCGCCAGCATCGCTTCATCGGGAACATGGCGCCACAGCCATGCCGGTACGCCCGGCTCCTCCACCGGGCGCAATTGCGACGGCACCCCGGCCTTGCGCAAATATTTCTGGGCGAGAATGTCGCTGGCGACCTGGCTCCAATCCGCCGGAACCTCGATTCCCTCGGCGGCGAACACGACCGATCCGTCGGGGTTGCGGATCTCGCTGGCGGCGATGCGGAACGCCACGGTCTCGTAAGGGTCGACACCCGCGGTGGTAAAGCGACGCGCGATACGCATAATCCTCTCCCCCGACTTCCGCGGCGCGCCGGGCTGAGGTTCCCCTAACCTCCCGCGTCACGCGGCCTTTTCCGACATAGAATGCGACCGCCCAGCACCCCTATGTCAACTAGATTTAGTAGTTGACAAGCCGCATGGCACCCAATGTTGAGCCTTGAAGAGCGGCTCCGGCCTCCCGGCAAAGGCGCCCTGGCGCCGCGGCATCCGGGACCGCGAGGACCCGCCTCCGGCCTCGACGGGCGCGGCGACGGAGAACGATTCCCGCTGAGCCGCGCAGCGGTTCGGGCCTTTACCGGCGCCTCCGGGCGGTGCAATCTCCCGCGCGCGAAAGATAACGAGGACGACGTGACGACCTTGGGGACTCGGTTATTGACGCTGCTCCGCGGCGAGCTGGTGGGCAGCGATGCCTACGGCAATCGCTATTACCGCCTGAAGGGCGCCAAACCGTCCGGGCGCGGCGGCGGGCGTTTCAGCCGCGAGCGGCGCTGGGTCATCTACAAGGGCGAGCCGGAGGGGTCAAAAGTGCCGGCCGAGTGGCATGCCTGGCTGCATCACATGGTCGACACGGTGCCGCAGCCGCGCACCCGCTATCCCTGGGAGAAGGATCATCAGCCGAACATGACCGGCACGCCGCAGGCCTACCACCCGCCGGGTTCGATCCTGCGCGGCGGGCACCGCTCCTCGTCTACCGCCGATTACGAGCCGTGGACGCCGGGCTGAGCGCGCCGGGGGGCAGGGGGGCTGGAACAAGCCGATGAAGGGCAATCTGATCGAGGCGGTGCTCGGAGCCGTCGTGCTGCTCGTCGCCGCGGTGTTCCTGTACTTCGCCTACAATACGAGCCGGGTCAGGGAGGTGCGTGGCTATACGATCAACGCCCAGTTCCAGCGGATCGACGGCATCCGCGACGGCGGCGATGTGCGCATCAGCGGCATCAAGGTCGGCTCGGTGCTGTCGGAATCGCTCGACCCGAAGACCTTTCTGGCATCGGTGCAGATGAGCATCGACCCGGCGATCAAATTGCCCGATGACACGGTCGCCGAGATCGTCTCGGCGGGGCTGCTGGGCGATAAATACCTGTCGCTGGTGCCGGGCGGGTCGGACAAGACGATCCCTCCGGGCGGCACGATCAAATACACCCAATCGTCGGTAAACCTGGAGAACCTGATCGGGCAGATGATCTTTTCTCCGCCGGGCGGACAAAAGAAGCCAGGCGCGGGCGGGGCGGCGCCGTCGGGTGAATTGCCGTCGCCGGGCGCAGCCCCGGCCAAGTGACGGTTGCGATCGGTCGCGGGTTGCCGGCGTCTTCTCTTCGTTCGGGTCGCGGAATGACCACCTTATTGACAACCGCATGAACAGCCGAACCCGGACAGCGATGGCATCACCCCCAGCCGAACAATTCCCGACCTGGAAGACTCCCGAAGGGGAGCCTGTTTCGTGCATCGAAAAGATCAAGGTGCTGAACGAAAATCTCGCCGAGTTGCGCGGGCTTGCCCAGGACGCGTTGGAGGACGCGGTGTTGATGGGCTGCGACGAGCGCCAGATTCGCGAGGTTCTCGCCGGCATCGTCGCCGGGCTCATCAACCCGTACCGCAAATGAGGATCGCCGCGGCATTGGCCGGCCTGGTTGTGGCGGCGGTGCCGGCCATGGCCGCGGAGACGATTCCGGAGCCGGTCGCCCTGTTGCAGGGGCTCGACAAGATCACCGCGCGGGTCTCGCAATTCGAGGCGCCGGTCGACAAGGCGGTTCGATTCGGCGATCTGTCGATCGTGGTTCGCGACTGCGAGCGCAACACACCCGAGGAACGGCCGGAAAACGCCGCGTTTTTGCAGATTTACGAATTGCGCCGCGGCGAGCAGCAGACGCGCATCTTCAGCGGCTGGATGTTTTCATCGATCCCGGCCTTGTCGGCGCTCGAACATCCGATCTACGACATCAACGTGCTGGAATGCCTGCCGGCGGCGGGTTCGGCATCGACCTCCCCGGCCGCGGCACCGCCGCCGCCGCCTTCAGCGTCCGCGCCGGCGGCGAATACGCCGCGATAGCTCAGCGCCTCGGCGAGCAGGCGGCGATAGCGCGCGCGGGAAATCTCGACCGCACCGAACCGCGCCAGATGCGGGGTCAGGAACTGGACGTCGAGCAGCCGGTAGTTGCCGGCGCGCAGCCGCTCCACGAGATGCACGAGCGCCACCTTGCTGGCGTCGGTTTCGCGGCTGAACATGCTTTCGCCGAAAAACGCCGCGCCCATCGAGACGCCGTAAAGCCCGCCCGCGAGCCGGTCGCCCTGCCAGCATTCGACGCTGTGGGCAAAGCCGCGCTCGAACAACGCGCCGTAAAGCCGCACAATCTCGTCGTTGATCCAGGTGTTCGGCCGCTTTTCGGTGGCCTCGGCGCAGCCCTGCATGGTCGCGATAAAGGCGGTGTCGCAGCGCACGTCGAACCGGCCCTGGCGCAACACGCGGCGCAGCCGGCGCGGCACGTGAAACGCGGCGAGCGGAATGATGCCGCGCTGCCGCGGCTCGACCCAGAACAATTCGGGGTCATCGGCCGATTCCGCCATCGGAAAGATGCCCGCGGCATAGGCCTCGAGCAGGATTTCGGGGGAGAGCCGGATCACGCCGCGTCCGATCGACGATCCCGTTCGAGAAGGCGTTCGAGCCAGTGGATGTCATAATCGCCGCGCCGGAATTCGGCATTCGCGACCAGCCGCTGATGCAGCGGCAAGGTCGTCTCGATGCCGCCGATGGCGTATTCGTCGAGCGCGCGGGACAGCCGCATCAGGCACTCGTCGCGGCTTGTCCCGCAAACCACCAGCTTGGCGATCAGGCTGTCGTAATATGGCGGCACTTCGTAGCCCTGATAGGCGGCGCTATCGACCCGGATGCCGAGCCCGCCGGGTGCGTGATACTCGCTGATCCTCCCCGGCGAAGGGCGGAAATCGTCGGGGCTCTCGGCGTTGATGCGGCATTCGATGGCGTGACCGCAGAGGCGAATATCATTCTGGCGGTGGCCGAGCGGGTTGCCGGCCGCGATCTCGATTTGGGTGCGGACGATGTCGACCCCGCTGACCATCTCGCTGATCGTATGCTCGACCTGCAATCGCGTGTTCATCTCGATGAAATAGAACGCGCCATCCTGGTACAGGAACTCGATCGTGCCGGCGCCGCGGTAGCCGAGCCGTTCGAGTGCGTTGACGGCGACGGCCGCGACTTCCCGCCGGGCTGCGTCGCCGAGCGCCGGTGACGGCGTCTCTTCGAGCAGCTTCTGATGCGAACGCTGCAACGAGCAGTCGCGCTCCCCGAGATGGATGGCTGCGCCGTTGCCGTCGCCGATCAGCTGCACCTCGATATGGCGCGGCCGGTCGAGATAGCGTTCGAGATAGACCGAATCGTCGGCAAACGCCGCCTTGGCCTCGGCCTGCGCCAGCGGCAATGCGCGGGCGAGTTCGGCCTCGTTGCGGGCGAGCTTCATGCCGCGCCCGCCGCCGCCCGCCGCCGCCTTCAGCAATACCGGATAGCCGACCTCGCGCGCCGCTGCCGCCGCGGCGGCGATGTCGCCGACCGCCTCGGGCGATCCCGGCACGACCGGGATGCCGAGCCGCCTGGCCTCTTCCTTGGCCTTGACCTTGTCGCCCATCAGGCGGATGTGCTCCGGCGACGGGCCGATGAAGGTGAAGCCGTTTTCCTCGACGGCCGCGGCGAAATCCGCATTTTCGGAAAGGAAGCCGATGCCGGGGTGGATCGCATCCGCGCCGGTGATCGCCGCCGCAGAAATGATCGCGGCGACATTCAGATAGCTCGCCCGGGCCGGCGGCGGGCCGATGCACACGGTTTCGTCGGCGAGGCGCACGTTCATCGCATTGGCATCGGCGGTCGAATGCACCGCGACCGTCTTGATTCCCATCTCGCGGCAGGCGCGGTGGATGCGCAGAGCGATCTCCCCGCGATTGGCGATCAGCACCTTCTCGAACATCGCGGCGGCGATCGGCTACTCGATCAGCATCAATGCCGCGCCGTATTCGACCGGCTCGGAATCCTCGACCAGGATTCGCGCGACCCGGCCCTGGCGCGGTGCGCGGATCTGGTTCATCACCTTCATCGCCTCGATGATCAGCAATGTCTGGCCCTCGCTGACGGTATCGCCGATCCGCACGAACGGCGGGGTGCCCGGCTGCGGCGCAAGATAGGCGACGCCAACCATCGGCGCCTTGACGGCACCGGGATGGTCTTGGCCGTTGGCGCTGCCGGGAGACGCCGCCGGCACGGCTGCCGGTGGCGGGGGTGCGATCGCGGGCTGCGGCGCCGCAACCGCCGGCGGTGCCGCAACGGCGACCGCCGTTTCGCGCGCGACGCGGAGCCGGAAGCCGCCGCCTTCGTATTCGATCTCGCTGAGACCGGTCTCGGCGAGCAGCGTCGCCAGGCCGCGGATCAATTCGGCGTCCGGCGGAGGCGGCGGACGCCGACCGCCGATCTTCACCGAGATGCCTCGACCGTCGCGGCGTCGATCAGAGCGGCGACCGCTTCCAGCGCCAGTTCGTAGCCGTGGGGGCCGAGGCCGCAGATCACCCCGTTCGCGGCGAGGCTGACATAGGAATGGTGGCGGAAGGCTTCGCGCCGGAAGATGTTGGACAGGTGCACCTCGATGATCGGCAAATCGGCGGCGTTCAGCGCATCAAGCACGGCGATGGAGGTATGGGTCAGCGCACCGGCGTTGAGGACGATGCCGTCGGCGGCTTCGCGCGCCTCGTGAATCCAATCGACGAGCTGGCCTTCATGGTTGGTCTGGCGGAAATCGATCGTCAGGTCGAGCGCCTTGGCCCGCTCCAGGCAGCGCTCCTCGACATCGGCCAGGGTGTCGTAGCCATAGGTCGCCGGCTCGCGCACGCCGAGCAGGTTCAGATTGGGGCCGTTAAGGACGAACACGGTGGGCATGTCGGGCTCCGCCGTCGCAGCTTGCGGCCTTATAGCACGCAGCCGGCCAAGGGCAAGGCGAGGGCTGTTCCGGTAGAGTTTCAGCTTGAAATGTTCGGTACTCGGCGCGGGGCGGGTGCTGCTCGTAGAATCGGCGCTCTACGGTCCCCGTCTCCTCCGGCCGCTTCAATCGGCCCGACGGCGAGTTCGGCTGATGCCAGGCAAACCGCGCGGCAAGTCATCGCCATGGCGTTGCCGTAGGCGAGGCGGCATAGTGCGGCCGCCCGAAGGTGTGGGGAAGCACGATGCCGATCACGATGTACGATCTCGCCGGGGTCGAGGCCGATCGCCGGTTCAGCCCGTTCTGCTGGCGCGCCCGCATGGCGCTGGCACACAAGGGGCTTGCGGTCGAGACTGTACCGTGGCGCTTCACCGAAAAGGACAAGCTGCCGACACCGAACGCCGGGCGGGTGCCGGTGATCGTCGATGGCGATACCGTGGTCCACGATTCGTCGGCGATCGCCGACTATCTCGAAACCCGCTACCCCGACCGGCCGAGCTTGTTCGGCGGCGAAATCGGGCGCGCCCTTGCCCGATTCGTTCAGAACTGGACCGAAACGGTATTGCAAACGGGGCTCATCCGCCTCGTCGTGCTCGACATCTGGAAGCATGTCGGCCCGGCCGATCAGCAATATTTCCGCGAATCCCGCGAGGCGCGCCTGGGCATCACGCTCGAGGAGGCGGTGGCCGACCGCGAATCCCGGCTGCCGGCGTTCCGCGCCAGCCTCGACCCGCTGCGCCGCACCGTCGAGCGGCAGGATTTCGTATCTGGCAAGGCGCCGGCCTATGCCGATTACATCGTGTTCGGCGCCTTCCAATGGGCGCGCTCGATCAGCGATTTCGCATTGCTCGCCGCAGACGATCCGGTCAATGCCTGGCGCGGCCGCATGCTCGATCTTTACGGCGGCCTCGCCCGACAAACCCGGGCATATGGCGGCTGAACGATGGCGAGCGCTTCCGTGGTCGCCGCCGTCGCGGTGGCCTTGCATGTTCTGGCTGCCGTGGTGTGGATCGGCGGCGCCTTCTTTGCCCTGATGGCATTGCGGCCGGCCTCGTTGCCGCTCGAACCGGGGCCGCGGCTCGCTTTGTGGACGCGCACGCTGAACCGGTTCTTCGCCTGGGTGATTGCGTCGATCGTGGTGCTGCTGATCACCGGCTTCGGGATGATTTTCGTGGTGTTCGGCGGGTTCGCCGGGATCGGGCTCTACGTGAACCTGATGATGGCGATCGGCATCGTGATGATGCTGGCGTTCTTTCACATCTATTTCGCGCCGTTCCGGCGCTTGCGGACGGCCGTCGGCCGCGGCGACCTGGCGATGGCGGCACGACAGCTCAATCAGATCCGCTGGCTGGTCACGGTAGTGCTGATCCTCGGCCTGATCACGATCGCGATCGGCAGCAGCGGCCGCTATTGGGGCTGAACGTCGCCCTCGGCGTTGCGATGGATCAGGCTGCTCGGGTCGATGCGCCGCAATTGCGCCGACAACCTGGCCTTGCCGTCGAGCGCGGTCCAGGTTGCGCTGAGCCCGCCATCGTCGCGCCAGCGGAAGCGCAATGAGTTCTTCCCCGGTTCGTCGAACACATAGCCGTCGTCGACCTTGCGGCCGATGCGGCGCGCCCACGCCGCCGGGTACTTGTCGCCGACGCTGGGCCCGACCGCGTAGACGGCGTGCACCGCGTCGCCCTGTTCCGATTCGATCGCCAGCAGCAATTCGCGCCCGTTCGGATAGAAGCCGTACCAGATCGGGATCGCCTGTGAAGCAGCATTGCTGCCGGTGCTGACCGGGATCACCGAGCTGCCCGATCCCTTCATCTCCGACCGCGCCAGATCGGTCAGTTCGGGCGGCAATTTCAGCGCCGCGCTCGGCGCCGAGCCCCAGGTGGGCATGCAATCGAACGCATGGCGCAAATTGTTCGCGTCGACAAAATCGCGAATGCAGCCGCCGAACCGGCGCACGAACAGCCCGGTCGACGCGGCCCAGTGGCCGGTGAGATAAAAGGGCTGGTCGATCACGGCGTAGCCGAGGCCCTTGCGGGCGAGGATCGCGCGCGAGCGGTCGCCGCGCCCGCCGGGGTCGAACTCATCGTCATGGAAATAGAACACCATCACCCGGGCGCGCTTGATGGCCTGCATCAGCGGGTAGAGCCGGGTCGCGTTGAGCCGCCACGCGTCGCTGTCGTTGTCGAACTGGCCAAAAGCGGCGGGAGCCGTGGCGATCACGGCGTCCACCTGGCCCGATTTATCCGCCGCCATCAATGACAGGAACCCGCCGAAAGACTGGCCGGCGAGGACGATCCGGTGATAGCCGTCGCGCTTCAGCCGCTCGACATAGCCGACGAGGCGGCGCGAGCTCGGGGTCAGGCGGTCGCCGGCGCGCGGCCGGTCAAAGCGCATCACGTCCCAACCGCCGGCGTGCAGCACGCTGAGATAGGGCGGCGTCGGCGCCAGCGAGTCCTCGGCGTGCAGTGACAGCCCGTGGCTCCAGACGACGACGCCCTTGGCATGCGCGGGGCCGAGCGGCGGCGCCGGATACGCGGGATCAAGGCCCAGTGCCAAGGCTGGCGTCGCGGCCAGCAGCAAGCCGACCGCGAGCACGCTGAGGCGTGCCAGGCCAATCCCCCGCATACCCGCTCCCCCAATGCCCGCGCCGAGTGTGTAACGATGCGGCGGCGCAGGCTAACAGCAAGTTGCCGCGGGTGTCACTTCGCCGCGGCGGCCCGTCGCGCTATGGTGCACGGTCGCAATCCGGAGCGGCGGGCGGGGGCATGTCGGTGATCTATGTGGCGCGCAGCGCCAAGCTGTCGCGCTGGGCCTCGGATGTCGGGCTCGGCAAGCATGTCTACAAGGTCGGCGTCGCCCTCGACCCCAAGCCGCTCGCCGCAGCGGGCTGGGCCGGCGAGACCGATTGGACGATCGTCAGGCAGGAGCCGGTCGACGGGCTCGACGAAGCGACGGCGCTCGATCGCCTGGCGGCCAAGGAAAAGATGATCGAACCGCGGCTCTATCCGAAGCTCAAGGGTACGGCCGGCGTCTTTCGCCTGACCGAAGCGCGGGTCGAGAACCATATCATCGTCTCGCGCGCTCTCGCCGGCGACAGCGACACCCGCGCCCTCAAGCTGAAGCCCGCCGACTACGCCGCCTACCTGATCCACAACGCGAAGCGGTAGCCGGAACGCGGCCGTCCCGGCCGCAGGCGGGCGAGACGCCCGCGCTCCCGCACCGCTCCGGCCGCAGGCGGGCGAGACGCCCGCGCACCCCGCGGTCCTTCAATCACGCCGCGGTTGGTTTCGCCTTGCCGCGGAATTCGGCGAGTGCCTCGGGCGTGTCGATATCGACCAGCACCGCATCGGTGTCCATCTCGACCTCGGCGACGAGTTCGGCGTGTTCGCCGATCAGGTGCTTGGCCCCGACATCGCCGGCAAGGCCAGCCATCTCGGGGAAAAACCGGCTGGCCCACAGCACCGGGTTGCCGCGCTTGCCGCGCCGCACCGGCACGATGATCGCGCGTCCCTCCAGCGGGTTGAACGCGGCGATCAGGCGGTTGAGGTCGCGCCCGGTGATGAGCGGCATGTCGCCGAGGCATACGATGGCGCCGTCGATGCCGGCGGGCAGGGCGGCGAGGCCGCATTTCAGCGACGTCGACAGCCCGTCGGCGAAAGCCGGGTTGCGCACGCGCTCCACCGGCAATTTGCCGAGCGCGGCATCGATCTCGTCGGCCTGGTTGCCGAGCACGGCGACCACCGGGCGGGCATGCGACGACAGCAGCCGCTGCGCCACGCGCGCAACCATCGGGGCGCCGTCGATGTCGGCCAATAATTTGTTCGGGCCGCCCATCCGCGTCGAGCGGCCGGCGGCGAGCAACAGGGCGGCAATGCGCGGGCCTTGCGGCGATTTGACGACCGGCGTCGGCTTGACCTCGGCGCCGGCGCGCGGCTGCGGGCGCGAGGGTATCTCGGCCAGCAATCCGCCGGCGCCCATGCGCATGATCGCGTCACGGCCGACCGCAATGTCGGCGACGAGCCGCTCCAACACCCAGTCGAAGCCGTTGACCTTCGGCGAGCGGGCGCAACCCGGCAATCCCAGCACGATCCGCTTTCCGACCCGGCCGAGCAGCAGCAGATTGCCGGGATCGACCGGCATGCCGAAATGCTCGATCTGGCCGCCCGCCGCAACGACCGCCGCCGGGATCACGTCGCGCCGGTCAAGGATCGCCGACGCGCCGTGGATCAATACGATCTCGGCGCCGGTTGCGAGCGCCGCGGCGATTTCTCTCGTCAACGCGGCCGTCTCGTGGGCGCAGCGCGCTTCGCTGACGACGCGGCAGCCGAGCGCGGCAAGGCGCGCCTCGGTGACCTCGCGCGTCTTGTCGAGGATCGATTCCTTAAGTCCCGGCAGGCGGGTCTGCACCAAGGCAAAGGATTTCGCCCGGAACGCCGCGACCCGCAATAGCGGGCCGCCTTCGGCGGCGATCGCGGCGCAAGCCTCGACCGCCTCGCGCGGTGCGGCGAACGGGATGATCTTGACCGTCGCCACCATCTGCCGCGGCTCGACCACCGAAAAAGCCGGCAAGGTGCCGAGCGTCACCGCCTCGTCGACAAGATTGAGGCGGTCGAGCCGATCGCGGTCGAACACCAGCACGCCGCGCGCCGCGGCATGGATGTTGGCGCGGCCGGTGAACGGCTCGGCGGTGGTCGTGCCCGGCCCGGCAACGGTGGCGGCGACGCGCGCCGCGGCCTCGTTCTCGCCGATATCGCCGGGGTCGAGGCGGGCGGCGACGACCTGGGCAAGCCCGGCATCGCCGAGCGCGGCAACATCGGCGGCCGACAACACCCGGCCTTTTTTCAGCGCCACGGTGCCGAGCCTCAGGCTGTGCGCGAGGATCGCACCTTCTGCATCGGCGACGGCGATCTCACCGAATTGCATGATGCGCCCGCTAACCGTCGCCGCGATGCAGGACCTGGGTGATCTCGCCGACGATCGACACGGCGATTTCGGCCTGGGACACCGCACCGATATTGAGCCCGATCGGCCCGTGGATGCGCGACAATTCGTTTTCGCCAAAGCCCGCGGCGGCCAACCGCTCAAGCCGCTTCGCGTGGGTCCGCCGCGAGCCGAGTGCGCCGATATAGAAGCAATCCGAGCGCAGCGCGGCGATCAGCGCCGGGTCGTCGATCTTGGGATCATGCGTCAGCGCGACGACGGCCGAAGCACGATCGGGCTTCAGGCGCTCCATCGCCTCGTCGGGCCATTCGGTGGTGAGTTCGACGCCCGGGAAGCGCGTCTCGGTCGCCCAGGCGCCGCGCGGGTCGATCACGACCGGCTTGTAGTCGGTTGCGATCAGCATCGGCACCAGCGGCTGGGCGATATGCACCGCGCCGATCACGAAGCAGCGGCGCGCCGGCGCGAACGCCTCGATCATCACCATGCCGCCGGCCGTCTCGATCGTGCTCGTGCGGCCGCTGCGCAGCGCGTTGCGCATCGTCTCGCGCCCGGCATCGTCAAGCTGCAAATCGCCGTCGAACCCGTGGTCGTCGAGATAAAGCTGGGCGCCGCTCGCGATCTCCGTGGCGAGCACGGCCGAGCGAGCCTCCCGTCCCGCGGCGAGGACGGCGTCGAGGAATTTCCCCTTCATTCGACGCGCTCGACAAAGATCGCGACCTTGCCGCCGCAGGCGAGGCCGACTTCCCAGGCCTGGTCGTCGCTGATGCCGAAATCCAAGAGACGCGGCTTGCCGTCCTTGATGGCCTCCTGCGCCTCGCCGATGACCGCGCCCTCGACGCAGCCGCCCGATACCGAGCCCACGAACTCGCCGCTGTCGTTGACCGCGAGCTTGGCGCCGGGCTGACGCGGCGACGAACCCCAGGTCTTGACCACGGTGGCCAAGGCCACGCCCTTGCCGTCGGCGCGCCAGCGCGCCGCCTGGTCGAGAATTTCCGCCGTATCGCTCATTCTTCCCTCATTCCATATCGGGCCTGGGCCTGCGCTGCCTCGGTGTGGCGATGCACCACCCGGCTGATCACGTCGACCAGGGTCTCGAGGCTTTCGAGATTATGCACCGGGCGGAACTCGTCGACATGCGGCAGCATCGCCTTCATCCCCAGAGATCTTGGCTCGAATCCCTCGTAGCGCAACAGCGGATTGAGCCAAATCAATTGGCGGCACGACCGGTGCAGCCGATCCATCTCGTGCGCGAGGCCGGTGCCGGCGTCGCGGTCGAGCCCGTCGGTGATCAGCAATACGACGGCGCCTTGCCCCAAGACCCGGCGCGACCACAGCCGGTTGAACTCGCCTATGCAATGGCCGATGCGCGTGCCGCCCGACCAATCCGCGACCACCTCGGCCACCCGATCGAGCGCCAGATCGACGTCGCGGTAGCGCAGGTAGCGGGTGATGTTGGTCAGCCGGGTGCCGAACACGAACGTGAAGACGCGGTCGCGATCGTTGGTGATCGAATGCATGAAGTGGAGGAAGACGCGGCTGTAGCGGCTCATCGAGCCGGAAATGTCGCACAGCACGACGAGCGGCGGCGGCCGCCGGCGCGGGCTTTTGCGCTTCAATTCGATGATCCCGCCGGAGCGCAGCGCCGCCCGCATCGTTGCCCGCATGTCGGCGCGGGCACCGCGCGGGTCGCGCCCATAGCGGCGCGTCGGCACGTCCTGGATCGGCAGGTGCAGGCGGGCGATGGCGGCCTTGGCGCGGGCGAGTTCGTCGAGCGACATCTTCTCGAAATCCATGCCGCGCAATTGCTCGCGGTCGGAAAACGTCATCGCCGCGTCGAACTCGATCTCGGTTTCCTCGGTTTCGCGCGCTTCCGGGTTCGGGTTCAACGCCTCGGCGAGCCGCCGCGCCATCTCCTGGCCCTGCTCCGGCGGCAGGTCGACATTGATCTCGGGCAGCACCAGCCCCAGCATCTTTTTCAACAGCTCGGGGTTGCGCCAGAACACGTGAAAGGCCTGGTCGAAGATCAGGCGCTGGTCGGGCCGGTTGACGAAGACGGCGTGGAGCGTCCAATAGAAATCGCGGCGGTCGGTGATGCCGACGGCCTTTACCGCGGCCACGGCGTCGAGCACCTTGCCTGGGCCGACGGGCAAGCCGGCGGCGCGCAGGGTGCGCGCGAAATGCATCAGATTGGCGACGAGCCGGCCATCATGCGGTGCCATAACGGACACCCTCACCCTCCCGCCGCTACCGCGTCGGGTCCCTCCCTCTCCCGCATGCGGGAGAGGGTGCCCGAAGGGCGGGTGAGGGTCGGGGTGGCACCGCCTACACCTCGCGCGGAGCGGCGGCGATTTCGGCCTTGACCTGGTCGAGCAGCCGGGCCGCGTCGCTGCCCTGGATGCGGGCGATATCGTCCTGATATTTCAGCAGCACGCCGAGCGTGTCGTTGATCGCATTGGGCGTCAATTCGAGCACGTCGAGCTGCATCAGCGCCTCGGTCCAGTCGATGGTCTCGGCGATGCCCGGCAATTTGAACAAATCCATCGTGCGCAGCCGCTGCACGAAACCGACCACCTCGCGCGACAATTGGTCGCCCGCGCCGGGCGCCTTGCGCTTCAGAATCTCCAATTCGCGCGCCGCGGTCGGATAATCGACCCAATAGTAGAAACAGCGCCGTTTCAGCGCGTCGTGGATTTCGCGGGTGCGGTTCGAGGTGATGATGACGATCGGCGGCTGTTCGGCGCGGATGGTGCCGATCTCGGGGATCGTCACCTGGAAATCCGACAGCAATTCCAACAGGTACGCTTCGAACGGCTCGTCGGTGCGGTCGAGCTCGTCGATCAGCAGCACCGGGGCGCCGCCGATTTCGGGCTGCAATGCCTGCAAGAGCGGCCGCTTGATCAGGAACCGGTCGGAGAAGATCGCCGTTTCGATCTCGCCGCGTTCCTCGTCGGCCGCTTCGGCGAGGCGGATTTCGATCATCTGCCGGGGGTAATCCCACTCGTAGACCGCCGACGAGACATCGAGGCCCTCGTAGCACTGCAGCCGGATCAGGCGGCGCTTTAGCGCCGTCGCCAATACCTTGGCGATCTCGGTCTTGCCGACCCCGGCTTCGCCTTCAAGGAACAGCGGGCGCTTCAGGTGGAGCGCAAGGTAAACTGCGGTCGCGAGGCTGCGGTCGGCGACGTAATCGGCGCTCCCGAGCAGCGCCAAGCTGTCATCGACCGAGGCGGGGAGGGGGCAGGTTTTGGAGTTGGCCATCAATGACAGTCCCGGCGGCAAAAAAATTCCTCTCCCAGCGGGAGAGGGCGAAATCATTCTGCGAGCCGCGGAAAGACAGGGCTCGCTCTCTCGACCACCGATATTTAGTGCACCCGACCCGGCGACGCCACCCTGCGGCGAATCGCACCTGCTCGCCGGTTGGGCTTGCGCGGCTTCAACGGCGCGGAATTCGCGCCGATCCGGCTAGGCGCAGGCGGCGACGGCGCGGCGGGCCATCACGTTGACGAGATGGGCGCGGTATTCCGCACTGGCGTGGATATCGGAATTGAGCCCGTCTTGCGGGATCGCGATGTCCTTGATCGCGTCGGCGGAAAAGGATTTGGCCAGGGCCGCTTCCATCTCGGGCACGCGGAACACGCACGGGCCGGCGCCGGTCACCGCGACGCGCACGCCGCCGGCGGTGCGGGCGATGAAAACCCCGACGATCGCATAGCGCGAGGCCGGGTTCTTGAACTTCTGGTAGGCGGCAGCCTGCGGCCTGGGAAACTTGACCGCGGTGACGATCTCGTCCTGGCCGAGCGCGGTTTCGAACATGCCGGTGAAGAAATCGTCGCCGGGGATTTCGCGTTTCGTCGTCATCACGGTAGCGCCGAGCCCGACCACCGCCGACGGGTAGTCGGCGGCGGGGTCGTTGTTGGCGATCGAGCCGCCGATCGTGCCGCGGTTGCGCACGGCCGGGTCGCCGATCAGCCCGGCGAGCGCGGCCAGGGCGGGGATCGCGCTTTTGACCACCGGCGAGCGGTGAACCTCGACATGCCGGGTCATCGCCCCGATCGTCAGCCCGCCGCCTTCCTCCCTGATGCCTTTCAGCGACCCGATCGCCGCCAGATCGACAAGGTCGGACGGCTTGGCCAAACGCTGCTTCAGCGTCGGCACCAGGGTCATCCCGCCGGCAACCAGCTTGGCCTCTTCGGCGCCGAGCAGTTTCGCGGCGTCAGCGAGGCTGCCGGGCTTGTGGTAGGTGAATTCGTACATCGGG
>JASHNY010000214.1 GCA_030041385.1 Alphaproteobacteria bacterium
GAAATCGTCAAGATCGAGCCGCCGGGCATGGGCGATCCCTATCGCCGCCGCGCGGTGCCGTTGCCGGAGCGGCCGCTCAACCCCGGCTTCTTTCTCGACGCCCGCAACAAGAAGAGCCTGGCGCTCGACCTGCGCACCGAGCCGGGCCGGGCCGTTCTCTACCGCCTCGTCAAAGCTGCGGATGTATTCATCACCAACTACCCGCCGCCGGCGCGGGCGCGGCTCGGCATCACCTACGCCGACCTCGCGCCGCTCAACGAGCGGCTGATCTATGCCTCGTTCACCGGCTATGGCGAAGAGGGGCCGGAAGCCAACAAGCCCGGCTTCGACGCGACCGCGTGGTGGGCGCGCACCGGGTTGATGGACCTGGTTCGCGCCGGCGAGCAGGTGACCCCGGCGCGGTCATTGCCGGGCATGGGCGACCACCCGTCGGCGATGGCGACCTATGGCGCGATCGTCACCGCGCTCTACCAGCGCGAGAAGACCGGCAAGGGCAACTATGTCAGCTCGTCATTGCTCGCCAACGGGCTGTGGGCCAACGGCTGCTCGGTCCAGGCGGCGCTGTGCGGCGACACGGTGCGCCCGCAGCCGCCGCGCGAGCAGGCGCTCAACGCGCTGCGCGTCCACTACCAGTGCCGCGACGGACGCTGGCTGCTGCTGTCGATCGCCGCCGACGAATGGCGCTGGGACAAGTTCAAATCGTGCTTCGACGCGCCGGTCCTCGACGACGAACGCTTCGCCACCGCCGCCGGGCGCGACGCCAACGCGCGCGAGCTGGTCGCGATCCTCGATGGGCTGTTCGCCGGGCACGACCTCGCGCATTGGCGCAAGGTGCTCGACGAGGCCGGGCTGATTTTCGGCATCGTCGCCGAGGTCGGCGATCTGCGCCATGACGAGCAGGTGCTGGCCGCCGGCTGCCTCGTCCCGCTCAGCGATCACGAGGCCTGGACCATCGACAGCCCGTTCGAAATCGCCGGGCAGGACAAGGTGAAGCCGCGCCGCGCCCCGCATGTCGGCGAGCACTCGGACGAGGTGTTGCGGGCGGCCGGCTATGGCGAGGCGGAGATTGCCGAGTTGCGGGCGGCGCGGGTTATCGGCTGATCGCAGCCGCCGAATTACGCGTTGCCGACCAGGGTCGGCACCGACCCGAAAATACGGCTCATGACCCCGTCGCGCTCGGATTGGGCCTCGTCGATTTCGTGCTGCAATTCGCGGACGCGGTCGCCGACTGCGAGAGCCTGGCGGGCGATCAGCGCATGCAGCCGGCCGGACACGGCTTCAAGCTCGGCCCAATCGAGCGCCAATCTCTGCGAGAGCGCGCCGATGGCCGGGGTGTTCCGGCTCGCCTGCACCTGCACAAGCATGATTTAATCCTCCGGCCTCGTTGCGGCGCGTTATAGGTCCCTTAGGGTTAACGCCGGGTTTACGCCGTGGCGGGTTCACGATCATGCCGGGGGCGGACAAGGCTGTCATGTCGCTGAATGAAAACGCATCGCCGACCGAGCGGCTGGTCGCGCTGTTCGACCATCTGGGCCTCGCCCATGTCCATGTTGCAACGCAGATCCCGGGCGACATCGCCGGCCTCCTCGCCGCCCATCCAAACCGGCTCGGCGGGATCGTGCTGTGCGCGCCGGTGCGGCTCGACCCGGAGCCGTTCGCCCCGGTGGCCGAGCGGGTGCTGATGATCGCGGGCGAATACGGCGAAACCGAAGGCGTCACCAACCGGGCCTGGTCACGCTTGCCCGCTGCGAAGCGCATCCTCCTCGACAATTACGAGGCGCTCGGCTGGTCGGACGTGGTTGGCGACTGCACCGCCGAGATCGCCGCGCAGATGACCTCGTTCCTCGCCCATATCCCGGCCGATACGCCCCCGGTGCGCCCGGCGCAAGGCAATCACGCCGGCATCTCCTACCGCATCGAAGGCGGCGGGCCGGCGCTGGTCCTGTTGCCGTTCTTCCTGGCGCCGACGCAGTGGGACGCGGCAATCCCTGAACTCGCCCGCCATTTCACCGTGATCGCGCTCGGCGGGCGCCATCTCGGCGGCGTCGCCGCGCTCGAGGACCGGGCCAGCATGCCGACCTACCAGGCGATGTTCCGCACCTTGATCGACGTGATGGCGCCGCTTCCGGGCGAGACCATCCTCGATGTCGGCAGCGGCGCCGGCTCGCTCGACCGGCTGCTGGCGAAGCGGCTCGGCGGCGCCAACCAGATCACGACAATCGATGCCAGCCCCTACCTGTTGCGCGAGGCCGCGGCGCTGGCAGCCGAAGAGGGGCTCGGCGAGGCGATCCGCTTCACGCCCGGCAACGCCGAGGCCGTGCCCTTTCCCGATTCCTGCTTCGACTGCGTGTTTTCGGTCACCGTGATCGAGGAATGCGACGCCGACCGCGCGATTGCCGAGATGGTCCGCGTCGCCCGGCCCGGCGGGCGGGTCGGCATCATCGTGCGGGCGATCGACCTGCCGCAATGGTGGCACCTCGACCTGCCCGAGACGATCCGCGTCAAGGTTGCCCCGCCGCCGCAATCGGTCAGCCGCAGCGGCGTCGCCGACCGGAGCCTCTACCGCCGCATGAAGCGGGCCGGCCTCGCCGACCTCGTCGCCTTCCCGTTTCTATTGACGCTCGACCGGCCGCAGGGGCCGATCTGGCGCTACCGCGAAGACCACGTTCTGTCGCTGCTGACCGCCGAGGAGCGCGCGATCTGGCACGAGGCCCGCGCCAAGGCGGAAGCGGAGGGGCTGCTGATGATGGCCAACCCGCTGCACTGCGCGGTCGGGCGCAAGCCGCGCTAGTGTGCCGAATCCGAAATTCGCCATGTCTTGGGGTGAGGCTGAGCGCGAATTTCGGAGTCGACAGCACACGGGGCTATTCTGAAAAGAGCTGGTGATCCAATTCGGACGAGTGAATCCCGACCGTCATTCCGGGGCGGCCCACAGGGCCGAGCCCGGAACCCATTTTCCAGAGGCCGGTGTTCATGGGTTCCGGATTCGCCGCTGCGCGGCGCTCCGGAATGACTCGAGTGAGGGGGTTTCAAATGTCGAATTCCAACCACTAGTGTGGCGGATTTGAAGTTCGCAGGGGTTTGGTGGCGGCCGCGGTTGCGAACCTCAAATCCAAGGCCACGTCAGTGGTTGGAATCTGACATTTGAAACCGCTCACTCGAGTCATTCCGGAGCGCCGCGCAGCGGCGGGTCCGGAACCCATGAACACCGGCCTCTGGAACATGGGTTCCGGGCTCGGCCCTTTGGGCCGCCCCGGAATGACGGTCGGGATTCATTCGTCCGAATTGGACCTAACGGTCGCGCAGTTTCGGGTCGAGAACGTCGCGGAGCGCGTCGCCGAACAGGTTG
>JASHNY010000215.1 GCA_030041385.1 Alphaproteobacteria bacterium
GCGGACGCGTCATATCGATCGGGCAACCTATAGCGGATAATCTTTCCGGTGCGAATCTTTTTTACTGCGATTGGTCGCTATTCGAGAAAATTCTGGCGGATTTGCTGGCGTGTTATTTGAGAAACACTGTGCTATTTGGGATACACCTTCCGGTAGATTCCGGGCGACCCCTGATCGTGCCGCATCGCTGCCCGCACCCGTCGGCTCCACGGGTTGGCGTCGCGCGCCTGGGCCCAGGTCGGACTTTCGGACACGCCGGCGTGCTCGAATTCGTACAGCGTCAGATATTTGGGCTGGCCATCGACGGCGACAAAGCGGCGCGCGCCGAGGCAACCGGGCACCGCCAGATACGGCGGAATGTAGGCGGTGTTGTACCAGTCGTTGAACTCCTCCTCCATGGCGGCGCTGATATCGATCCGGCCCATTTGCAGGAACGGGGCGGGACCCTGGGTCTGCTCGATCGGGTTGGTCTTGACCGGAAAGATCTGGCGGTAGCCGTTGATCAGGTAGTTGCGGCCGATCGTGCCGCCGGAATACTGGACCCGGCGCGGCGACGGGCGGAAGCGCACGCCGTCGAGAAAGGCCGCGCTGCGCAGAACGTCGGCTGATTCAAGCTCGTAGAGGGCCAGGTTTTTCGGGCCGCCCTTGACTGCGACGTAGCGGCCTGCGCTGAGAAATCCTGGCACCGCGAGCAGATGGGCAATGTGCTCCTCGTCGTACCAGCGGTGATATTCGGCCTCCAATTCGGGATCGATGTCGGCCCACACCATCAACAGCCCGGTCCCGCGCGTCTTGGCCATGTCCATTCCCCTTCAATTCGCCGTCCGGTTATTAAACACCGAGGCCGGCGGGGAGGCGAGCCATCCGCCGCGAAAACCGCTAGACTGGGGCGAAGGATGCCGGCGGCCATCCTGGCACCCGACGGATGGGAACGCGCCAAAGTGGGCGAGCGCGACACCAGGCAGATCATCCGGCAGTGGAACCGGGAAATCGACGCACAACGCCGCGACGAGGCCGAGCGACAGGCCGATCGCGGGCCGTGGCGCGCCGTCTCGTGGCTGGCGCTGTGGTTTTTGTGGCTGGGCGTCCTGGCGCTGGTGGTCGGCTTGATGCGTTCGCTGCATTGACGAGGCGGCCGGGCAGAGGCGCCGCGCCGCAGCGCGACCCTCTGCCGGCGCCGGTCAGCTACATCATTGCGGCGGCGGCGGGAGCGGTGCGCCCGGCCCATAGCCCGCAGGACCCGGTTCGTAACCCGGGGCCGGCGGCGCATAGCCCGAAGAGGGCGGCGCATAGCCCGAAGGGGGCGGCGCATAGCCCGAAGAGGGCGCCCCGTAGCCCGGCGCCGGCGACATTCCCGGCGCGAGGTTGCCGTGGGCGACCATGCACTGGGTGTAATACATGTCATATTGCTGCTGGATCGACCCGCCCGCCATCGCCGAGCCCTGGGCACCCATTCCGGTCCCGAGCAGCGCGCCGGAGGCCGCTCCGATCGCCGCACCATGGCCGCCGCCGACGGCAGCGCCGAGGCCGGCGCCGAGCGCGGTGCCGAGAACCGCACTCCCGAGCGCCTGATTGTTGGCCTGCGCCGTCAGCGGCGCGATCTGCGCCTGGGCATATTGCTCGCAGGCCCCCTGCTCGCCGGCAAAAACGTTGAACGGCTTGTTCGGTCCCGGCATCACCGGCACGGTCGGCCCCACAACCTGGGGAGCGCAGGCGCTAAGCGTTAGAACAGCCGCCACGGCTCCCGCGAGCCGCCCATCGATACGCTTCATTAATGGTTCTCCTCCAACGGGGCCGACCCTCACAGCCGCGCGATGCGGTCTGCTTAAGCGCATGTTCGGCCCATTATTCGCACGATTTTAGGTTAGCGTGCCCGGCTCGTCCAATCGCGCTATCCAACCGCGCCATTAGCTGCGGCATGCAAAAGGCACGCCTGGAGGCGCATCCCGACCGCCATGGCGAATCAGCCGAAGGAATGGCCCGAGACGACACGTCCGTGCGGCCGTGGCCGCAACGCCTATGCGGATGCGGTCGATCTTGCCGTGAGCGGCGCTTGCGCCATCAGCTGAGGTCGAATTCCGGCGCGTCCGGGTCGTCGCTGGGATGCAGAATGAGGCCCTCGGCAGTGATCCAGCCGAATTTGTCCAGCCTGCCGTACCTGGCCCGCTCAGCCGCGATCGCTTCCGCGGTAGTGCCGGCGTCGGTAACTGCGTCTGTCGCTCCGTCCTTCCGATCCTGCGGCAACGTTCGGCCTCCAGCATGCGTCGGTGCGGTTGAATTTTACCACGTTCAGACACGCCGGAGACATCGGGAAGCAGATGCGAGCCGCGCTTTTTCTGCGACGCAACAGGGATGTGGTTCCGGACGGTTGGACCGTTGTCCCCGGCCTCTCAAGGCGATCGGGGGGTTAGGCGACATCGGCCCAACCCCCCGATCCAAGTGGCTCCCCGGGACGGATTCGAACCATCGACCCAGCGGTTAACAGCCGCTTGCTCTACCACTGAGCTACCGGGGATCAGGGGCTCTCATATAAGCCGCGGACAGCCCGGACCGCAAGCCGAGAACGGGCGCATCTGCCGCCGAGCGCGGCGCGCTAGCGGGAGCGGGCGGCACGGATCGCCGCGACCAGCTCCTCGGGCCTGATCGGGGTGCGGTTGATCTCGATGCCGAACGGTGCGAGCGCATCGCCGACCGCATTGGCGATCGCCGCCGGCGGCGCCACCGCACCGCCCTCGCCGACGCCCTTGACCCCGAGCGGGTTGAGCGGCGACGGCGCGGCGAGGTGGATCATCGCGATCTCCGGCACATCGCTCGCGGTCGGCACCAGGTAATCCATCAGCGATCCGGTCAACAGCTGCCCCGACTCGTCGTAGACCAGCTCTTCCAGCAGGACGCCGCCGAGCCCCTGCGCGGTGCCGCCGGCGATCTGCCCGTCGAGCAACAGTGGGTTGACGACGGTGCCGCAATCATGGGCGACCGCGTATCGCGCGACCGACACCCGTCCCAAATCCGGGTCCACGTCGACGATCGCGACATGGACCGCATAGCTCCAGGTCACCGTCGGCGGCTCCCAGTAATGGGTTTCTTCGAGCCCGGCATCGACCCCCGACGGCCGCGAATGGTCCCAGCCGGGGCGCGCCGCCGCGGCGATCTTGGCGAGGCTGACCGCGGCGCCCGGCACGCCGACGATGCCGACGCTGCTGTCGCGCAGTTCAAGGTCGGCGGGCGCGCATTCGAGCATGTTGGCGGCGACCGCAAAGACCTTGTCGCGCAACTTGCCGCTGGCGTGATGGATCGCCGCCGACAGGGTGACGGTGCTGCGGCTGGCGATCGTGCCGAACCCCATCGCGATCGCCGCCGTGTCGGCAAGCGCCAGGACCACATCGTCAGGCGAGACCCGCCACTGGTCGGCAACGATCTGGGCGAACACGGTCTCCATGCCCTGGCCTTGCGGACAGGCGCCTGAGGCGACGTAGATCTTGCCGCCAGGGTCGAGGCGCACGGTCGCGCCCTCGAACGGCCCGACCCCGGTGCCTTCGACATAGCAGCCGATGCCGAGACCGACATAGCGGCCGCGCTGGCGCTCTTCCGCCTGATGGCGGCGGAACGCCACGAGCCCGCCGACCGCGTCCAGCGCTTTTTCGAGCGCCTCAGGATAGTCGCCGCTGTCGTAGACGATCGGCTCGCCGTCGCGGTAGAGGAGGCCCGCGTGGTAGGGCATCTCGTCGGCGCGGATCATGTTGCGGCGGCGGATTTCTGCCGGCTCCAGCTTCAATTCGGCGGCGACCAGATCGACGAGCCGCTCCATCACGAACGCGGCTTCCGGCCGGCCGGCGCCGCGATAGGCCGAATTCGGCACCTTGTTGGTCACCGCGATCGTTGCGCTCGACGAATAGTTCGCGATCTTGTACGGGCCGGGCAGGTGGACCGCGGTGTTGTAGGCGATGCCGGCGCCCAGCGTGTTCCAGGCGCCGCTATCGGCCGTGAAGGCGTCGTCGAGCGCGAGGATATGGCCGTCGTCGTCGAACCCGATCTCGACGTCGTGAACCTGGTCGCGCGAATGGGCCGAGCACAACAGATGCTCGTGACGGTCCTCGATCCAGCGCACCGGCCGGCCGAGCCGGCGGGCGAGGAACGGGATCAGCAGGTCCTCGGGGTAGACATGGCCCTTGACCCCGAACCCGCCGCCGACATCGAGCGCGATGCAGCGCACCCGCGCCTCCGGCATCTGCAAGACGTGGGCGGCTTCGCGCCGCAGCCAGTGGACCACCTGCGTCGCCGACCAGATCGTCATCGCATCGCTGCGGGCATCGTAGGCGGCGACGACCCCGCGACACTCCATCGGCATCGCCGCGTAGCGGTGATGGACAAAGCGCCGGCGGAGCCGGTGCGGCGCGGCGGCAAGCGAAGCCGCGACATCGCCCTTGGTAATCGTGAAATGGCCGATGCGGTTGGTGCCGAAATGCTCGTGCAGGATCGGCGCGCCGGCGGCGAGCGCGCCGGCCGCATCGACGACCGCCGGGAGCGGGTCGAGCTCGACGTTCGCCAGTTCGGCGGCATCCTCGGCGGCATAGCGGCTGTCGGCGACGATGACGGCCAGCGGCTCGCCGACGAAACGGACCTTGTCGTGAGCCAGCAGCGGCTGCTGCGGATTGAGGAAATCGTGCTGGACGGCGGCGGTCCACTTGCTCGGTAACGACAATTGCGCATCCGGCGCCGGCGGCACCAGGCGCAGCAGGTCGGCGCCGTTCAGCGCCAGTACCACGCCGGGCGCTGCCGCCGCCGCGCGCAAATCCACCGTGCGGATTCGCCCGTGCGCCAGCGGGCTGCGGACAAAGGCGACATGCAGCATTCGCGACAGCTCGAGATCGGCGACGAACTGCCCGGCGCCGGTCAGCAGCCGCCGGTCCTCGCGGCGCAGCAGCGCCCGGCCGACATAATCGACGTCGATGCCGGTCATGATGCGCCGCCCGCCGCGCGCATCTTTTCCGCCGCGTCGGCGACCGCCTTGACGATGTTCTGGTAGCCGGTACATCGGCACAGCACCGCCGACAAGGCGTCGCGGATCTCCGCCTCGCTCGGTTCCGGGTTGGTGGCGAGGAAATCGAGCGCCGCGATCAGCATTCCCGGCGTGCAGAACCCGCATTGCAGGGCGTGGTGCCGATGAAACGCCTGCTGCAGCGGATGCAATTCGTCTCCGTCGGCGAGGCCTTCGACCGTCGTCAGCGTGGCGCCGTCGGCCTGGACCGCGAACATCAGGCACGAGCGCGCGGCGACGCCGTCGACGAGGATCGTGCAGGCGCCGCAGACCCCGTGCTCGCACCCGGCATGGGTGCCGGTGAGCCCCAGCTCCTCGCGCAGGAAATCGATGAGCAATTTGCGCGGCTCGCATCGGCCGGCGCGGGGCGTGCCGTTGACGATCATCCGCACCTCGACCGGTGACGACATGGCCTTGCCTCTCACGCCAGAGCGCGGCTGGCGGCGGTCACCGCGCGCCGGGTCAGTACCGCCGTCAGATGGCGGCGGAAATCGGCCGAGGCATGCGGGTCGCCGAGCGGCTCGACCAGTTCGGCCGCCCTGGCCGCCGCCGCCTCGATCGTGTCTGCGCCGAAGCCCTGCTGCTCGAGGATCGCTTCGGCGCCGACAAGGCGCTGCGGCACCGGCCCGACCCCGCCGGTTGCCAGGCGCACCGTATGCCGTCCGCCCGCAGCCGGTGCCACTGTCACGGCAATTGCGGCGAGCGCGAAATCGCCCTGTCGGCGGGCGAATTCCTCGATCGCGTGGGCGGCGTTGTCAGGCATCGCCGGCAGGCGGATTTCGGTGAGGATTTCGTCGCTCGCCAGCGCGGTCGTGAGCGGCGATACGAACAGGTCGGCGGCGGCGATACGGCGCTCGCCCGCCGGCCCGCGCGCGACGACCTGGCCGTCGAGCGCGCGCAACACCATCGGGATCTCGGCCGCCGGATCGGCATGGGCGAGCGACCCGCCGATCGTGCCGCGCGAGCGGGTGGGCAGGTGACCAATCCGGCGCACCGCGTCGCGCAGCAGCGGCAGCCGGGCGGCGATCAGCGGCGAGAATTCGATCGCCCGCTGGCGGGTCATCGCGCCGATGCGCACGGTGGCGCCGTCGGCGACGACGTAATCGAGCCCGGCAACCCGGTTCAGGTCGATCAGCGCTGCCGGCGCGACCAGGCGGAAATTCATCATCGGCACCAGGCTTTGCCCGCCGGCCAGGAGCCGCGCCTCGCCGTCGTAGCGCCGCAACAGCGCCAATGCCTCCTCGACCGAAGCGGGGGCGTGATAATCGAACTTGGCCGGTTTCACGGCTCTCTCTTCCCCTTCGTGTCGCCCGACCGCATGCTAGATCAGTTTCGCCTGCGGTGGGAGGAAGCTTCGATGTCGCTCAGCCGGCAATTCGCGGCCTGGGTCGCCGGGCTCGGCTATGACGATCTGCCGCCGGCGGTGGTGGACCGGGCCAAGGGCGTAACCTTACAGGCGCTCGCCTCGGCGCTGGTCGCGCACGACATGCCGGCGAGCCGCCAGGCATTGGCCTTGATGCAGGAAGAGGAGACGGGCGGCGGCGGGGCGGCGCGCGTCTTGTGCAGCGGCGAGCGGCTGACCAAGGCCGGCGCCGCTTTCGTCAACGCCGAGATGATCCTCGCCGGCGGCAAGTGGGACACGTTCCGCATGCTGACCCATCCGGGTACGGCGATCGTGCCGGCGGCATTGGCCGCGGCGGAACTTACCGGCGCTTCGGGCAAGGTGTTCCTGACCGGCATCGCCGCCGGGTACGAGGTCATGGAGCGGATGGCGGCAGAGTTCATCCCGACCGTGATGTCGCGCGGGTTTCACGCCGGGCCGGTGTTCGGGATTTTCGGCGCCGCGATCGCCGCAGCCAAGATTCAAGGCCTCGACGCCGAGCGGATCAACGGCACGATCGCGCAATGCGTCAACCTCGCCGCCGGCAACCTCGAAGGGGCGCGCAGCGGCGGGCGGTCGCTGCGCGAGGGCGGGGCGGTGCGCAACGCCCTGCTCGCCGTGGCGATGGGCCGGCAGGGGATGCCGGGCGGAGAAACCGTGCTCGAAGGCGAGGCCGGGTTCTACCACGCCTATGCCGGCAACAACCGCGGCGAGCTCCGCTTTTCCTATACCGGCGACAACCGCACCGAGCTGGCGAAGATCACCGAAGGTCTCGGCCGCGACTGGATGTTCCTCGAAACCCTGTACCGCATCTATTCGACCGCCGGGTACAACATCGCCCATGTCGATGTGACGGCAAAACTGTGCGCCGAGCACGACCTTCATTACGCCGACATCGACCGCATCGAGGCGCTGGTCAACTGGTTCGAAACCGAATACCCGAGCCCGCTTTTCCCGAGTCGCGGCATCGACATCCCCCCGAAAGTCGGCAGCACCCAGTATTTCACCGCTTACGGCGCGGCAACGCGCGGCTATCCGATGCTGCGCGGCGACCGGCCCGGCCCCGGCGACAGCGACCCGCCCGAGGTGCTCGACCTGATGCACCGGGTCACGCTGATCCCGGTGGTGCGGCGCACCCTGTTCGGGCCGCGCGTCACCGTGTTCACCAAGGACGGCCGCAGCTTCACCAGGGAAGGCACCGGGCGCGAGTTCATCTGGGATTTCGAGGAGGAGGCGCGGCGCATCCGCCCGGTCGCGCCCGGCCTGGCGATCGGCGATGCCCAGTTCGCCGAGTTGATCGACACCTGCCGGCACCTCGATACCGTCGAGCACGCCGCCGACCGGCTGATCGGACTGACGACCCCGTAACCCGTCAGGCGCTCCGCGCCTTTTTCTTCGTGTTCTCCGAGCCTCCGCGGTGACCCCCCTTTTGGTTGCCCCGCCCGCCGTTCGCGGCCCATAGTATCCGCCCCCTTGCAGCGAGGAGGACCCAGGATGACCGGCACGCCGCAACTTCATCCGCTCGGCGAAACCCTCGGCACCGAGGCGCGCGGCATCGACCTGTCGCACCTCGACGACGCCACCTTCGCGTGGGTTGCGCAGGCGTTTGCCGAGCATCCGGTATTGGTGTTCCGCAACCAGCATCTGACCGCCGAGGAACTGGCCGCTTTCGGCCGGCGGTTCGGCACGCCGCGCATCCACTCGCTGGTCAAGTACCGCTATCCCGGCGTGCCCGAAGTGTCGTGGCTGCGCAATGTCGACGATTCGGGCAACATCGACTGGTACGGGGTCAAGCGCGCCACCGATTGGCATACCGACTCGACCTATGAAGCGGTGCCGCCGCTGTTGGCGATGCTGCACGCGCTCGAAGTGCCGTCGGAAAAGGGCGGGACGATGTTCGCCGACATGCGCGCGGCCTATGACACATTGCCGGCGGCGATGAAGGACCGCCTTGGGACGCTGGTCGGGCTGCATGGCCGAACCGACGGGCCTGCCGGGGCCCGGCTCTACGATCCCGAAGAGGAAATGCGGATGACCGACAAGGCCTTTCCGGAACGGCAGCGGCCGGCCGTGATCCGGCACCCGGTGAGCGGGCGCGAGATCCTGTTCGTCAACCCGATGCATACGCACGGCTTCGTCGGCATGGGGAAGGACGAGGCTTGGGAATTGATCGAGGAATTGGCCCGGCACGCCACCCAGGACCACCTCGTCTATTACCATTCCTGGCAGGTCGGCGACCTGTTGATGTGGGATGAGCGGGCGACGATGCATCGCGGCGCCGGCGATTACCGGCCCGACGAACGCCGCGTGATGATGCGCACGATCGTGTACCCGAACTAACTTCAGGCCGTTTGATGCCGTCATTGCGAGGAGCCCGAAGGGCGACGCGGCAATCTCGACGGGGCGAAGCGCGACCCAGCCGGATTGCTTCGCTGCGCTCGCAATGACGACTTCAGGAAAGCCACCCCACATCGCCGTGATCGGCGCCGGCATCGGCGGGCTCAGCGCGGCGTTGTCGTTGCGCCGCGCCGGTTTTGCCGTGGACGTGTACGAGCAGGCGGCCGAGCTGACCGAGGTCGGCGGCGGCATCAACATGGGGCCGAACGCGGCGCGCATCCTCTACCGGCTCGGCCTCGGCGAGGGGCTCGACCGCGACGCGGTTCGCCCGGTCGGCACCCACCAGCGCCGCTGGGACGATGGCCGCACCTTGCAAAAGGCCGGGCTAAACCCGCAATGCGAGGCGCTTTACGGCGCGCCGCATTTGACCGTGCATCGCGCCGACCTGCTCGCGATCATCGCCGCCGGTTTCCCGGCCGAGCACATCCATCTCGGTCATCGCCTCGTCGGCCTCGCCGATGGCGGCGACCACGTCGAAGCCTGGTTCGACAACGGGGCGCGGATCACGCCCGACATCCTGGTCGGCGCCGACGGCATCCATTCGGCCGTGCGCACGGCGCTGTTCGGCGCAGAGGAGCCGCGCTTTGCCGGCTGCGTCGCCTATCGCGGCCTGGTGCCGGCCGAGCGCATCGCCGATTTGGGGCTCGAACTCGGCAACCAGTCGTGGCTCGGGCCGGGCGCGCATCTGGTGCACTACTTTGTTTCGGGCGGCCGCCTGTTGAACTTCGTCGGCTGGACCGAGCACGACACCTGGAACCGAGAGGACTGGACCGACCGCGCCACGATCGCCCGCGCGCTCGCCGCGTTCGAAGGCTGGCATCCTCAGGTCCGCCGCATCATCGCGACGGCCGAAACCTGCTTCATCTGGGCGCTGTTCGACCGCGATCCGCTGCCGCGGTGGTCGGTCGGGCGCACCACATTGCTCGGCGATGCCTGCCACCCGATGTACCCGTTCATGGCGCAGGGTGCGGCCCAGGCAATCGAGGACGGGGCCACGCTTGCCGCCTGCCTCGCCGCCTCCAGCGATGCCGACCCGGCCGAGGCGTTGCGCCGATATGAAAGCCTGCGCCTCCCGCGCGTCACCCGATTGCAGGAGATGTCGCGCGCCAACAAGGCCCGTTACCACATGCGCGACGGACCGGCGCAACAGGCGCGTGACGCCGAATACGCACGCGCGGGCGATCGTTCGCCGGAGGCGCTGCGCTGGCTCTTCGGGTTCGACGCGGGGGCGCTGGCGCCGGCAGAGCCGGGCTGACGCCCCTGCGCCCGTTACCTGCCGACGGCGGTGCCGAACCTCACAGCGGTGGCGCGCGACTTCGCCCGATCAGGCCGAAGATCAAGGTGATCAGGAAGATCACCAGGAACAACACGAACAGGATTTTGGCGATTCCTGCTGCGGCCACGGCAATGCCGCCAAAGCCGAACAGGGCCGCGACCAGCGCGATGATCAGGAATACGACTGCCCAGTAAAGCACTTTGAGCCTCTCAAGTAAGGTTCGCCGCGAGGCTGGGGTCGAATCGCGGACCGGTTTCTTTTGAACGCAGCGGAAGCGAGCGAGTTCCGCGTCGCCATCGGCCCGCATATAAACCAAGACGATCTGGATGCGCCGGCCGTCGATTTGGCCTAGAACCCGGGTTACGAAAGCGAGGAACCAGACGGGATGAATGAGCCGCCGGAAGGCGAATTGTTTCCGGTTGCCGATACCGAGCGCTCGACCGGGCTCCTGCCGTCGCAAATGCTGCGCGGGGCGGTGGCGCTCGGCCACGAGATCCAGGCATCCGCGCCGGTCGGCGACGACCAGATCCAGCCGGCCAGCATCGATCTGCGCCTGGGCGAAATCGCCTGGCGGGTGCGGGCGAGCTTCTTGCCGGGGCTGCGCCACACCGTGCGCGACAAGCTCGACCAGCTGTCGATGCACCGCATCGACCTGACCGCCGGGGCCGTGCTGGAAAAGGATTGCGTCTATATCGTGCCGCTGCTGGAGCGGGTGGCGCTGCGCAGCCGCACCACCGCGGCGGCGAACCCGAAAAGCTCGACCGGCCGGCTCGACGTTTTTGCCCGGATCATCACCGACCAGGCCACCGAATTCGATCGTGTCCGCGACGGCTATCGCGGGCCGCTTTATGCCGAGATCTCGCCGCGTGCATTCAGCATCCTGGTGCGCACCGGCTCGCGGCTCGTCCAGCTCCGCATCCGCCGCGGCTCGCCGCCGTTCAGTGACACGGCGCTGCGCCGCCTGCACGCCGAGATCGGCCTGGTCGAGGCGCCCGAGGGGGCCCCGGCGGCGGACGCGATCCGGGACGGTTTGCCGTTCACCGTCGACGTGTCCGGCGACCCCGAAACCGGGGTGGTCGGCTACAAGGCGCGGCGCCACACCGACGTGATCGATGTCGACCGCATCGATTATTACGACCCGCGCGATTTCTGGGAGCCGGTGTTCTCGCGTCGCGGCGAGGGGATCGTGCTCGACCCCAACGATTTCTACGTCCTGGCCTCGCGCGAGGCGGTCGTCGTGCCGGCCGATTATGCCGCCGAGATGCTGCCCTATTACACCTTCGTCGGCGAGTTCCGGGTGCATTACGCCGGGTTTTTCGACCCCGGTTTCGGCGCCGAGGAAACCGGCGGCAAGGGCAGCCGCGCCGTGCTCGAAGTGCGCTCGCACGAGGTGCCGTTTATGATCGAGCACGGCCAGATCGTCGGCCGCCTCGTCTACGAGCGGCTGATCGCGCGGCCCGACCGGCTCTACGGCGGCGCCATCGGCTCGTCGTACCAGCGCCAGGGGCTGGCGCTGTCGAAGCACTTCAAGAAGGTGGCGCTACCATAGGGGGCGGCGCGGCCGATTCGCGACGCCGTCGCAGGATTGCCGGCTGGTCGGTGCCCGGGCGCGCTGGAGGCCGGAAGCGGAATCGAACCGCTGTACGAGGATTTGCAGTCCTCTGCATAGCCACTCTGCCATCCGGCCGGCACGCTGATATAGGCGCGGCCCCCGATCATGGTCAAGCAGCGGTGCGGCGGCGCGGCTGCATCTCAGCTTGAATCTGCCTTGTCATTCCGGGGCGGTCCAGAGGGCCGAGCCCGGAACCCATGGACACCAGCTTCTCCCGCCGTGCGGCACGGCCGAGCCTTCTCTTTCCGCCGACTGTGTTGATGGCTTCCGGGCCTGCCCCGGCTGTTGCCGTCGGCATCCCGGACTGACCGAACGTTTCAGGCTGGAACGACACTGCCGACGGCACGGTACTGTTGCCGCCGCCGGGTCCGCTCCATATATTCAAATGTTTCCAGGACGCGAAGGAATCCAGAATGGCGCGCGTGACCGTCGAGGATTGTGTACTGCGGGTCCCGAACCGTTTCGAGCTGGTATTGCTCGCCGGGCAGCGGGCGCGCGAGATCAGCGCCGGGTCGCCGTTGTCGGTGGACCGCGATGACGACAAGAACCCGGTCGTCGCCTTGCGCGAGATCGCAGACTCGACCGTGTCGCTCAACCACCTCAAGGATGGGCTGGTGCGGGCGATGCAGAAGCATGTCGAGATGGACGAGCCGGAAGAGGCGCCCGAGCTCGAGCCGGGGCTCTTCGGCATCAGTGAAATGCCGAGCGAGCCGGCCGAAGCAGAAGAGGCCGAAATCACCGACGAAGAACTGGACGAAGACATGCTGTCGCCGGAGGAAGAGGCATCGGACGAGCTGTCCGACCTGTCCGCGGGCGAAGTTGAGAATTTCGAGGACGAACCCTGATGCATGACGTCGCCGGCGCAATTTCTGCGCCTTACAACATAGAGCCGGCGGCGGCTTCTCGAACGGGGTGAGGCCCGCCGCGCCATGATGCGGCAGTTCGAACTCGTCGAACTGGTCAAATCCTACGATCCGGGCGCGGACGAGGCCGCGCTGGATCGCGCCTACGTGTATTCGATGAAGGCGCATGGCGCGCAATTGCGCGCCTCCGGCGACCCGTATTTCTCGCACCCGGTCGAGGTCGCCGGTCTGTTGGCCGGGATGAAGCTGGATACCGCCTCGATCATTACCGGGCTATTGCACGACACGGTCGAGGACACGGTCGCTACGCTCGACGACATCGAGCGGGTATTCGGCCATGAAATCGCCCACCTGGTCGACGGCGTGACAAAGCTGTCGCGGCTGGAATTGCAGTCAGACCAGACCAAGCAGGCGGAAAACTTCCGCAAGCTCGTGCTGGCGATGTCCGAGGACATCCGCGTGCTGCTGGTCAAGCTCGCCGACCGGCTGCACAACATGCGCACGCTGCACTTCATCAAGGATGCCGAAAAGCGCCGCCGCATCGCCCGCGAGACGATGGACATCTACGCCCCGCTCGCCGAGCGGATCGGTATGCACCGGATGAAGGATCAGCTCGAAGATCTCGCCTTTGCCGAGCTTTATCCCGATGCCCGGGCCAGCATCACCGCGCGCCTCGGCTTTCTGCGCGAAAAGGGCGGCGGCTTGATCCCGCGGATCATCGCCGAATTAGCCGCCAAATTGAAGGAGGCGGGGCTCGACAGCGCGGTCTCGGGCCGGGAAAAGTCGCCGTACTCGATCTGGCGCAAGATGCAGCACAAGGATGTCGCCTTCGAGCAATTGTCCGACATCATGGCGTTTCGCGTTCTCGTCGGCGATATCGGCGAGTGCTATCACGCGCTCGGGATCATCCATTCCGCCTATCACGTGGTTCCCGGGCGGTTCAAGGACTACATCTCGACCCCGAAGCCCAACAATTACCGCTCGCTGCATACCGGCGTGATCGGCCCCGAGCGGCAGCGCATCGAGATGCAGATCCGCACCCGCGAAATGCACGAGGTCGCGGAACTCGGGGTGGCGGCGCATTGGAGCTACAAGCAGGGCGCGCCGCGAACCGAGGGACGGCAATACCGCTGGATGCGCGAATTGCTGGAAATCCTCGACCATGCTTCGGGACCGGAAGAGTTTCTCGAGCATACCCGGCTCGAAATGTACCCCGATCAGGTGTTCGCCTTCACCCCCAAGGGCGACCTGATCGCCTTGCCGCGCGGCGCCACGCCGATCGATTTCGCCTACGCGGTCCACTCGCAGATCGGCGACAAGTGCGTCGGCGCCAAGATCAACGGCCGCCTGTTGCCGCTGCGCACCGAGCTCGCCAACGGCGATCAGGTCGAGATCGTCACCTCGAAGGCGCAGACGCCATCGCCGGACTGGGAGAATTTCGTCGTCACCGGCAAGGCGCGGGCGCGCATCCGCCGCTTTGTCCGCACCCAGCAGCGGGCGCAATACCTCGATCTCGGCCGCGCCATCGTACAGAAGGCATTTCGCCAGGACGGCCAGGAGTTTTCGGAGCGCCCGCTCGCCGCCGTGTTGAAGATGTTCAATTGCGCGAGCGTCGAGGACCTCTACGTCGCCGTGGGATCGGGCATCGCCACCGGCCGCGAGGTCGTCAACGCCGCTTTCCCGCAAGCGGCGGAAGCCAAGAACAAGGTCGTCCCGCTGGCGCAGGCGCGGCGGCGCGGGCATTCGCGCGAAACGGCGGTGCCGATCCGCGGGCTCATTCCGGGGATGGCCTTGCATTTCGCCGGCTGCTGCCATCCGCTGCCCGGCGACCGGATCGTCGGCATCGTCACCACTGGCAAAGGGGTGACGATCCATACGATCGATTGCGACACGCTCGAAAGCTTTGCCGACCAGCCGGAGCGCTGGCTCGATGTCGCCTGGTCGAGCGATGAGGCCGACGCGGTGCATATCGGCCGTATCAACGTCACGATCGCCAACGAGCCGGGCAATCTCGGCAGCCTGACGACAACGATCGGCAAGCAGGGCGGCAATATCAGCAATCTGAAGATCACCAACCGGTCGATCGATTTCTTCGAGATCATGATCGACATCCAGGTTGCCGACGTCAAACACCTGACGACGATCATCGCCGCGCTGCGCGCGACGCCGGTCATCAACTCGGTCGAGCGCGCGCGCGGCTGAGCCGCGGGCCATCGCTGAAACACATCACGATGATCCTTGGCGTCGGCAGCGACCTGATTGACATCCGCCGCATCGAGGAGGCGATCAAGCGTTACGGCGACCGCTTCCTCGACCGCATCTTCACCGAGACCGAACGCCGCCGATGCGACCGCCGGGCCAATCCGGCGGCCAGCTACGCCCGCCGTTTCGCCGCCAAGGAGGCAACCTCGAAGGCCCTGGGCACCGGGTTTCGGCGGGGCGTCTACTGGCGCGACCTCGGCGTCGTCAACCTGCCGACGGGGCAGCCGACGATGGAATTGACCGGCGGCGCGTTGCAGCGGCTCCGGGTGATGACCCCGCCCGGCATGACGGTGCGGATCGATATCAGCCTGACCGACGAGCCGCCGCTGGCCCAGGCGGTCGTCATTATCACCGCAGTTCCGGCGACGGCCGTGGAGCGGGGTTGAGGTGGGGCGCCGCGCCCTCTTGACTTGCCACCGGCCCATGGGCTTGATCCAACCTCCTTCAGCGGGGTCCGGCAGGCGATGAAATCCAACTCAACCAAGGCAGTGGCCAAGAAAAAAGCCTCCGGCGGCGTTTTTGAGACCATCAAGACCATAATCTACGCGGTGTTGATCGCGCTGGTCGTTCGCACCGTTGCCTACGAGCCATTCAACATTCCGTCCGGCTCGATGATCCCAACTTTGCTGGTTGGCGATTATTTATTTGTGTCGAAATTCTCGTATGGATACAGCCGCTACTCGCTGCCGTTCAGCCTGCCGCTGTTCCATGGCCGCATCCTGTCCCACCCGCCGCAACGGGGCGACGTGGTCGTCTTCAAGCTGCCGACCGATACCTCGGTTGACTATATAAAGCGCATCGTCGGCCTTCCCGGCGACCACATCCAGATGCGGCACGGTGAGCTCTACATCAACGACAAGGAGGTGCCGCGGCGGCGGATCGAGGATTACATCTATCAGGACGGCGGTACGACGGTAGCCTTGCACCAGTACATCGAGACATTGCCGCGCGGCCCAGGCCAACCGGGGTATTCGCATCGCATCATAAAGATCGGCGACGACGGACCGCTCGACAACACGCCGGTTTACGACGTGCCCCCGAATCATTATTTCGCGATGGGGGACAACCGCGACAATTCGCAAGACAGCCGGGTTCTTTCGGTAGTCGGATATATTCCAGCCACGAATCTGGTCGGCAAGGCGCAATTCCTGTTCTTTTCGACCAATGGCTCGGCGCATTGGTGGGAGGTCTGGCGATGGCCGTTTGCGATCCGCTACGATCGCCTGTTCGACGCGATCCATTAAGGGCGAGCGGCGACGCCGCGAACTGACGTGGCCAGCCACGATCCCACCCGCGCCCCCGATCCGAGCCTGATCGGTCACGTCTTCGCCCGGCCCGAACTGCTTTCCGAGGCGCTGACCCATCCGGGCGCGGTGACGCCGCCGCGGCGCGCAGGGCGGCGGGCAAGGCCGCCTCAGCGCGGTTACGAGCGGCTCGAATTTCTCGGCGACCGCGTACTCGGCCTCGCCATCGCCGACTTGCTGTGGCACCGCTTCGCGCGCGAGCCCGAAGGCGACCTGACCCGCCGCCTGACCCATCTGGTGCGCCGGGAGGCGCTGGCGCGGGTCGCCGAAGCGATCGGGCTCGACCGCCATATGATCCTGTCGCGCGCCGATTCCGCCGCCGGAGCCGCCCGCAATCCGGGCATCCTGGCGGATGTCTGCGAGGCGGTGATCGCCGCCGTCTATCTCGATGCCGGGTTTGCGGCAGCGATGGCATTCATCGAGCGATGGTGGGCGCCGCTGCTTGCCGAAATGGCCGAGCCGCCGACCGATCCGAAAACCAGCCTGCAGGAATGGGCGCAGGCGCGCGGGATGGCGCGGCCGAGCTACGACCTGATCGCCACGACCGGCCCTCACCACGCGCCGCGCTTCACCGTCGCCGCCCGTCTGCCCGGCTTCGAGGAGGCCGTCGCCACGGCGTCGTCCAAGCGGGCCGCCGAGGCCGGCGCTGCGGCGGTGCTGCTGGCCCGGCTGGAGCCCGGCTGATGGAGACGGAGATGGAGGAGCGGCGCTGCGGCTTTGTCGCATTGATCGGGGCGCCGAACGCCGGCAAATCGACGCTGCTCAACCGGCTCGTCGGCCGCAAGCTGGCGATCGTCACCCCGAAAGCACAGACGACGCGCAGCCGGCTGCTCGGCATTGCGGTCGCCGGGGCGGCGCAATTGATCTTCGTCGACACGCCGGGGATCTTCACCCCGCGCCGCCGGCTCGACCGCGCCATGGTCGCTGCGGCATGGGCCGGCGCGGAAGACGCCGATGCGACGATATTGCTGGTCGATGCGGCACGCTGCCGGGGCGGCTCGCCCGATGCCGACACCCGAAATATCCTCGAGCGGCTGCCGGGCGAGCGACCCGCGATCCTTGCCCTCAACAAGATCGACCTGGTGCGGCGCGACACGCTGCTGGGCCTTGCCGACACGCTGTTCCGCGAGCGCAAATTCGACAGCGTGTTCATGATCTCCGGCCTTACCGGCGACGGGGTGGACGACCTGAAGCGACACCTTGCGGCGACGGTTCCCGTCGGCCCGTGGCTGTTTCCCGAAGACCAGCTTTCCGATGCGCCGGAGCGCTGGCTCGCGGCCGAGATCACCCGCGAGCAGGTGTTCCTGCAGCTCCACGACGAACTGCCCTATGCCGCGACCGTCGAGACCGAGGCGTGGCAGGAGCGGCCCGACGGCAGCGTGCGCATCGACCAGATCGTCTATGTGCGCCGGCCGGGCCAGCGGGCGATCGTCCTGGGCGAGGGGGGAAAGCGGATCAAGGCGATCGGTGCCCGGGCGCGCGAGGAATTGGCGGATCTGCTGGGGCGGCGCGTCCACCTGTTCCTGTTCGTCAAGGTGCGCGACAACTGGATCGAGGACCCGGAGCGCTTCACCGCGCTCGGCCTCGATTACAATGCGTGAGCGGATGCGCCGATGGAATGGCGCGACGACGGATTTGTGTTGGCGGCACGCAGGCACGGCGAGAGCGCGCTGATCGTCGAGGTGCTGACCCGGGAGCACGGCCGTCATGCCGGGCTGGTGCGCGGCGGCCAGTCGCCGCGGCGGCGCGCCCTGCTGCAGCCCGGAAACGAGGTCGCGGTAACCTGGCGAGCGCGGCTGGCGGAACATCTCGGCACCGTCGAGTGCGAACTGACCCGCGCCCACGCCGCGCGCTTTCTCGACGATCCGGGGCGGCTGGCGGCGTTGGCCTCTGCTGCGGCGCTGCTCGCCATCGCCCTGCCCGAGCGCGAGCCGCACGGCGACATTCATCATTCGTTTGCCGCGCTGGTCGAGGCGCTCGATTCGGCGCCGCGCTGGCCGCCGCGCTATGTTGCCTGGGAGCGCGACCTGCTCGCCGCGCTCGGTTTCGGGCTCGACCTCAGCCGCTGCGCGGTTACCGGTGCAACCGACGATCTCGCCTATGTCTCGCCGCGCACGGGCCGCGCCGTATCGCGGGAGGCGGGTCGGCCTTACCATGACAAGCTGTTGGTTCTGCCCGATTTTCTATACCGCGAGGCGGCGGCGGATGGGGCCGCGATCGCCGCGGGATTGGCGTTGACCGGCTACTTCCTGCACCACCACCTGCTGCTGCCGCAGGGGCGGGGCCTGCCCGAGGCACGCGAGCGCCTGGCCGAGCGCATGCGGCGCCGCAACGAGGCTGGTAACATCCCCGCCGTATGACCCGCAAAAGGTTGACCTGATGGCCGAAGCTGCGCTTGCCGGCGAAATCCGCGACGTCGCTTTCGCTGACGCGCTCGGCGAGCGTTATCTGTCCTATGCGCTGTCCACGATCATGGCGCGCTCGTTGCCGGATGTGCGCGACGGGCTGAAGCCGGTGCACCGTCGCATTCTGCACGCGATGCGGCAGCTCCGCCTCGACCCGAGCCAGGGCTACAAGAAATGCGCCCGCGTCGTCGGCGACGTGATCGGCAAGTTCCATCCGCATGGCGAACTGGCGGTGTACGAGGCGCTGGTGCGGCTCGCCCAGGATTTCGCGCAGCGCTATCCGCTGGTCGACGGCCAGGGCAATTTCGGCAATATCGACGGCGATAACGCCGCGGCGATGCGCTACACCGAAAGCCGCCTGTCGGCGGTCGCCCAGGCCATGCTCGAAGGGATCGACGACGATGCGGTCGATTTCCGCGAGACCTATGACGGGGAAGACCGCGAGCCGGTGGTTTTGCCGGCGCGGTTTCCGAACCTGCTCGCAAACGGGGCCGCCGGCATCGCCGTCGGCATGGCGACGAGCATCCCGCCGCATAATGTCGGCGAAATCTGCGCCGCCCTGTTGCACCTGATCGAGCACCCAAACTGCCCGGTCGGCGATCTCGTCGCGCACATGCCGGGGCCGGATTTCCCGACCGGCGGCGTGATCATCGGCCGCTCGGGTATCCGCGCCGCGTATGAGACAGGCCGCGAATCAATCACCATCCGCGCCCGCTCGGAAATCGAAGACATGGGCCGCGACCGCCAGGCGATCATCTTCACCGAGATCCCCTATCAGGTGAACAAGAAGACGACGCTGGAGCGCATTGGCGAGCTTGTGCGCGAGAAGCAGATCGACGGCATCTCGGGCGTGCGCGACGAAAGCGACCGTTCGGGGATGCGCATCGTTATCGAGTTGCGACGCGACGCGACGCCCGACGTCGTGCTGAACCAACTCTACCGCTTCACCCAGCTGCAGGTGACGTTCGGCATCAACATGCTGGCGTTGGACAACGGGCAGCCGCGCCAGCTCGGGCTGAAGGACGCGCTGATCTGCTTCATCCGCTTCCGCGAGGACGTGATCCTGCGTCGCGCCCGCT
>JASHNY010000216.1 GCA_030041385.1 Alphaproteobacteria bacterium
CGGGCGCGAAGTGCTGGCGCTGGCCGAGGCGCTGGCCGCGCCGGTGGCGACGACGCTCGGCGCGCGCGGCATCATCCCGACCCGGCATCGCCTGGCGGTCGGCGTCGCGGGCAGCTATTCGGCGCCGCCCGCCAACCGCATCGTGCACGGCGCCGAACTGGTATTGTTCGTCGGCTGCGACACCGGCGACCAGGTGACATTGAACTGGACGATCCCGCCGCTCCGCACCCCGGTCGTGCAGATCGACGCCGACCCGCTGGAACTCGGCCGCTCCTATCCGAACACGACCGGCCTTGTCGGCGACGCCAGGGCGACGCTGGCGCGGCTCAACCAGGTGATCGGAAATCCGCTGCGCGATACCGCCTACGCCGACGAGGCGGCGCGCATCGTCGCCGATTGGCGCGCCGGCATGGAGGCGCTGGTCGGCAAGGACACCGCGCCGATCGCGGTCGAGCGGCTGTGCGCCGAGATCACGCGCGCTCTGCCGGCAGACGGCATTGTCGTGGCCGATACCGGCTATTCCGGCATCTGGACCGGCACGATGATCGATTTCAATGGCGCCGGGCAGACCTATCTGCGCGCCGCGGGATCATTGGGCTGGGCCTTTCCTGCTTCGCTCGGCGCGGCCTGCGCCGCGGGTCCGCGCCGGGTCGTGTGCTTCACCGGCGACGGCGGGTTCTACTACCACCTGGCCGAGCTGGAATCGGCGCGACGCTGCAAAATCCCGGTGACCGTCGTCGTCAACAACAATTCCGGCTTCGGCCAGAACCTGACCGGGGTGCACCGCATTGCCGGCAACCGCCCGGGGCGCGGCGAAGAGCTCGTCCGCTTTGGGCCGACCGACTTTACCGCGGTCGCCCGCAGCTTTGGCGTGCGCGGGATCCGCGTCGAGCAGCCGGGCGACATCGCCGCCGCGCTGGGCGAGGCGCTCGCCGCCGCCGAGCCGGTCGTGGTCGATGTCGTTACCGCTCTTGAACCGCGTGCGCCGGAAGCATGGAGCCCTGCGGCACGGTGATGCTGCCTTTGCCCCCGCTTCGGCGAAGCGCCGGCAGCCTGCTGTTGGCCGCCACATAGACCGCCCGGTTGGTCTCGACGTTGTAGGCGGGCGGGTCCTGGCGCGGTGCAAACTGCCGGCGGGCGCGAATGCGTGCGGCGAGTTCGAGGTAATTGCCGATGTCGAAGAACTCGATCGCGTCGCGATGGTATTCGGCAAAACTGAGAAACGTGTGCGTCCGCGAGGCGATGATCCGGCAGCCGAGTTCGAGCGCCTGCGAGATCGGCCCGGAAGCCGATTGCCCGACCTCGATATAGGGAAACACGACCACATCGCAGGTCGCCATGCCGTGCAGGAAATCGTGGTCGTCGGCGGCGCCCATGAAGTGGATGCGCGACGACAGGTCGCGCGGGTGCGCCGCGAGCAGCCCGGCAAGGCCCTGATCGCCGTTCACCATCAGCTTGACCGGGGGCTGCGGCGCCTGCCCGATGATCCGGTCGTACGGCGTCGCGTCGACATAGGCCTCCTCATACAAACTCGACAGATGCGGGTGGATCGGCTGCCTCGGCACGATCTCGTTCGGGTGGATGCCGCCGAAGATCAGCAGATGATGATCATCCGGCAGATGCCGCAAGGCCAGGATCGCCGTGCCCACGCCCTTGTAGCTGTTGATGAACCCGAACACGCCGATCAATGTGGCGTGGTCGGGCAGGCGCTCCAGCAACGGAAAATTGCGACGCCGCGCGCCGTTGCGGATGGCATTTGCCCGCGTCGGCGGCAGGAACGCCAGCGGATGGTCGAAGACGTGTTCGAGGCCGTAAACGTAATTGAGCTCGCGCCGGTTACGCCGGGTATGGGCGATCGCGGTGACCTGCTTGGTCCGTTGCGAACGGCGCAATTGTGCCGCGATCATTACCGACAGCACGTTGTTGCGGCGGAATTCGGCGCGGACGCGAACGGCGCGGCGCAGGTCGAACGCGGCCATCGCCCGGACCAATTCGGCGGCCGGAAACCGCGGCGGCGGCACCAGGGTGTGGAACGTGATGCACAGCCGCGGCGCCGCGGCGACAAGCCAGCAGAAGCGGCGATAGATGTCCCTTGCCGAGCGCCCGAGGGTGCCATATTCGAGCTGCAGATTGACTGCGTCGAACCGGGCCAGTTCACAACATAATTCCTTGATGTGCCGGTCGGCGAGCGGACGCAGGCTGGCGTGCTGGCCACGCAGCAGATACTGATCGAGATCGAGGACCGTGACATCGAAATCGTGGCTTAGCTGCTCGCGCAATGCGGCGGTATAGGCGGCGATGCCGCACAACCGGTCAGCGGTCGAGACGATCGCCAGCCGTTCTCGCCGCGTCGGTGTCCGGTCGGGGCCGCCCACCGCGACGCGAGAAAGGGACGGTAGAGAGAGCGCGAAGCTGTCCATTGGGGTCCTCTCTCGGTGTGCCGTCATCCGTCACATGTGATCGCGGATCGACAGCAGCGTCAGCCTGCCGATCGCCCAGCTCGCGAAAGCGATCAGCGCCACAACCCCGAGCGTGCGCCAGCGCCGGGGATAGAGCGGCTGTTGCGCGAGGCTCGGCGGCACGAAATCGGCGATGTAGACCTGCTGGCGGTCGGCATCGGCGCGGGCGCGATCGAGGCCGGCGAGCGCATGCCGGTAGGCGTCTTCGGCGAATTCGCGGCGGCTTTCGAGCGCCTCGAACGCGGCGACCGCGCCCGACAGCGTCTCGCCCGCAGGGGCGCCGGGGTCGGCGAGCGGATGGGCGAGCGCCTGCTGCTGGGCTTCGAGCGAGCGGATGCGCGCCTCCGTCACCTTTATCTCCGGCGCTCTGGCCTGCATGTACGTTCTCAGCGTCGCCAGGCGGGTGCGCGCCGCCACCAGCTCCTGCTCGACCCGCGCGGCGAGCGCCGCACTCGCCGCCGCCGTCTTGGCCGGGTCGATCAGCCCATCGCGGTCGCGCAGCGCCCGGATCTCGCCGAGCACCGCGGCGAGACGCGCCTGGCTTGCCGCGACTTCGCCCTCCGCCTCGTGCAATGCGTCGCGCCGCATCTGCGCCGACAGGTTGTTGACGAGGCGCTCGCAGGCGGCCGAGACCGCGCGCGCTACGCTCAGCGCATCGCGCGGCGAGAACGCGCGCACCCGGATCACGACCGTGGCGTCGGCCGGGTCGTAGTAGCTGGCGACCTGGTTGTGCCAATACCTTACGAGGCTTTCGATCGGCGCTGGCCGGTGCAGCCGCGCCCACCAATCCGCCGCGGGCGGCGAGTAGATCCGCCGCAGATCGAGGGTGCGGTCGAGATCGTCGACGATGGCGCGGCTGGCGACGTATTGGACCAGGATGCGCGAATCCGCTGCCGCCCGCGAGGGGGCGGCGGCGGTGCCGAACAGCCAGACCGGCGCGGTTGCTACCGGCGCGGCGGTGCGCAAGGTGAAGCGGAACTCGGAGACGTACTGGTCGGCGGCAACCGCGAACAGGTACATGGCGGCAGCCGCGACCGGCGCCGCGACGACCAGCAGGAACGACACCAGCGGGCGCCGGTGCCGCCGCCCGAGCGGGCGCGCAGCCGCTGGGGTGGTCGGTGACTGCGGCTGGCGGGCAAGCGCGC
>JASHNY010000217.1 GCA_030041385.1 Alphaproteobacteria bacterium
CTTGCCGATCTCGAACGGCGGTTCGGCGATATCGGCCTGGCGGCGGCCGCCTACAACGCGGGGCCCGACCGGGTCGCCAAATGGCTTGCCGGGTCTGCCGCCCTGCCGCTCGAAACCCGGGCCTACGTGCTTGAAGTCACCGGCCGCACCGCCCGCGATTGGGCGGCCGAGCGACGGCCGCCGGCGACCGACCCGCCCGGCGATCAATCGTGCCTGGCGGTCACCGCCGAATTGCGCACCAGCGATGGGGTCGGCCGCATCCCGGTCGCGCCGTGGGGGGTTCAGCTCGCCGGCAATTTCTCCAAATCCGTCGCGCTCGCCTCATACGGCCGTGCCGAGCGGCGCTACGCGCGGATCATCGGCGAGGTCCCCCCGATGGTGATCGGCACGGTCGTCCCCAGCCGCGGGCGGCGCCCGTTCTACCGGGTCCTCGTCCCGGCCTCGTCGCGCGCCACGGCCGACCGCATCTGCAGCGAGATCAAATCGATCGGCGGCGCCTGCGTCGCGCTGCGCAGCTGAATTGCTGCGCCGGCGGCGCCGAAGACCTTGCCTTCGGCCGTCATTCTGCCCGTAAATACAGCATGGTGCCGGGCTTGGCCGCGATGGCGACGGCGACCGCAAGGAGCGAGCCATGAAATTGATGTGGTTCCACCTGATGCCGTACACCGAGTTGCCGGAGGATTTCCGGGAGAAGCACCCCTCGGTGTGGGTCGACATCCATTCCTCGCTGTTCGACCCGCTTCGCGCCCATCACATGTACAACGACTTCATGGACGAGTTGGAATTCGCCGCCGCATGCGGGTTCGACGCGGTGTGCGTCAACGAGCACCATTCGAACGGCTACGGGCTGATGCCGTCGCCCAACCTGATCGCCTCGTCCTTGGCGCGGCGGACGACCGACACGATGCTGTGCGTGATGGGCAATTCCTTGGCGCTCTACAACCCGCCGACCCGGGTCGCCGAGGAGTTTGCGATGATCGACTGCATCTCGGGCGGGCGATTGATTGCCGGGTTTCCGGTCGGCACGCCGATGGACACGTGTTTTGCCTATGGCCAGAACCCGTCGATGCTCAGGGAGCGCTATTACGAGGCGCACGACCTTGTCATGAAAGCCTGGCAGGAACAGGAAACGTTTGCCTTCAACGGCCGCTTCAACCAGCAGCGCTACGTCAACATCTGGCCGCGCCCGGTGCAGAAGCCGCATCCGCCGATTTGGATCCCCGGCGGCGGCTCGGTCGAGACCTGGCAGTGGTGCGCACGGATGGACTACGTCTACGCTTACCTGTCGTATTTCGGCTACAAGGACGGCCAGGCGACGATGACCGGGTTCTGGGACGAGATGAAGTGTCTCGGCAAGGAGCCGAACCCGTACCGCGCCGGGTTTCTGCAATTCGTCGGCGTCGCCGACAGCCGCGCCGAGGCGATGAAGCTCTACAAGGAGCCGGCCGAGTATTTCTATGGCCGCTGCCTGCGCGTCGATCCGCGCTGGGCGATGCCGCCCGGCTACATCACTGAGGCGACCCAGCGCGCCGGCATCCAGGGCCAGATCGGCCGCGCCGCCAGCCTCGACGCCCGCCAGAAGGCGCGGGCGACCACCGATATCGAGGACATCGTCGAGCGCGGCTACGTGATCATCGGCTCGCCCGACGAGGTGGTCGAGCAGTTGACGACGGTCGCCACCGACCTCAATGTCGGCCACTTGATGCTGCTTTTGCAGTTCGGCAACATGGGCAAGGAATTGGCCCAGTACAACACCAGGCTGTTTGCCGAGAAGGTCATGCCGCGGCTCAGGCACATCCATTCCGAATGGGAAGACAGATGGTGGCCGCAGCCGATGGCTCGGATCGAGCGGGCGGAACTGCCGGCGTTCGCAGCGGCGCACGCGGCGGAGTGAGGCCATCGAAGAAGGCAGGGGAAGTGAGGATGAAGCGTGCTCTTGGAGTCTTGCTGCTCGCGATCGGCGTTGCGGTTTCGACAATGTGGGCCGGCCCGGCAGCACAGGCCGCGGCGGCAAAGGTGTTCAAGCTGACCTCGCCCGGGCACCGCGACAACAGCGTGATGGCGCTCAAGAACTCGTGCGCCAACAAAAGCAACCCGAATTGCGTCGGCGAAAACGTGTCGCCGCCGCTCGAATGGTCCGACGTTCCGGACGGCACCAAGAGCTTCGCGTTATTAATTTACGATCCCGAGGCACGTGCCGGCCTCGGCTTCTCGCAACTGGTCATCTATGGCATCCCGGCCTCGGTGACAAGCCTTGCCGAGGGCGCGATCAGCCAGGCGTCACCGAACTTCGTCGGCGGCAAGAACCAGCGGGGAATCTCGATCTACAACGGCCCCGGCACGCCCCCCGGAGTCGGCTATCACCATTACGTATTCACGCTGATCGCGACGGACCTCGACCCGAAGGCGCTGCCGCCGGGCCTCAGCCGCGACGAATTGCTCGCCAAACTCGAGGGGCATACCAAAGCCGCCGCCGGGCTAATTCTGCGCTTCAAGCACCCGTCGAGCCGTCGCCGCTGACGCCTCGGTCGATGACGCCGTCGCGGCGCAGCGCCGCGATCTCCTCGTCGCCATAGCCGAGCTCCTCGCGCAGTACCGCGGCCGTGTGCTGGCCCAGGGCCGGCGGCGCGGCGACCGGAGCTTGCGGCGCGCCGGGAAACTTGACCGGCCGCCCGACCAGTTTGACCCGGCCGGCCGTCGCGTGGTCGGCCTCGACCACCATACCGCGGGCCAGCGTGTGCGGGTGCGCGAGAGCGGCGGTAACGCCGAGCACCGGCGCGTTCGGCACATCGAATGCGGTCAGCCGCTGCTGCCATTCAGCGACCGTGCGCGTGCGGGTGACCGCGGCGATCGCCTCCTCGACCTCGTCGCGGTATTCGCGGCGCCCGGCCGGGCTGGCAAAGCGCGGGTCGGCGGCAAGGTCGGGCCGTTCGAGCGCCTCGCACAATTTCGCCCAGAACGGCTCGGTCAGCACCGCAATGATGATCGAGCCGTCGGCGGCCGGGAAGCTGCCATAGGGCACGATGTTCGGATGGTTCGATCCCATCGGCGCCGGGTCTTTGCCAGTCAGAAAGCCGAGCTGGGCGAAATAACCGAGCATGCCAATGAGGCCGTCGAAGAGGCTGATGTCGATCAGCCTCCCTTTGCCGGTCGCGGTGCGCTCGTGCAAGGCGGCGAGGATCGCGATCGGGCCGAAAATCCCGCCGACCATGTCGCCCAGCGGGATGCCGATCTTGACCGGGCGCTGGCCGCGCTCGCCGTTGACGCTCAGCGCACCCGTCATCGCCTGGGTCACGATGTCGAACGACGGCTTGTCGCGCAGCGGCCCGCTGAGGCCGAACCCGCTGATCGCGCAATAAATGAGGCGCGGGTTGATCTCCTTCAGCGCGTCGTAGCCGAGCCCGAGCCGATCCATCACCCCGGGCCGGTAGTTCTCGACGAGAATGTCCGCGCCGGCGACGAGCCGGCGCAGGATGTCGCGGCCGCGCTCGTCCTGGAGATCGACGACGAGGCTCTTCTTGTTGCGGTTGACGCTGAGGAAATAATGGCCCTCGCCATCAACGAAGGGCGGAAAGCGCCGGGTGTCGTCGCCGCTGCCGGGCGGCTCGATCTTGAGGATTTCGGCGCCGAGATCGCCGAGGTTCTGGGTCGCGAACGGGCCGGCCAGGACCCGCGTCAGGTCGATGACCCGCACGCCCTCGAGCGGCCCGGCCCAGGCCGCTGCACCGGCATCCCGCGTCCTTCGAGACGCGCTCTCCGAGCGCTCCTCAGGATGAGGCGGGTCGGTAGATGGCATTGAGAGAATTCCTCATCCTGAGGAGCCTCGCGTCAGCGAGGCCTCGAAGGACGCACAGCACGTATCCAGTCACTTCGCCGCGGTCACCATGATCTCGACCAATACCTCGGGCCGCGCCAGATCGGCGCGCACGCAGGCGCGGCACGGCGGGTTCTGCGGATCGACCCACTCGTTCCACACCGCGTTCATCTGGGAGAACAGCGCCATGTCCTTGATCCACAGATTGGCGGTCAGCAGGTTCGATTTGTTGGTGCCGGCCTCGCGCAGATAGTGGTCGATCTTTTCCAGTACCTGCCGCGTTTGCCCTTGCACGTCCTGGCTTGTGTCGCTGGCGGTCAATCCGGCGAGATAGACCATGTCGCCGCGCACGACGGCCCGGCTCATGCGCGGTCCCGGCGGCTGGGTGATGTCGATGCGGCGAATATCGGGCATGGATTTCCTCCTCTTGCTTAAGATTGAGTGTGGTCGGCCGGCGGGTCCTGATATTGGACGATGCGCTTGCCGAAGGTGTGAATGCCGTAGGTGACGAGCGGCCGGTCGCCGAGCACGCGAAATCCGTGCACCCGTCCGGCCGGGATCGCGATCGTCACTCCCGGCTCCATCGGCACAGTGGTGGCCGGCTCGCCGGCGAGCCAGGCTTCGCCGCGTCCCTCCAATACGGTCAGCACCTCGACATAGGGATGCGAATGTTCGCGCGTCGCGTAACCCGGCTGGGAAGTCTGGATGCCGATACGGATCGAAACGCCGGCGCCGTTGTCATCGCCGATCAGCGTGCGATAGGTGGCGCCGCCGGGAAACGGCACCAGCGGGCGCTCAGCCTCGCGGATCACGGTCAGGGGTTCGGGTTCGGGTTCGGGTTCGGGCATCGCCGGTCTCCACGCTTCGGCGTGACCATAGCACGATGCAAACGATATCCTGCGCGGCATGACGTGGCACCGGGTTTTCTGCACTGTCTGCGCCGGCGCGATCCTGTTTGCGGCTGCCGGTCTCGCCGGCGCCGCCGATGGCGCACCGGGCTCGGCCCGCCCCGCGAGCGGCAGCAACTACCTCGATTCGCGCCTGCTGCCGACCGAACCCCAAGGCTCATGCACGTCGAAGGCAAGCCCGATATACCGGGCCTACGAGATCGTCACCGGCACCGACATGCGGCAGCGGCCGTGGGGTTTTGCGCAAACCTTCCGCGAAGTGCTGGTCAAGGCGTCGGGCGATCCGCGCCTCAAGCACGATCCGCGCATCGAGCGGCTTGCCGCTGAGGCGGCGCGGTATGTCGCCTGCTTCCGCTATGCGGATCTGATGGCGGATGCGCCGCTGCACGACGAGCAGGGCACGTACGACCGTCCGCACCGCCTGACCGTGTATTTCGACGCGGCGAAGATCGATGCGGTGCTGGCCTCGCTCGGCGACAGGCCCTGGCGCGGCGCCCGGCCAATCGTCGTGCCGGTAGTGCTGGTGCACGGGCCGAAGCCGCCGCCTTATGTGCTGAGCGCGGAGGACCCAACGGGCGCGGAGCAGCGCGGCTCCTTTGCCGTCGCGGCCGGGCAATTCGGCCTGCGATACCGCATTCCGGGCGAGGCGGACCTTGCGAGGTGGGGGGTGTCGGCGGCGCATTTCCCCGCCGTACCGCCGCCTTCCAGCGCAGCGGAAGCGATCGTTGCCGGCACGCTCGACTGGAGCGAGACGCTGCCCGGCTGGATCGGCAAATGGCAAATGCGTTGGCATGGGGTCGATCACAATTGGAGCGTCAGCGGCGTCAATTACGATGCCGCGTTTCGCGACATGATCGGCGGCGTCGAACTGATCGCCTCCGGCAACGGCGCACCGGGCCCGGCCGCGCGTTAGCGCCGATTTCGCTCGCCGCGCAATCGGCGATGTGTGGTATCTCCCGCCGTCGCCTCGCCTTTGGGATCATATCGCCGATGAAAAACGACGACCGGCCGCGCCATTACGGCAAGGACACATTGCTGACCCATATCGGCCGCAACCCCGAGGCAAATTTCGGTGTCGTCAATCCGCCCGTCTACCATGCCTCGACGATCCTCTCGAAAGACATGGCGGAGTGGGAGGCCAAGCGCGCTGCGCCGCGCTTCGAGGGGGTGCGCTATGGCCTCCATGGCACGCCGGGGACGTTCGCGCTCGAAGAATTGCTGGCGAAGATCGAGGGCGGCTACCGCGGCATGCTGATGTCGTCGGGTCTCGCCGCCATCACCGCGCCGTTGCAGGCGCTATTGGGCGCTGGCGACCACTGCCTGATGGTCGACAGCGTCTATGGCCCGGCGCGCAATTTCTGCGACGGCATCCTCAAGCGCTGCGGCGTCGAAACGACCTATTACGATCCGCTGATCGGCGCCGGCATCGCCGGGCTGATGCGGCCCAACACGCGGGTCGTCTACTGCGAATCGCCCGGCTCGCTGACCTTCGAGGTGCAGGACATCCCGGCGATCGCCGCCGTCGCACACAAGCACGGCGCCAAGGTATTGATGGACAACACCTGGGGCACGCCCTACCTGTTCCGCTCGTTCGAGCATGGCGTGGACGTGTCGATCCACGCCGCGACGAAATACATCTGCGGCCATTCCGACGCGATGCTCGGCGCGGTCATCACCAACGAGGAGAGCTTTCTGCCGGTGCGCTCGGCGGTGGCCGAGCTCGGCCATTGCGCCGGGCCGGACGACGTGTTTTTCGCGTTGCGCGGTATGCGCACCCTGTCGGCCCGGCTCGAACGCCACCAGCGGAACGCGCTCGAAGTGGCGCGCTGGCTCCAGTCCCGACCGGAGGTCGCGCGCGTGCTCTACCCGGCCTTGCCGGAAGACCCCGGCCACGCGATCTGGAAGCGCGATTTTCTCGGCGCTTGCGGCCTGTTCGGCGTGGTCTTCAAGCCGGTGCCGAAGGCAGCGGTCTACGCGATGATCGATGCGCTCGACCTGTTCGGCATCGGCGCCTCCTGGGGCGGGTTCGAGAGCCTCATTCAGCCGATCTATCCCGAGCGCATCCGCACCGCGACCAAATGGGATGCGGCCCATCCCGGCATCCGCCTGCATATCGGCCTCGAAGACCCGCAGGATCTGATCGCCGACCTTGCCCAGGGGCTGGAGCGATTGCGTGCGCTGGCGCGATGATCGCTGCGCATGACGGGGTATGCACGTTCGGTATTTCACAAGCTGCCGCGATGCCGGCACTATTTCCTGGGGCGAGGCGCGGAGGAGGCGGCGATGGACACGGTTGACGCGCGCGGCGACGACAAGGTGATGCCGGACTACCTTGCCCGCGCCCGCGAGATCGTGCCGATGCTCCGCGAGCAGGGCGACGAGATCGAGCGCCGCCGCGAACTGCCCGACGAGATCGTCGAGGCGATGGTCGAGCGCGGCATCTTCAAGATGCTGCTGCCGCGGTCGATCGGCGGCGGCGAGATCGACCCCTTGACCTACACCGCGGTGCTCGAAACCCTGGCCCAGGCCGACGGCAGCTGCGCCTGGTCGCTCGGGCAGAATTCGGGCTGCTCGATGACCGCGCCTTACCTGTCGCACGAGATGGCGATCGAGGTGTTCGGCGGGCCGCGCGGCATCCTCGCCTGGGGGCCGGAACTGCCCGGCGCCGGGCGCTGCGTCGCGGTCGCCGGCGGTTATCGCGCCACCGGTCATTGGGGCTTTGCCACTGGCAGCCGGCACGCGAGCTGGATCGGCGCGCATTGCCCGGTGTTCGAGGCCGACGGCTCGCCGCGGCTCGGCGCCAACGGGCGCCAGGTGACCCGCACGATGCTGGTGCCGAAATCGGAGGTCACGATCATCGACAACTGGCAGGTGCTGGGCCTGCGCGGCACCGGCAGCGACAGCTACGAGTTGAAGGACCATTTCGTCCCGGATGCGCGCACCGCGATCCGCGACAACGATTCCGAGCGCCGCGAGAAGGGACCGCTTTACCAGTTCACCAGCGGCATGATCTATGCGATGAGCTTTTCACACGTCTCGCTCGGCATCGCGCGCGGCGCCTACGACGCCTTTATCGAGATCGCGCGCGACAAGATCCCGCGCGGATCGAAAGGCACATTGCGCACCAACAACGTGATCCAGTCGCAGGTGTCGCAATGCTGGGCGCGGCTCCGCTCGTCGCGCGCCTATCTGCGCCAGGTCATCGGCGAGATGTGGGACGAGGCGCAGAAGACCGGCCGCATCGGTGCCGAACACCACCCCGAACTGCGCCTCGCCGCGACCTGGGCGATCCACCAGGCGCGCGACGTGGTGGCGACGGTCTATCACGCCGCCGGCGCCTCGGCGATTTTCGAATCGAACCCGCTCGAACGCCGCATGCGCGACATCCATGCCGGAACCCAGCAGGGCCAGGGTCGCCCCATTCATTTCGAGACGGTCGGCCAGATGCTGATGGGATTGCCGCCCGAAGGCCGGATGTTCCGGTAGTTCCTGCCTGTCCCCGGGCATTTTCTCGCCCGACACGACCGCTTCGCTTGCCGCGCGATGACGGGTAGGCTGTGCCGTCCCGGCGCCGGAACCGCGCCGGTGGAGTTTGATAAACCGCTTTGGGAGGCCGACGCGCAACCCTGTTAACAGATACAAGCCAAAAGGGGGAAACGCCGTGACCGAAAACATTGCTGTTCCCGTCTCTGCGCGCTCCGCGACGATCGCGGCGCGGCTCGACCGCCTGCCGCCGTCGCCGTATCTGCGGCGGTTTATCGTCCTTCTGGCGCTCGGCGCGTTTTTCGATGTTTTCGACAACGGGCTGATCTCGTTCATCGCTCCCGGGCTCTACAAGGCCGGCATCATGGTGCCGACCACGCAGGGATTCTTCGACGTTCACGGCTATGCCAGCCTGATCGCGGCGACCTTTGTCGGCATGTTCATCGGTACGCAGTGGCTGACCCCGCTATGCGACTATTTCGGGCGGCGCACGACCTTTACCTTTGCCCTTGTGTGGTATTCGCTGGCGACCTTCCTGATGGCGTTCCAGACCACCGATGTCGGCCTGGTGTTCTGGCGCTTCATTGCCGGCATCGGCATCGGCGTTGAGTTCGTCACCATCGACACCTACCTGTCGGAACTGGTGCCGGTCGAGCGGCGCGGCTCCGCCTTTGCCTTCACCGCCTTGATCGGCACGACCGCCTATCCGATCACCGCGTTCCTCGCCTGGGCCCTGGTGCCACATACGCCGCTGGGCATCGACGGCTGGCGCTGGGTCGCGATCATCGGCGCCGCCGGCGCGATCGTCGCCTGGGTGCTGCGCCTCGCTTTGCCGGAATCGCCGCGCTGGCTCGCCCAGCATGGCCGCACCGAAGACGCCGAGCGGGTGATGGGGATGATCGAGGCGCGGGTCACCGCCCATTCCGGCAACGAATTGCCGCCGCCGCATGCGCTTCCCGACGAGATCGAGGAGGGCGAGGGGTCGTTTGCCGAGATTTTCCGGCCGCCCTATCGGCAGCGCACGATCATGCTGGTGATCTTTCAGCTGCTGCAGACGGTCGGCTATTACGGGTTCACCAGCTGGGTGCCGACATTGCTGCTGGCGCAGGGCATCAACGTCACCAAATCGCTCGCCTACACGATTATCATCGCTGCGGCCAACCCGATCGGGGCGTTCGCCGCGACCCGGTTTGCCGACAAATGCGAGCGCAAATGGCAGCTCGCCATTGCCGCCCTGGCGATCGCCGGTTTCGGCCTGCTCTTTTCGCAGCAGACGGCGGCGCCGGGGATCATGTCGGTCGGCGTGTTGATCGCGTTTTCCAACACCGTGCTGGCCTATTCGCTGCACGCCTACCAGTCTGAATTGTACCCCACGCGGGTGCGCGCCCGCGCCGTCGGCTTCACCTATTCATGGAGCCGGTTCAGCACGATCTTCATCGGCTTCATGATCGCCTTCTGCCTCAGGAATTACGGCACGATCGGTGTGTTCGTGTTCATCGCTTCGGCGATGATCCTGGTGTTCCTGATCATCGCGACCATGGGCCCGAAGACGACGAAATTGCGGCTCGAGGCGATATCGCGGTAGCGTCGGCGCGCGGGCTACGCCCGGTATTTCACGAAGGCGGTCTCGTCGAATTTGAGGCCGAGGCCGGGCGCCTGCGGCATCGCCAGCATGCCGTCCTTGGGTTCGGGCACCGCCTCCCACAGATGGAACAGGCGCGGCATGTATTCGACCGTCAGCCCGTTTGGCACGGCGCCGACCAGATGCACATGGATCTCGGGGACGCCGTGGCTGACGACGGGCAGGTTGAAGGCCTCGGCCAGCGCCGCGATCTTGAGCCACGGGGTGATCCCGCCCGAGCGCACCTGGTCGATCATCACGATATCGACGGAGCGGTGTTCCAGCATGTGGCGGAATGGGGTGATGCCGTAAAGGTATTCGCCGCCGGCGACGGGCGTCGACAACGCATCCGAAACGCGCGCGAGGCCGGCGTAATCGTCGTGCGCGGTCACGTCTTCGAGCCAGTAGAGGCCGACCCCGGCATCCTCGACGCGGCGGCCGATATCGATCGCCTGCTCAGGCCGCCAGCGCTGGTTGATGTCGCACATCAAATCCATGTCGGGGCCGACCGCCTGGCGGATCAGCACCGCCTGCTCGACCTCACGCTTCGGCGAGGTGACGCCGGGCAGACCCAATTGCATCTTGGCCTGGCGGTGGCCCTTGGCCTTGAGCCGTTCGCCCGCGGTGACCGCCTCCTCCAGCTTCAATCCGCGCCTGAGCGCGCCCGAGGCGTAGGTGGCGATCTGGTCGCGCCCGCCGCCCAGAAGCTTCCACAACGGCAGGCCGAGCGCCTTGCCCTTGATGTCCCACAGCGCGACATCGATCGCCGACATCGCCATGGTCAGGATGCCCGCGGGTCCGGACGATCCGGCCGCGGCGCGCAATTTGGCGGCGATGCCTTCGAGCCGCAGCGGGTCATCGCCGACGATCAGCGCCCCCAGCTCGTCGATTGCGTGGCGCAACGTTTTGGTGATGGCTCCGCCGAAATACGCGACCCCCAGCCCTTCGATGCCGTCGTCGGTGCGCAGGCGCAAGGTGACGATCGGGTTTTTGGCGTTCGGGTTTTCCGAAAACCCGGCGAGCGGCTCGTCGTTAGGCAGCAGCACGATCGCGGTTTCGAGCGAGGCGATCTTCATCGGATGACCCTCCGGTGTTTCCGCGGCGTTGCGTGCTTCGAGACGCGCCCTTCGGGCGCTCCCCAGCATGAGGGACGATGTTGGTGCGTGATCACGCTCCCTCTCATCCTGAGCAGGCCGCGCAGCGGCCGTGTCGAAGGACGCAAGTCGGCTTGAATTACGCCTTGTAGCGCTCCAGCGTCGCCTCGTTGAATTCGAGGCCGAGGCCGGGCTTTTGCGGCATCGCCAGTTCGCCGTTCTCCTGCACCGGCACCTCTGTGAACAGGGGCATCAGCCACGGCATGTATTCGACCGTCAGCCCGTTCGGCGTGGCGCCGATCAGGTGCACGTGGACCTCGGGGATCAGGTGGCTGACGACCGGCAGGTTGAACGCCTCGGCCATGCCGGCGACCTTGACCCACTCCGTGATCCCGCCGACCCGCACCAGGTCGATCATCGGGATGTCGACCGAGCGCGCCTCCATCATGTGGCGGAACGGCACGATGCCCCAGACGTACTCGCCGCCGGCGACCGGGGTCGCCAACGCATCGGAAACGCGGGCGAGGCCGGGAAAATCGTCGGCCGTGGTCACGTCTTCGAGCCAGAACAGGCCGACTCCGGCATCCTCGACGCGGCGGCCGATATCAATCGCCTGCTCCGGCCGCCAGCGCTGGTTGATGTCGCACATCAGCTTGATGTCGGGGCCGATCGCCTCGCGGATTTTGACCATGCGCTCGACCTCGATCGCCGGCGTCGTTTCGCCCGGCAGGGCGAGCTGCGTCTTCATCTCCTTCCAGCCTTTATCCTTCAATGTCGCTGCGGCCTTGACCACGCGGTCGAGCGACAGGCCGCGCATCAAGGCACCCGAGGCATAGGTCGGCACCCGGTCGCGGCCGCCGCCGAGCAGCTTCCACAACGGCAGGTCGAGCGCCTTGCCGCGGATGTCCCACAGCGCTATGTCGAGCGCGGAGATCGCCAGATTGTAGATGCCGCCGGGCCCGGCCGAGCCGCCGGCGGCGTTCTTGAGCTTGGCGTGGATGGCCTCGACCCGGTGCGGGTCATCGCCGACAATGAGCGCACCCAGTTCGTCGATCGCGTGGCGCAAGGTGCCGGTGAGCGCGCCGCCGAAATAGGCGACGCCGACCCCTTCGCCGGCATCGCTGGCGACGCGCACCCACGCGATCGGGCGGATTCCGTTCGGGTTCTCGACCGCGCCGGCCAAGGGCTCGTCGGCCGGCAGGTTGACGATGCCGGTGCGGATACCGGTCACTTTCATCGGATCACCATGCGAGAGTTGGGGCGAGAGCTGCGCGAATAGGGATCACAGATCGGCCAGCCGGATCCAGGCGCCGAGCGCGCCGGCGACCACCGCGCCGAGCACGACCATGCCGATGTTCGCGGTGCCGAACAGCAGCAGCCACAGCACAAAGAC
>JASHNY010000218.1 GCA_030041385.1 Alphaproteobacteria bacterium
CTGCTCGCCGAGACGCTGGGTCCGGTGGCCGCGGTGCTCATGAAGTCGCTCGGCGAAAACCGGCGACGTACGCCAGGCGCGCTTCAGTGCCTGGCTGCTGATGCGTAGCCGCGGTACGCCGCCGACCGTTGCCGTTTTCGGCCGGCCGGTGTCGTCGCGATTAAGGTTGGACGGCGGATAGAAGGTCAGCAGGTGAAGTTGCAAAAACTGGCTCATGCTACGGCGTCCTCTTCGGATGCGGGTTCGGGTGCCGGAGCTGCAAAGCCGGCATTGTAATACTCGAAAATCCACCGCTGCCGGCGGGTTTCCGACCAGTCGAGGCAGGCGGCGGCCAGTTCATGGACATCCAATCTGCGATCCGCGAGTTGCACAGCGCGACGCAATGCGATCAGCCGATCCTCGGCGGTTTCGGCCTCGATCAGGCGCCGGAAGCGAAGCGGCTTCATCAGGGCCCGCTCCACGGCCTCGGCTGGCGGCGGCCCGAGGGTCCGCGCCGGGTGCTCCCCACGCCGATCCTCGCGAACGCCGGCCAATACCGCGGCGCACAGGGCAACATCGAGCAACGCGGCCGGATGGGCGCGGCCCAGTGCATGGAACAGCGTGAACGTTGCCGGATCTTGCATGGCACCAACGAGGTCCGCGCGCCGCAAGCGGGCGAGAGCCGCCCGGTCTCCGTTCGGATTGCGCTCCCGATTTTGGAAGGACGGCTGCAGGCCAAGCCACCAGCCAGCAGCGATCCTCGCGTCTTCTGTGGATTTCATGCCGGCTCCATTGCGGCGGCTTGCCGTCGCCGTTTCGCTTTCGGCTCGGGCGCAGCCAAGTTCAGGGCTTTGAAGAGGTTGGCGCCAGCCGGTCCACGCCCTTCGAGCGTTTTGAGTAAGGTGTGCCGAGCGCCGACGATCCGCTTTGGGTCGCGAGAGACAGCCGAGGGATCGAGCGGCGCGGCCTCGTCGAACAGCCGAAGTGCGGTGGACCTGAGCGAGATTCGCCAAGGCTCGGCCGCAGAATCGAGTGCGGCCTCCCAACCGTCTACGGAATTGTTTGGAAGCAAGGCGAAAAACCGATCGTGTGTTTCCGCCCAGAAGCTCTCGTACAACGCGGCAAGCGGAGCGCTATTTTTGTCGATCTTGGAATCTGGGCGGTAGCGGGCTTGACGTACGGCGTCGCGCAAGGCGGCTGCTGTGATTCCAGCCGCATCCACGAGCCGGCGAGCAACCACCGCGAGCGTCTCGGCAGCGTCGCGATTCGCGCCAGGTAGCGGCATTTCGCTTTCGACGAAGGCCCGGGCCTTCATGTTGTTCACCATGTGGAAACCACCGGCGAGAAAACGTGACTGCTTTCGCGCCTCCAGAACATCTGCCGAGCGCGAACGCCACTTGCTAATGCAGGAGGCCGGGCGACGCATGCCATCTTCATCGCCAATTGCAAGTGCAGCCCAATCGCGATATCCGATGCCTGATTTAGCGAGCTGGGTGATCCAGCCGTTGCCTTTTGTATCCTTGTAACTCGGGGAGAGAGGGTGATCCCAAGCAGTATACTTGACGCCGTTCTTCTGTTGCCGCCAACCAACGACAATCACGTCATCTATGTCGCCCGTCAGGTCACAACGCCTTCCACCTACATTTTCCCTGAACTCAAGCCGTATACGCCGAGGCATGCCCCAAAATGCTTGCAGCCGGTGCGCAGTGATTGGTGTCGTCTCCGGAAAGCGATCGGCCGTGCGGGTCGGAGCTAGCCACGGAAGAACTCGCGTAAGATCGGTTTCCGATGGTGCCCTTCCCGTAGGCACGTTCGCCCAAAGCAGTTTCCAAAGGGAAGGATCGCTTTTTGGCAGCACCAGCGTTGTCAACGGACCGCCCCCACGGAGTGAGGTTCGGTGGCCGCTTCCGCCTTGGGGGGCATAGCATTGAAGTGTGAATAGGGCCATAGCCGCGGCTGAACGTGACAAGCACTCAATCCTGCCCGCCTTGACCAGCAAGGCCGTGTTGTTTCGCCTGGTATTGGCGCCTGGAGCCTCGATCAGTAATGTCTCGGGGGTGTCGGGTTCGCCCGGCAACTCGTCGAAATCCTGAAGGAAACGTGGGCCGGGACCGTCGAGATCGAACGCATGGGCAATCGGCGCCAGCGCCGCCGACAGCGCCTCGGGCGACGGCGGGTTGTGCCAACCCTCGATCCAGCCATCCTCGTCATCCGCCGGCGGACAGGCCGTTGCGATCAGCCCGATCAGGAATTCGATGCAGGCGATTCGAAAGTCGGGTCGCGGCCACTCGATGGCTACAACGGGGTTGTTGTCGATATCACCAGTAATCTCGGCGGGTCGAATGCGGTCAATCTGTCCCCCGGCGCGCCGCGCGGGAAGCCATGGGTCCCTGAGAAGGTTGAACACGTTCTGCCGGCTGTTGTGGGTCCTAGCCGATTGTTAAACCGTAAATTGCATCGTATGTCACGTGGATATGCTGATTACGAAAAGCGATCCCGATTCCGCGATACTTTCCGGTTCCGTCCTGCTGCAACAGCAGCACCGGAATGTCGCGATCCCACGCCGGCCAGTCCTCTTTCGCCTTTTCGATGCGCTGGTCGCTCTCGGCTCCATTAAGCCGCCCCGCGCGCACCGAGACCTCGGAAAGTACCCAGGCCCGGCGCCGGTCTTCATGCGGATACCAGGGGACCACGGCTCCATCCTCTTCGCGAGCCAAGCGGAAGACGGCCTGGGCTTCGCCAAGGCGGGTGGGTGTACGGATATCGGGATCCCACAATCCCGATTTGCGCTTGTATGGTCTGTCGAGTTTCAGCACGTTCTGACAGCCAATTGCCCCCGCGACAAGTTCAGCGCCCTCGGCACGATAGGCGGCGGGCGCAAGCCTGTCGGGAACGGCACCCAGGGCCTCCCGATCGTACGCGGCTTCAACGAGCGCACGCACCCCTTCCGGCGTCTTTATGCAGCCTGCGGCCAGAAGAGCGCGGGCGCTGCGCCACAGCAGTGCGTGATCCGGGTAGACAAGGCCGGTCCGCTGTAGCTCTGCGCCGAGCCATACCGCCGGCGGATCATCGACCGGCTCGGGCGCCAGCAAGAGGAGTCGGGGCCCATGAACCGGGCGTTCGCCGCGCGGATGCCGCCACAGCCGACCTGCCCGCTGTATAACCAGATCGGCCGGCGCCAGGTCGGTCACCATTAGATCGAAATCGAGGTCGAGGCTCTGCTCGACCACCTGTGTCGCCACCAGAACCTGTCCGCTGCGCTGCTGAGGCGTGCTGTGGCGACCGAAACGGCGCAGGACCTCGGCCTCTATGTCCTGGCGGTCGCCCATCGCGAACCGGGCATGAAACACTCGTGCAGCGACGCCCTCGGCCCGGAGCGCTTCACTGGCTTCGATCGCATCATCGACGGCGTTGCGAATCCAGGCAACCGCCGCACCGTTTTGTGCCGCGTCGACAACGGCGGCTATTGCGCTGTCTTGATCGGCTATTCGCTCGACCGTAACGCGACGACCGAGTCCCGGAGTCGGGCCGTAATCCGAGGCCGAAATGCCGGTACGAGAAACGGCCGTCCCAAGGGGGTAGGCGACTGCCCGATCGGGCGGAGCCTCGGTACCCAACCCGCTCAGGAAGGCCGCCTGAAGTTCGCGGCGCTGCCTTGCGGCCAGGGTCGCAGACAACACAATGGCACTGCCGCCGAGCGCCGCCTGAAATGCCAAAAGCCCGTGGAGTTCTTTCGTCATGTAGGCGTCATACGCGTGCGCCTCATCGACGATCAGAACTCGACGCGACAGCCCCAACAGCCGCAACGGCGCGTGGCGTGTCGGCAGCACCGCCATGATCGCCTGATCGATCGTGCCTGCGCCGATTTCGGCGAGGAACACCTTGCGGCGATCATCGGCGATCCATGCTGCGCACTGCGCTTCCGCCGGTTGTTCTGCCGGGTCGCGGGCGTTGCCAATGCGTGGATCGGCCGAAGGGTCGAAGATGCTATCGTTGAAACCTTCATGCAGACTGCGCCGACCATGCGCCAGCACCAGCGAAGGACAACAACCCGCGCTGAAGAGCCGGGAGTACGCACCCTTGAGCCTTTCGTACATGGCGTTTGCGGTCGCCATCGTCGGCAGCGCGAAAAACACGCCGTCGGCGCGGCGGGCAGCCATCAGGCGATGCGCGAGTACGACCGCCGCCTCGGTTTTGCCCGACCCAGTCGCGTCTTCGATTGTGAACAGAACCGGCCCGTCAGGAACGGGAACCGTTTCGGCCCAAGATTGCAGCGGTCGTGGCTCGAAACCGGGGAACAGCCTGGCCAAGCCGCCTTCCTGCGATGGGGCCGACGGCAGCAATCCGGCCTCGGCCGCAGCGCGCCGGGCACGCGGCAGCGCAATGCCGTGCCAGTAGCGATCCAGGTCGATATGTTCGGCCGCGACAACCGGCTGAAACCACTGCCGGCCCGAGCCGAGCCAATCGGCTGCAACCGCAAGTCCTGCCAGAAACCAAGCAAGATGGGCGCGGTCTCCGATATCGAGCCGAGGAAATGGCGGCGGGGTGATCACCGCCAGGGCTTCGTCCATAAAAGTCTTGGCCGCGCCGATGCAGACACCGCACGCAACTTTGGACTCCAGATCGGCATTCTCCCGGTCACACGGCGGGCGACCGTGATGCCCCGTTACGGCGCGCAACAGCGCCCGCCGAGACGAAGAACCCCTCCATTCGCCGAACAGCGGACGGAGGTGTTCCTCTAGCGCACCGCAAAGTAGCGCGTACCCGTCGTCATCATGGAAACTCGGTGGCGGCTGCAAAAAGGGGCCGAGCGATGGCGGCCACAACTTAGGAACCTTCGCCTGAAATGGCCGCGTAAACTTTCCGACGTCGTGGAGCGCTATCAGCGCCGCCAGTGTCGCGGCAGGCACATCGACTGGTGGGCGAAAGGCGGCGAGCAGCACCATGGCTGAGGCCGCAACGTCGAGGCTGTGATGCGGTACGCTGTGCATCAGGGACGGGTCGCCCGATCTGTCGGATTTTGCCCAGAATTCGAATTGCGCGGGTGAGCGGCGCATGTTCCAGTTCCGTGATCGTTGTCATCGTTCAACCTTATATGTTAGCACGGATGGTGGATTATCGCAAAGGTTTAGACCG
>JASHNY010000219.1 GCA_030041385.1 Alphaproteobacteria bacterium
CGATCACGTCGCCCTGCAGGCCGTTGAAATCGAGATGCGTCGGCCGCACCGGGTCGGCCAGCGCGGCGTGCCAGGCATGGCGCAGCAGGCGCGGCAGTTCCACGGTCGAATCGACCGGCGCCGAAAACTTGGTCACCGCCGAAAACAGCGGCGCGTGCGCAATCTCCTGGTAGGAATTGCGATGCTGGAACGACGGCTCCTTGCGGCCGGTCAGGGCGATGACCGGGCTGCGGCCGAGCCAGGGGTCCTGCAATCCCGAGGCGAGGTTGGCGGCGCCGACCGATTGCGCCATGCACACCCCCGGCCGCCCGGCGACGCGGGCGTAGCCGTCGGCCATGTAGGCGGCCGCCTTTTCCGAATGCGCGAGGACCGGCTTCACCCCCAGATCCTCGAGGTTTAGCAGCGTGCGGCGCATGCACGACTCGACGAAAAACACATGGGTCATTCCGGTCCCGGCGAGCGCATGCGCGAGCCACTCATAGCCGTTCATCGTCGCCGTTTCGGCCATTGGTTTCCTCCGTTGGACGGCGGCCGTCCCGGCCGCATGCGGGCGAGAGGCCCGCGTTCCTTTGTCACTACAACGTCAGCCCGCCATCGACGATCAGCGTCTGCCCGGTGACCATTGCGGCGCCCGCGCACAGAAAGAAAATCGCCTCCGCAATATCTTCCGGTTTGCAGGCGCGTTTCAGCGGCGTGCGCGCGACCGACTCGGCCTTGCGGTCGGCCGGCCACTCGCGGTTCCACGGGCTGTCGACAAAGCCGGGCGCGACGGCGTTGACGCGGATTTCCGGCGCCAGCGCACGCGCCAGGCTGCGGGTCAGATTGATGACGCCGGCCTTGCTCGCCGCATAGGGGATCGAGCTGCCGCTGCCCTGCACCCCGGCGATCGAGGCGGTGCTGCAGATGGCGCCGCACGCCGCCTTCAATGCCGGCGCCGCCGCATGGGTACAGCGGAACGGCCCGATCAGATTGGTGTTGAGGATCGACTGCCAGAACCCCTCGGTCAGCCGGTCGAGCTCGGCGAACGGGATCGGCACCGGGGTCGCCGGGGTGCCGGCGTTGTTGACGAGAAAGTCGAGCCGCCCGAGCGCCTCGATCGCGCGGATCGCCATCGTCTCGGCCTCGACCGGCTGGGCCACGTTGCCCGGTGCGGCGACGATCTTGTGGCCGAGGGATTTCAGCCGAGCCACTTCCGCGGCGCCGCGCGGATCGTCGAGCAGATGGTTGAGCGCGACCGTAGCGCCGCAGCGCGCGAAAATCTCGACCGTGGCGAGCCCGATGCCGGAGGCGCCACCGGTGACGAGAACAGTCTTGCCGGAAAGGTCGGCGGAGATCATGTCGCGGATTCCTCGAAAACCGGTTATTGCGACCCGCGGACCCAGACCCGCGGGGAAGCAACCCCGCACGGATTGCTTCGTCGGCCGCGCCTCCTCGCAATGATGGAGGTGGGGAGAGCTAGTGTCGGCTCAGCATGTCCCAGGGGGTCTTGCCTTCGGGCAGCGGCGGGATGCGCAGCAGGCTTTCCATCGCCTCGCCGGATTCGTAGCGGCGGCACAATTCCTCCGGGTCGTAGGTCACCCCGACCGGGTTGTCGGCAAAGGCCTGGCTGTGGAAATAGGCGTCGAGCTCCTTGGGCGTCTTGAAATTGTCGATCTGCAATTCGACCCGGTTGTTGTCGGGATCGCGGTAGTACATCGACGTGGTGACGCCGTGGTTGATCGGCCAATGCGGCAGGATGCCGGCGGCCTTGAGCCGGCGGTAGGTCGACAATAATTCGCCGAGGTCGTTGTAGCTGTAGGCGACATGATCGGTGCCGGTCGAATCCGGGTCGCGCACCCCGTGGCCGGGAATGTTGATCAGCGCGAGGCGGTGATGCTCGTCGTCATACGACAGGAAGCACAGCATCTGGTCGCGAAACACGATCCGCGCGGCGAGCACGGTCTGATACCACGCGACCATCTTGTCGATCTGACTCGTGCGCAATACGAAATGGGCGAATTTCGCCGGGCTGATCGGCTGCGATGCCGGAGCGAGCTTGCGGAGCGGAGCCACATCGTTCATCGGGTCCTCCCTGGGCGTGGTTGCCGGCAAATTATACCGCGACGGCCCAAAAATGCAGCCGAATGCCGCGCGACGCCCGCCCCTGCCGTCTACGCCGCCTCCCGCGAGGAGATCGCGTAGGCAAAGCCCTTCGGGTCGAGCCAGTCGACGATCTTGTCGGGGGCTTCGGCATAGGGATACATCAGAAAGCCGATCGGGCCGTCCTTCTGTCCCGGCAGCGTGAAGTCGCGGGCATAGTTGAACGCCACCCAGTTCATCTCCCAATTGCCGAACAGTCTCTCGCGCAACGCCTTGATCCGGTCGTTGTCGAGCGGGAGGTTTTCTTCGAGCATGACCTTGCGCACGTCGGCCGGATCGACCGGCAGCCAGCCCTGGCCGGCGATGTGGACCTCGGCGCGGCAATGCTGCGCCCCGGTGATGTTGCCTGACTTGCCGAGCGACTTGGCGATCTTCGAATCGGCCACACGGATGCCGAACACATCGCGCGCCGGCAACCCCGACGCCCGCGCCAAGGCCACGTAAAGCGAGCTGATATCGGCGCACTTGCCGCCGAGATCGCCGCTTTCAAGCATGAACGCGACGTTGCCGAGGCCGCAGCCGCGCGTCGCGGCGCGGCGAAAGGTGTTGTCGACGACCCAGTCGTAGATCGCCCGCGCCTTGTCGAGCGGCCGGGTGCGCGCGCCGACGATCTTCTGCGCCGTTCTCAGCACGATGCCGTCGGTCGGCGAGCTGGCGGTCGGCCGCAGATACTCGGCCAGCTCCTCGGGCGAGCCTTCGGGCGAGAAACCTGCTCGGTCGCGCGTCGCCGCGCGCGCGGTCACCACGATTTCGCGCGGGACGGCCTGGTCCGGCCAGGCGGCCGAAACGATCGGCGCCCGTGCCGCCGTCGCCCACAGCAGCGAGGCGGGAGCCGGCGACTGCCAGGTCAGATCGACGGCACGCTGGTAGTCGAGCGCGTCCTGAGGCACTGGCAGCCACAGCCGCGCCGGTATCTTCGGATCCTGCAACCTCACCGTGTAGGTAAGGTCGAATTGCCGCCAGCCCGCAGGAACCGCGGCCTCAGCCCGTCGGCCGAAAGCCGCAAATCCGCCGGCCGCCGCCATGGTAGTGATGAATTCGCGCCGCAGCATAGCTTCGCCTCCTCGCGCCGGCGCACGTTGCGGCGCACCGGCAGCCTGTTTCGCAAATCGGGTGGAATGACTAGATTCCCTGGGGAAGGGGCGCACACGGCGGCCCTTCGCGTCGGATCGGCGGGAGAACGATAATGCCGGACAGCACTTCTGTCACCACGACGGCGTCAGGGTTGACGGTCACGCCGACCGGCGAAACCCTCGGCGCGACGATTTCCGGCATCGACCTGGGGCGGCCGCTTGACGACCGCGCCTTCGCGACCATCCTTCGCGCCCTCGGCCGGCACGGCGTTCTGCGCTTTCCGAAGCAGAGGCTCGATGCCGTGCAGCAGATGGCGTTTTCCGCGCGGTTCGGCTCGCTCGAGATCAACGTCGCCGGCGCCTATCAGGAGCCGGGGCATCCCGAGGTGATGATCCTCTCCAACATCGTCGAAAACGGAAAACCCATCGGCGCGCGCGACGCCGGCCAGGATTGGCACACAGACATGTCGTACAGCGCAACGATCGCCTTCGCCAACGTGCTCTACGCGCTGAAGGTGCCGCAGCGCGAGGGCAAGCCGCTCGGCGGCACCGAATTCGCCAATATGCGTGCGGCCTATGCCGACCTGCCCGCGGAATTGAAGACCCGCCTTGCCGGTATGACCGTGCTCCACGACTTCAACAAGTTCTGGGAGATGATGCGGCGGCGGCCGGGTAGCTGGCGCAAGCCGATGACCGCGGAACAGCGGCGCCAGAAGCCGCCGGTGTCGCACCCGATCTTCCTTAACCACCCGATCACCGGCGAAAAGGTGCTTTACGCCAATCCCGGCTATGCGATCCGCATCAACGAGTTGCCGGAAAAGGAAAGCGAGGAGACCCTCGAATTCCTGTTCGCCCACCAATTACAGCCGAAATTCCGCTATCTGCACCGGTGGAGCGAAGGCGACCTCTTGCTGTGGGACGATATCGGCACGTTGCACAACGCCCAGGCCGATTACGGCCCCGACGAGCCTCGCCTGATCAAGCGCTGCCAGGTCATGGCCGACCGCATCTTCGACCCCGGTTTCGTGCGGGCCGCGCTGGCGGCGGCCTGACGGCGTCCGTTACGCGCCGCGCGCCGCGGCCGGCTGAAGCGGCGGAGAGATTTCGCGCGGGTTCGACGGCTCGGCGTCGCCCGGCGTGCTGCCGATCCGGCGGCCATCAGCGTCGAACAGATCGAGCCGGGACGCCGCGGCGTCGATCCATACCTTGCCGCGGTCCGGCAATTTGCCGTCGACGGCGACCCGCGCGACCAGCTCGCCGTCGGGCCAGCGCGCGTGGACCAGCACTTCCGCGCCCAGCGGCTCGATCAGTGCGACATCGAGCGGTAGCGATCCGGCTACCGGATCCGGCGAGAACCGTAACCACTCCGGCCGGATCCCGACCTGGACCGGACCGCCGGGGCCGCTCGCACCACCGGTCGGAAACACGGCAACCGGGGTCCGCACGGTGCCGCCGGCGATCTCGCCGGCGAGCAGATTGAGCCGCGGGCTCGACAGAAACTGGGCCACGAACAGCGTCGCCGGCAAGCGGTAGACGTCGAGCGGGCGGCCGACCTGTTCGAGCCGACCCAGGTTCATGACGGCGAGCCGGTCGGCGAGGGTCATCGCTTCGACCTGGTCGTGGGTCACGTAAAGCGTCGTGACACCGAGGCGATGCTGCAATTCCTTCAATTCAGCGCGGGTATTGGCGCGCACCTGGGCATCGAGGTTCGACAGCGGCTCGTCCATCAGGAACAACAGCGGCTCGCGCACGATCGCCCGGCCGAGCGCGACGCGCTGCTGCTGGCCGCCGGAAAGCTGGTGCGGCTTGCGATCGAGCAATTGCTCGATCGCAAGCATGCGCGCGACCCGCTCGATGCGGCCACCGATCTGGTCGCGCGGCACGCGGTGGCGCTTCAGGCCGAAGGCGAGGTTGTTGCGCACCGTCATATGCGGGTAGAGCGCATAATCCTGGAACACCATCGCGATGTTGCGCGCCTCGGCGGGCACCGAGGTGACGTCGGACCCGCCGAGCGCAATCCGGCCGGAATCGGGATCGCTCAACCCGGCGACCATGCGCAGCAAGGTCGTCTTGCCGCACCCCGATGGGCCGAGCAGCACGAAGAACTCGCCCTCGAAAATCTCGAGATCGAGCCCGCGGACGACGGCATTAGACCCGTGCGCCTTGGCGATACCGGCAAGGGCGAGCGCGACCTTTCCCATTACTGTGCCATCGCCGCGTTCGCCTCCGCGGTCGCTTTCTTCGCGCCCGCCACGAGCGGTTCCTTGTTGGCGAGCACGGCCTTGATCAGCCCGTTGAGGATGTCGCGGGCCGGCGCGTATTTGGGCGAAGCCGGTTCGGCCTTGGCGTCCTTGAGCTGCTCCTTGGTGACCAGCACGTCCGGGTGTTTTTTGACCAGCGCCTGCATCTCCGGCTCGTTCCAAGCGGCCATGCTGGTCGCCAGATAGCCCGACGCAGCGCTCCAGCGTGCGGCCTGCGCCGGGGCGCTGAGCCAGGTGATCAGCGTCCACGCCGCCTTCTGCTTCGCCGGGTCGGTATCGTACAGCATCATGTTGGCGCCGCCCGAAGGGGGACCGAACTGGACGTTCTTCGGCAGCCGGCCCATGCCCCAGTGGAACTTGACGTGCTGGCGCATGAAACTCTGCGACCCGGTCGAGTGCCAGATCATCGCCGTCCGGCCGGCGACGAATTCCGGCGGCCCATCGTTCCAGGGCGTGTAGGCGGGGGTCACCTTGTACTTGTTGACGAGGTCGTACCAGTATTGCAGCGCCCCGATATCCTTCGGCTGATCCCACAAGACATGGGTGCCGTCGGCGCTGAGCGATTGGCCGCCGTTCTGGTAGACGAGCGCGTAATAGAACCAGTTGAACGCTTCGAGCGGCAATTCGACGCCCCACCGCGTGACCCTGCCGCCATCGCGCTTGGTCAATTTCTCCGCGTCGCTGGCCATCTCGGCCCAGGTCTCGGGCGGCTTGTTCGGGTCGAGCCCGACCTCCTTGAAGGCGTCCTTGTTGTAGTAGAGCACCGGGGTCGAACGCTGGAACGGGATGCCATAGACTTTGCCCTGGTAGCGGGAGTTGAGGAGCATCGACGGCCAGAACTTGTCGAGGAACTTGGCGCCGCCCGAGCCGGCAATCAGCGTGTCGAGCGGCTGCGCGGCACCGAGCGAGGCGAGAACCGGGACCGAGCTGATTTCCGTCACCCCCACGTCGGGCAGGGTGCCGGCGAGCTTGCCGGCCTGGATCTTCTGCAAGGTCACGTCGTAATTGCCGGTATAGACCGCGGTTACCTTGATTCCCGGATGGGTCTTGTTGAAATCGGCCATCAGGCCGTCGACGATCTTGGTGAGACCGCCGCCGACATCGACCGGATACCAGAAGCTCAACGCGACCGGATCGGCATTGGCCGGAATCGTCCACCCCGCGATCGCCGCAATCGCCGCGGCAACCAGTACTCTACCGAACCTCATGGCACTCCCCCCCGTTTTTCAGCGCTTAAGTCCAGCATTTACATGGCTGCGAATGAAATAGCGCTGCGTCAAAAAGAACACGATCAGCACCGGGCCGGCAACAAACAGGGTGGCGGCCATCAGCAGGTTCCAGTCGGTCGTGACCTCCTGGCTCACGAACATTGCCAGCCCGATCGGCAATGTGCGGATCTGGTCGCGGTTGGTCACGATCAACGGCCAGAAATAGTCGTTCCAATGCGCGACCAGGGCGACCAGCACGAACGCGACCACGGTCGGGCGCGCCAGCGGCAACAGGAAATGCCACAGAAATGCGAGGCCGGTGCAGCGGTCGAGCCGCGCGGCATCCTCGATCGCGTCGGGGACTGCGAGAAAGGCCTGGCGCAACAGAAACGTGCCGAACGCACTCGCGGCGAACGGTGCGATCAGCGCGCCGTAGCTGTCGAGCCAGCCGAAATGCTGCAACGTGATGAAATTGGCGAGAAACGTGACCTGGATCGGGATGATCAGCGCGCCGATCACCGCGAACAGAATAAAGCCGCGCCCGACAAAGCGCCGTCGCGCCAATGCGAAGGCCGCGAGGCTCGACGTGACGAGCTGCAAAAACAGGATCGCCGCGGTCACCCCGACGCTGTTGATGAAATAGCGGCCGAACGCGGCGCCCTCCCAGGCATTGACGAAATTGCGCCACTCGATGCGGCCGGGAAGCCAGCGCGGCGTCGCCGTGAAAATCTCGCTGCTCGGCTTGAGCGCGCTGACGACGAGCCAGTACATCGGCATCGCCACGAGCGCCGCCGCGATCAGCACGGCGGCATAGAGCAGTATGCGCCCGACGACCCGCTTCATCGGCTGTACCACAGGCTGATCAGGCCCGAGAGCGTATAGACCAGCACGAACATCACGACCGCGATCGCGCCGGCAAAACCCAGCCGGAAATACTGGAACCCGTTCTGGTAGACATAGAAAACCAACAGGTTGGTGGCGTTGCTCGGCCCGCCCTGGGTCATGATGTTGACAAAGTCGAAGGCCTGAAACGACAGGATCAGGGCGATCACGATGGCGAACCAGGTGGTCGGGCGTAAGAGCGGCCAGGTGACCGACCAGAACCGGTCCCACGGCCGCGCGCCGTCGAGCCGCGCCGCCTCGAGCACCGATTGCGGCAGGGATTGCAGCGCCGCCAGGTAGACCAGCATGAAATAGCCGAAGGTCTTCCACACGCCGACCGCGATCAACGACCCCAACGCATATTCGGAATCGGTCAGCCAGCCGATCGGCGGCAGCCCGATGAGACCGAGAAGGTAATTGGCGAGGCCGTAATCGGTGTTGAAAATCCACAGCGCGACCGTTGCCCCGGCGACGGTCGGCAACACTACCGGCGTGTAGAGCAGCGTGCGCAGCAGGCGGGCGCCGCGGAGCCGCTGATCGAGCGCCAGCGCCAGCGCCAGCCCGAGACCGATGCTGAGCGGCACGACCAGCCCGGTATAGATCGCGGTATTGCCGAGCACTCGCCAGAACAGCGGGTTGGCAAACAATTCGCGATAATTGGTGAGCCCGACCCAGCGCGGCATCGGCGCCGAGGCACCGAGCCGGTGCAGCGACAGATGGATCAGGTAGACGAGCGGGTAGTAGTTCCACAGACCCAGCAACAGGAGTGCCGGCAGCACATAGAGGTAGGGCGCGAGCCTCGCCCGGGCTCGCGTAGACGCGCCTGCGGCAACCGCCGTCATCTCCCGTCCCCCCGCCAAAGACCGAGGATGGCAGTACATACGAACAGAATCAACCGCATGAAATGCCATCCGGCACCGCGCGCTCCCGGCTGCGTCGGAGCGCCGCAGCAGAGCGAGCTGCCCGCCGGCCCGCCCGCGTCTCTATGAGCGATGAAGCGTGGACGCCCGGGTGCCGACGAACTCGCCGAGCGCCGCGGCCAGGCGCGACAGATCGGCCTGCACCCGGTCGAACTCCGGCAGCTTTTCCAGCGTGCGCTGATCCATGTAGAGCGAGCGGTCGATCTCGATCTGCAGGCTGTGGCGGTTGTGGTGGGGGCGGCCCTGGCGGCGGACGATCTCGACCCCCTTGTAGCCTTCGTTGACGCGCACGTCATAGCCGAGCCGGCGCAGCGTGCCGGCGACGAATTCGGTGAATTCCGGTCCGCAGGTGGTGCCGTCCCGGTCGCCGAGCACGAAGTCGCCGTGTTCGCCCTTGCGCCCGTCGCGGCGGCTGCCGCGCGACGGCATCGAATGGCAGTTGACATGCCACACCGCGCCGAACCGGCCATGCAGCCGGTCGCAGGCCTCGTCCAGCGCGCGGTGATACGGCGCATGATAGCGCTCCACCCGGGCGGCGATCTCTGCCGCATCGAGTTTGCGGTCGTAGATCGGCATGCCCGGCCTGGCATAGCGGCGGACGAGCCCGACCCGCGTCGTCGGCCGCGGCGTCAGATGCGGCGGCAATTTGCCGTGCACCAGCGCGGGGTCGAGATCGTCGATGGCGCGGTTGACATCGAGATAGCTGCGCGGAAACGCTGCCGCGATCAGGGTGGCGCCATGCTCCGGCACCGCCGCGAACAATTCGTCGACATAGCAGTCTTCGGCCCGGCGCAGGTTCAGCAGTGGACAGGCAAAGGCGAAATCGTCGGGGTATTGCGACCCGCTATGCGGCGAGTCGAACACCAGCGGCAGTTCGTCGGCCTGCGGGTCGCGGCGCCACAACACGCCGGGTATTTCAAAGCCCAACCGGAAGCTCCGCACCTTGCAGGTCTGACCGCACTGTCGGGCTACTGTGGCTGACGGCGCCGCCCGTGGCAACATCGGGCGAGCGGCGCGTGCCGCAGGTGACCCGGCGGCCAAACGCGGGCAATATGGCGGCCCGACGAGGGGGAACAAGGATGCCGACCGAACCGACCTATGCGGTGGAGCTGACCGCGCCCGATATCGAGCCCTACCGGGCCGGCAATACCGGCATCGCCTATGTCACCACCTTTGCTGCCGCAGCGCCCGGCCCTCATGTCGTCGTCGCGGCGCTGACCCACGGCAACGAGATTTGCGGCGCGATCGTGCTCGACCGCCTGTTCAGGGCCAATATCCGCCCCCGCCGGGGCAAGCTGACCCTCGCCTTCGACAATGTCGCGGCCTATCACGAGTTCGATCCGCGTATGCCGATCGCCTCGCGCTATATCGACGAGGATTTCAACCGGCTGTGGGCGCCGGCGACGCTCGACAGCCCGCGCCAATCCGCAGAACTGGCACGCGCTCGTGCGCTGCGCCCGGTCATCGACGCGGCCGATTACCTCCTCGACCTGCACTCGATGCAGCACAGGACGGCGCCCTTGATGCTGGCCGGATTGCTCGACAAGTCGCGGGCGCTGGCGCGCCGGGTCGGCATTCCCGAATTGATCATGTGCGACGCCGGCCACGCCGCCGGGCCGCGCATGCGCGATTATGGCGGGTTCGGCGACCCGGCCTCGCCCAAGACCGCGCTGCTGATCGAGTGCGGCCAGCACTGGGAGCGGCGCGCCGCCGAAGTGGCGAACGATGTGACGTTGCGCTTCCTGATCGCGCTGGGCGTGGTGACGCGCGACGACGTCGCCGCGCTGGGCGGCCCCGATTTCGCCACGACGCCGCATCAGCGCGTCATCGAGGTGACCGAGGCGGTGACGATCTCGGGCGAGCGGTTCGACTTTGTCGAGACCTACCGCGGCCTCGAAGTGATACCGAAAAAGGGCACCGTCATCGCGCATGATGGCGCCCGCGAGGTACGTACCCCCTACGACGACTGCGTGCTGATCATGCCCTCGCGCCGGCTGCTGCGCGGGCAGACCGCGGTGCGCCTCGGCCGCTACGTCGACTGAGCGACGCCAACGCCATATCGCCGAAGCGCAGCTTTCCGCCGGTCGCGGATGCGCGCTCGCGGGCGCTGGTGCTGGGCACATTGCCCGGCGAGGAATCGCTGCGCCGCCGGCAATATTACGCCCATCCGCGCAACCTGTTCTGGCCGATCGTCTTCGCCTTGTTCGGCGGCGCGCCGAGCGCGGATTACGAGGCCCGGCTCGGCTTCGCGGCGGCGCAGCGGATCGCGCTGTGGGACGTCTGCGCGGTGGGCGAGCGCGACGCCAGCGCCGATGCGACGATCCGCTGCGAAGAGCCCAACGACATTGCCGGGTTGATCGCGGCCCATCCCGGCATCCGCGCGGTCGCGTTCAACGGCACCACCGCGCGGCGGCTCTACGACCGCCATTTTCCGCGGCTTCCCGGGCTTCTCTATCTGGCGCTGCCGTCCACCAGCCCCGCCCATGCGCGGCTCGGCTTCGCCGCCAAATTGGCGGAATGGCAGGCGCTGCGGCGGGCCGTCGAGGGCGGCTGACCGCGGTCAGCCCCGCATTGCGCCGGGCTGCGGCAGGTATTCGAGGAGCGCCGCTTCGAGGCGGGCGAGCTCGGCGCCAAGGCGCTGCACGATCGCTGCGCCCTGCTGCTGCAGTTCCGGCTCGGAGACCTCGCGCAACAACATCGCCAATTCGCCTAATTGGCCGCCGCCGACCGTTGCCGAGCAGCGCCGCAGCGCATGGACGGCGCGGGTGAAGCCGGCCGCGTCGGCCGCATCGGCGGCGGCGGCGACGCGCTCCATGATCTGCCGAGCATCGGCACGGAAGCTGTCGATGACCTCGTACAGAAAATCGCCGCTGCCGAGCGCGCGCAGTGAGGCGACGACGCGGGCATCGACCACGGCCGCGGTCTCCGAGGCGAACCGCGGATGTGCGGCGATCGGGATCACCCCATCCGCCGCCGCGACGGGCGCGTCCGCCGCCATCGGCGGGCGGGTGCCGTCGGCAACGGCGGGGCTCGCCGCCGTCGCTGCGGCCGGCGCCAGCGGCAATGCATGCAATGCGTTTTCCAGCAGCTCGGCGTCGAGCGGAGCCGGCAATAGCGCGGCCAATTCGCCGTCGGCCAGTTCGGCGAGGTTTGCGCGCTGGGCGAAATCGACAATGAACAACACGAAAGGCGGCTCGGCCCGCGCCAGCGCGGCGCGATGCACAAAGCTCAGCGCCGGGATCGCGCGGCGACGGCCATCGACGATGACCACCGGATTGAGCGGGGTGTCGAACCGCTCGACATAGACCAGCGCGTCGTCGAGCCCGCCGACCCAGCGCAGATCGGCATTCCAGGCGGCGAGCGGCTCGGCCAGTTCGGCGGCGAGCCTCGCGTCTTCGGTCGCGATCAAGACCGGGTGCCGGGCGAGATCGAACGGCGCCTGCGGCGGCGCGGCATCGACCGTCAGCGGCAGGCGCACCGTCCACCCGACCCCGCGGCCGGGATCGGCGGCGGCGAGCAGCCGGCCGCCCATCAATTCGACAAGCCGCCTTGCCACGCCGAGGCCGAACCGGTCATCGTCCGGCTGGGCGGCGGCTCCTTCGCGGCTGCGGATGTCGAGGCGCAGCTCCACGCTGCCACGGTCGCGGCGATCGGCGGCGAATTCGATGCGGAGTGTGCCGGCGCCTGACGCGGCAATGGCGGTAACCACCAGGCTGTTGACGATTTGCGCCAGTTGCCGCGGCCAGCCGCACAGCCGGTACGGCAGATGCGGGTCGATCCGCAATGCCAGCGCGATGCCCCGCTCCCCGGCGGCGGCGCGCAATACCGAAACGGCGTCGTTGACGATGGCGTGAAGGTCGAACGCCTCAACCGCCGGCGCAAACTCGCCCGCCTCGATCGCCGCCAGGTCGAGCACCTCGCTGATCTGCGACAGGAGCGCGCGGGCAGGCAGCGGCAGAGCGGGCGCCGCTTCGCCGGCGTCCGCTTCGATGGCCGGCACGGCGCCGGAAACGATCCGCCCCATGGCCGAGACCGGCGCGCGCAGGCCGCGCCCGAGCTCGGTCACGAACCGGGCGCGCGCCGCACTTGCCGCCGCCGCCTCGGCCCGTGAGCGCGCCGCTGCGCGAACCAGCAGGGCAAGGCCCGCCGGCGTCGCCGCAAGCGCGACCACGAGCCCCGCCGCCAGCCCTGGCTGCCCGCGCCAGAACGGGGTCGTCGCCACCACCGCCGCAAAGCCGACGACCCCGCTGGCCGCCGATACCGCCAGCGCACCGGGGCCGAGCCACAACCCGGCGCAGCAGATCGCTGCGAAGTAAAGGGGATAGCACGCGGCGGTCGCCGCCGCGCCGAAATGCAGGAAGGCCGAGAGCAGCGCGCAATCGAGCGCGATTGCCGCGTTGCGCCGCCATGGCGACGGCGTCCGGCTGATGATCGCCAGCAGCAGAAAGCACCACCCCGAGACGAGCGCGAGCATCGCGACCAGAAGGCTCGGCGCGGCCGCCGCGCCCGCCCGCACAACGGCGACGGCGTAGAACAGCACCAGGACTTGCACGAAAATGCGTCCGATCGCGTGGCCGTGCTCCCCGTCCCGCCGGGCACGCCAATCGCGGCATAGCTGCGCCAGCCCCGACATTGTCGTCGCCGCCGCGACCGCCCCCGGCGCCAGAAGCAAGGCCGCGACCAGCGAGACCGCTGTCGGCCGCGGCCCGATCGCCAGCAGACCGCCGGGCAGGGTGACGACCGCGACGGGCGCCAGCAGGGCGGCCAGCACCAGGGTCGCGGCTGCGGCCAAGGCAGGGCGGCCGGCTCCCCGCCCGGCAGCAGCGGCGGGCAATGCGTTTGGCACCACGATTCGGGCGCGCCGCAACCGGTCGGTACTGCGCCGCAACGGCATCCTCGCCGACAAGCCTGCGTCCTACAGCCGCCGGCTCGACCCGCCGGCGGCAGCGATGGCCGCGGGCGGCGCCTCCGAACGCTCGGGCGGAAAAGCGACCGTGACCGTCGTGCCGGTGCCCTTGGCGCTGTGGATCGTCAGCGTTCCTCCGTGCAATTCGGTCAATCCGATCGCCAGCGGCAGGCCGAGCCCGGTTCCCGGATGCCGCCGGCTCCACGCGCTGGCGATCTGTCCGAACCGGCTCGTCGCCAATTCCACCTCGTGCGGATCCATGCCGATGCCGCGATCGGCAACCGAGACCGCCACGCCGCCGCCCTGGATGCGCAAGGTGATCTTGATCTCGCCGCCGGGGTGGCTGAACTTGATCGCGTTGGTCAGAAGGTTGAGCACGATCTGCTTGAATTTGCGGGAATCCGCGATCAGCCGCGGCACCGTTCCCTCGCTGCGCAGGTCGAGGCGGATGTCGCCGGCCCGCGCCTTGCCCTCGACCAGCAGCAGCACGTCGCCAACCGCCTTTGCCGGGTCCACCGTCTCCTCGAACAGGTCGAGCTGGCCGGCTTCGAGCTTGGACACATCGAGGATGTCGTTGATGATGCCGAGCAGGTGTTCGGCGCTGGCCAATACATCGCGCGCATAGCCGATATATTTCTGGGTCGCGATCGGACCCAGCATTTCGCCCGCCATGATCTGCGAAAAGCCGATGATCGCGTTCAGCGGCGTGCGCAGTTCGTGGCTCATATTGGCGAGAAACTCGGTCTTGCTTTTGTTGGCGAGTTCGGCCTGTTCCTTGGCCGCGACCAGTTCCTGCTCCGCCTGCTTTTGTTCGGTGACATCGACCGACACGGTCACGACGATCGGGTCTTCGCCGTCGTCGCCGTGAAACAGCGTTTTGGTGGTCTGCAAGACCCGGCGCCGGTCGCCGTCGATCACGAACTCCTCTTCGAACGAGCCGGTCTGCACCTCACCGGCGATCAGGCCGGCATCGGCCTGCGCGAGGCGCCGCGCAAACGGCCCGTCATGGGCATCGACCGGATGCCAACCGACAAGCTGCTTGGCCCGGCGCCCGACAAACGCGGCAAAGACAGTATTGACGAAGAGGTAGCGCCCGTCCTTGCCGGTCGCGCAGACGAGCGCCGGAATCGCGCCCAGCACCCGCAGCAGCCGCTCGTGCGCCTCGACCAGGGCGGGCCGCTGCGGGGCCTCCGGCGAGGCGCCCGGCTCCTCCTCCGTCGCCGCGCCCGGCTGCCGCCGCAATTGCAACAGGTTGCCGATGCGGGTGCGGAACTCGTGATGATCGACCGGGCTCAGCAGGTGGTCGGCGGCGCCGGCGGCCAATGCCCGGTCGATGCAGTCGCGGTCCTCGTAGGGGGCGATGACGACGACCGGAACCTCGGCGCAGCCCGGCAAGGCATGCAGCAGCGGGATCAGGCGGGCCGCCTCGCCCTCCCCGCTTTCCCCGGCCATCGCCACCAGGTCGGGGCGCCGCTCGCGGCACAATTGGAACGCATCCGCCGATGCCCGGAAGGATTTCGCCTCGATCCCGCCGGCAAGCGAGGCCGCCAATCGCTCCAGAATTTTCAGATTGGTGATGCTGCTGTCGATGATCACCATCAGCGGCGATGGCACGGAAACGACCCCAACGGGTAACTGCGTGGCCCGCTACTCTATACAGGCTACCCGGTACACCCAAATCTGCCGCGCGTGGGTTGTGGATCGGCCGTCCGAACTATCGGAAATCGCAGGAAATCGGGCGACGCGACCGGGTCCGGTACGGCGCGCTTCGGCGACGCTATCCATGGTGCGATTCGGCGTCACGGGTCACAAACGATAGAATCGAGCAGCGTTGCGCCAGAAAAATTGTTCGCGCGCTTCCGGCGGTCGGTCGGCCAGCATCCGGCTGAGCGCCGCGACCAGAGCGCCGTAACCGATGCGTAGTCCCGCCACCGGGAAATTGCTGGCGAACATCGCCCGCTCGATCCCGAAAATCGCGATCGCATCGAGCACGATGCCGCGGTTTTCGTGATAGTCCCACGCCCGGTTCTTCAGCCCGAATTCGGAGATTTTGACGCACACGTTGGGTTCGCGCGCGACCGCCTCCATGCCGCGGCGCCAGGCCGCCAATCCTTCTTCGCTGCGATCCCACGGAAACCCGGTGTGGTTGAGCACGATCGGCGTGCGCGGAAACGCCCGGGCCACCGCCGCCGCTTCTTCGAGATGCCAGAACGGCACCCGCAAATCCCACGACAGTTTGTACTTTTCGAGCAGCGCAAAGCCCTTGAGCCAGGCATCGTCCTGCATCGTGCCGGGCGCTCCGGCGATGCTGTGGCCCGGCGCGGCGGCGGTGACCGGCTTCGAGCGGATGCCGCGGACGAGCGGGCACGCCGCCTGGGCGGCGATGATTTCCTCGGCGTTCGGGGTGTGAAACCAGGCATGGGCGACGATCGCGCCGGGAAACCCCTGTTGCGCATGGATCGCGGCGATCCAGCGCGTCTCGCCAAGCTGATCGGCGCGGTCCCATTCGGCCTCGCAATGCACGGTGGTCAGGACGTTGTGGCCGGCGGCGTCGCGGCGGTAATCCTCGGGCAGGTAGTTGCGGCGCAGCGCGCTGTCGTCGCCCATAAAGAAATCGCCGCGCGGCGGGCCGATCAGGTTGGGGTGTTTGCCCATCCCCAGGTCCCAGAGATGATGGTGCGCATCGATCAGGCTGATCGCGTCGGGCGCATCGCTCCAGCGGGAGTGGATCGTTTCCATCGGCAGTGCTCGCGGTACAGAAGTTGCCTGGCCGGCGGCGAAGTATAAGCTAGCGCCAATTCTGGTGGAGTCTGCGGATATGGCCGAATACGAAACCATCCGGGTCGACGACCGCGGCAACGGGCTGCTGCTGGTGATGTTGAACCGGCCGCAATCGGCCAATGCGATGAACACGCAGATGGGGCGGGACCTGCTGGCTTTGTTCGACGCGATCAACGCCGACCCGCTCGCCCATCGCTGCATCGTCGTGACTGGGGCCGGCGACAAGGCGTTTTGCGCCGGCGGCGACCTCAAGGAACGCCAGGGCATGAGCGACGAAGCGTGGCAGGCCCAGCACCTCTTGTTTGAGCGCATGATCCGCGCCGTCATCGCCTGCCCGGTGCCGGTGATCGGCGCGATCAACGGCGCCGCCTATGCCGGCGGCTGCGAGATCGCGCTGTGCTGCGATTTTCTCTATGCCGCCGAGACCGCGCGCTTCGCCCTGACCGAGGTGACGCTTGGCATCATGCCCGGCGCCGGCGGCACGCAGAACCTGCCGCGCGCGGTCGGCGAGCGGCGGGCGAAGGAGATCATCCTGACCGGGCGGCCGTTTTCGGCAGGCGAGGCCTATGATTGGGGCATGGTCAACCGGCTGTGCACTCCCCAACGGCTGCTGGAAGAAACGATCGAGACCGCCCGCCGCATCGCCGACAACGCACCGATCTCTGTGCGCCAGGCGAAACACGCGATCCATTACGGGCTGCAGATGGACCTGGCGAGCGGCATGATGCTCGAGATCGAGGCCTACAACCGCATGGTCCCGACCGAAGACCGCCGCGAGGGGATCGCCAGCTTCAACGAAAAGCGCAAACCGGTGTTCAAGGGACGGTAAGATGCCCTCACCCTTCCCACGCCTTCGGCGCGGGCCCCTTCCCTCTCCCGCAATGCGGGAGAGGGTGGCTCGCACAGCGGGGCGGGTGAGGGCTCGGGAGCGTGATCGAAAGGAGGAACGCGATGGGCGGCAGCGCGGTCGCTAATGCCACCAACCTCACCCACAGCCTCGGCGAGCGGGCGGCTTCCGTTGCCTACGACGGCTTGCCCGATGATGTCCGCACGCTGGCGCGGCAATGCGTGCTCGATTATTACGGCTGCGCGATCGCCGGCGCCGGCGATCCGCTGGTGCAGATTCTCGCCGAGGAGATGCAGGAAGCGGACGGTCGGCCCCGGGCGAGCCTGATCGCCCGGCCGGCGCGGATGCCGGCGCTGGCCGCAGCGCTCGTTAACGGCGCCGCCGCCCACGCGCTCGATTACGACGATGTGAACCTGGCGATGCCGGGCCACCCCTCGGTGGCGATATTGCCCGGGCTCGTTGCCTTGGCTGAGGAGCGCGGCAGTTCCGGCCCTGAGCTGGTCGCCGCCTTCGTCGCCGGCTACGAGACCGCCTGCCGGATCGGCATGGCCCTGCGCCCGGGCCATTACAACCGCGGCTTCCACGCCACCGGCACGGTCGGTGCGTTCGGCGCCGCGGCGGCGTGCGCGCGATTGCTCGGCCTCGACGCCGAGGCGACGGCGCGCGCACTCGGTATCGCCGGCACCCAGGCGGCGGGGCTCAAATCGCAGTTCGGGACGATGTGCAAGCCGTTTCACGCCGGCAAGGCGTCGCAGAACGGCCTCCTCGCGGCGCGCCTCGCCGCGCGCGGGTTTTCGAGCCGCCCCGACCTTGTCGAGTGCGAGCAGGGCTTTGCCCTGACCCACAGCCCCGATTTCGCGCCCGAAAAAGCGCTGGTGCCGCCGAAAACCGGGTTTTACCTGCACGCCAATCTCTTCAAATACCATGCCGCCTGCTACATGACGCATGCGCCGATCGAATGTGCGCGGGCGATCCGCGAGCGCCACCATCCGGCGGTCGGTGACATCGCGGCGATTACGCTGTCGGTGCATCAGGCGTCGGCGCGCATCTGCAACATCGCGGCCCCGACCGACGGGCTCGAAGCCAAGTTCAGCCTGCGCCAAACCGTGGCGATGGCCCTCGCCGGCATCGACACCGCCAGCCTCGGCACCTATAGCGCCGCGACCGCGACCGATCCCGAGCTGGTCCGGCTGCGCGAGCGGATCGAGCTCGATTTCCGCGGCGATTGCCCCGAGGCGGGGGCCACGCTGGCGATCACCCTGCGCGACGGCAGCACGGTGCAGGCGACCCACGATGCCGGTCTGCCGACGACCGACATTGCCGATCAGGGAGGCCGCCTCGCCGCCAAGTTCGACGCATTGGCCGAGCCGGTTCTGGGTGCGGCACGAACTCGCGAATTGCGCGGCCTGATCGAGGGGCTGGACGCGCTTGCCGATATCGGCGCGCTGGCGCGGCTGGCGGCGGGATAGGCGCTGCGCTTACAGCCGCCCGGCCGCCTCGTGCTGGCGGCGCAGCATGCGGCTGTAGGCGCCGTTGCGGTGCAGCAATTCCGACGGCGGGCCGTCCTCGATGATGCGGCCCTGATCGAGCACGACGATGCGGTCGAACGCCTTCAGCGTCGACAATCGGTGCGCGATCGCGATGACCGTGCGGCCGACGACGAGCCGGGCCAGCGCCTCCTGGATGGCCTGTTCGGATTCGGTGTCGAGCGCGGACGTCGCCTCGTCGAGCAGGATGATCGGCGCGTCGCGCAATAGCGCGCGGGCGATCGCCAGGCGCTGGCGCTGGCCGCCCGAAATCTTCATGCCGCGCTCGCCAAGGATCGTGTCGAACCCCTGCGGCAGGCGGTCGACAAACTCGGTGCAGCGGGCCGCTTCCGCGGCGCGGTAGACCTCCTCGTCGCTGGCCTCGGGCTTGCCGTAGCGCAGATTCTCCAGCATCGAGCGGTGAAACAGCGAGATGTCCTGCGCCACCACCGCGATCGAGCGGCGCAGGCTGTCCTGGGTGACGTTGGCGATGTCCTGCTCGTCGATCGAGACGTACCCGCTGTCGGGGTCGTAGAGCCGCTGCACCAGGGCCAGGATCGTCGATTTTCCGGCGCCCGATTTGCCGACGAGCCCGACCTTTTGGCCGGCCGGAATATGCAATGAGATGTCGTTCAGTACCCGCTTGCCCTCGCCATAGCCGAAACGGACATTGACCAGCGACACCGAGCCGCCAAGGTTGATCAGCGGCTTGGCGTCGGGCTCGTCGGTCATCTCGTGAGGCAGCCCGAGAACCCGGATCGCCTCGTCCAGCTTGGCGAAGTGCTGCAGGATATCGACCATCGCCATCGCGAAGTCGCGCGAGGCGTGCAGCACGGTAAAGCCGAGCGTCGTCGCCAATACGACATCGCCGACCGTGACCCGGCCGGCCTGCCACAGCAATACCGACCAGCCGAGGACGCCGGCGGTCACCAGAAACACCGTGACCGCGTGAAACAGCCGCAGCTTTTCGAGCGCCAGCAGGCTGTCGCACTGCGCCGCGATTTCCCCCTGGATGCCGACACGCAGGCGGGCGTGCTCGCGCCGCGCCGTGCCGAAGGCGCGGACCAGGCCGATATTGCCGATCACGTCGGCGATGTCGCCGGTCACCGCGGCCGCGCGCTCGGCAAAGCGGTCGCGCCGCGGGCGGCTGCGCGCCGCCAGCTTGGCGATGATGACCGCGAGCACGGCGACGATCACCGCCAGCACGATCGCCATCTTCAGATTGACGATGCCGAGCAGACCGATGCTGCTGAGCACCGCGACGCAGGGCGGGATCGTCGTCCATGCCAGCGAGCTTTCGATGGTCCAGACCGCGTTGCCGGCGGTGGCGATGCGGCCGGCGAGCGCGCCCGGAAAGCGGTCGGTGAAATAGCGCGTGCCGTGGCCCGAAAGATGCTCGAACAGGTCGAGGCGCAGGTCGCCGCCGACCGCGGTGAACGCGCGCGCCGCCACCCAGCCGGCCAGCCGCCACAGCAAATTGTCGCCGGCGACGAGGGCCAGCAGGGTCGCGACCGCGCTCCACAGCACCACCGAACTCGGGTGCGCCGAACTCAGCACGTCGACCAAGTGCTTGATCCCGTATTGCGACCCGATGGCACAGCCGACGGCGGCCAGGACGGCTGTCAATACGACCGCATGGCTGCCTATTCGGCGGCGGACGTAATGAAACAGAAAACGGGTGGGGCTGACGGAGGCGTGATGGGGGAAGGGCATCGGTCCATTTACGCGACTGTGTCGGTCCGCCGGCATAACGGGGGGCCAGCACGCAAACTTCCGCCGCCTTGCGCAACTTTTGCGCAAAATAACGGTTTCCTCAAAAAACTCAGCGGCTTAGAGAGCGACCTGGCACCTGACGGCGCTGATTTTCCAACATCGCGCCCCGGCGATGGTTCCGATCCGGCGCCGTACCGAGGGCAGAGCGGCGGCATTTCGCGGCACTATCGCGGCCGAATCCAACCATCACGAGCAGATTTTGCGCCATGACGAACGCGTCGCGCGGAGTGTGGCTTGACTCGGCGCGGGTCGGCGCGTTTCCCTAATGTGGCGGAATGTCGCAGAGAAAGCCTCGGAGACTGCAACATGGACGCTCGCACCGACCCGCCACCGGCCGACGCGGTAACGCCGCCCGAACCTGCCGCAATCCGGCCGCCGGCAGCGGCCGAGCCCGAGGTGCCGCCGCGCCCGCCGGTATTGAGGGACGCCGGTTTCGGCGCGGCATTGGCGCTGCTTAAGAGCGTGCAGCGAACGATCATCTTCGAGAATGTCAAAGTCGATCCAGCCGACCAACCCTTGCTGGACCTGGGCGATCTGAATGTTTTGCAGATGACCTCGGACACCAGCAACGCCAACGCACGGCGCGCCTACGTTACGGAATGGGCAGAGGTCGAGGGTCGGCTGCGGAAATTGATAAAATACCTGTCGGATCGGCAGATCGCCAAAATCCAGCTGAACCAGGTCACCGGCTTATTACTGCTGTATCCGATTTATCTGCTGCTGTTCTCGATCGGATCGCTGGTCGGCTTCGTGTCTGCAGACGACAGCTGGAAGGTGCCGCTCTTCATCTGCTGGCTGGCGACGACCGGAGGCCTGGGGTCGGCGGCATTCATCTATGTCAATGCGCTGTCGATCCAGGTGGACCCCACCGTCGATTTCATCTCTTCCGGCATGGTGCAGATGCGGGTCGTCCTCGGCATGCTTTTCGCCGTGGTTCTGGCGCTGCCGTTCGGGTTCCAGGCGTTCCAGACCTTCGTCGCGAACCTGCTGCCGAAGACTCCGGCAGGACCGCTCGACGTCAAGGACGGGCTGCTGCTGCTGCTTCCGTTCATCCTCGGGTTCAGCACCCCGCTCGTGCTGTCGATCCTGAACCGGTTCGTCCAGAGCGCGCAGACATTCTTCGGCGTGCAGCCGGACGGCGGCAGGCGCGCTCAATAGCTGCGCGGCATGCCCAAGACGTGCTGGCCGATATAGGCGAGGATCAGGTTCGTGGAGATCGGCGCGGTCTGGTAGAGGCGGCATTCGCGCCATTTGCGCTCGATGTCGTATTCGCGGGCATAGGCGAACCCGCCATAGGTCTGCATCGTCGCCTCGGCCGCGTGCCAGGTCGCCTCCGAGGCCAGGAGCTTGGCCATGTTGGCGTCGGCGCCGCATTCGTGCCCGGCGTCGAACAGCGCAGCGGCGCGGCGGCAGATCATGTCCGCGGCTTCGAGCTCAGCCCAAGCGCGCGCCAGCGGAAACTGCACCCCCTGGTTCTGCCCGATCGGCCGGTCGAAGACGACCCGCTCCTTGGCGTATTCGATGCCCTTGCCCAAGAGCCAGCGGCCGTCGCCGATGCATTCCTGCGCCACCAGGATGCGCTCGGCGTTCATGCCGTCGAGGATGTAGCGGAACCCTTTGCCTTCTTCGCCGATCAGGTTTTCCGCCGGCACTTTCAGATTGTCGAAGAACACTTCGGTGGTGTTGTGGTTGATCATCGCCTCGATCGGGCGGATTTCGACTCCGTGCCCGAGGCTTGCCTTCAAATCGACGATGAACACCGAGAGCCCGTCGGTGCGGCGCTTCACCTCTTCGACCGGGGTCGTGCGCGCCAGCAACAGCATCAGGTCGGAGTGGCGGGCGCGCGAAGTCCACACCTTCTGGCCGTTGACGACGTAGTGCGAATTACCCTCGCGCACGGCCCGCGTCTTCAATTTGGTGGTGTCGGAGCCGGTGGTCGGCTCGGTGACGCCGAACGCCTGCAGGCGCAGTTCGCCGGAGGCGATCTTGGGCAGGTAGCGGCGCTTCTGTTCCTCGCTGCCGTGCCGCAACACCGTGCCCATGATGTACATCTGGGCATGGCCCTGGCTGGCGGTGCAGCCCGAGGCGTTGATCTCTTCGAGGATCACCGCGGCGGCGCGGATCGGCAATCCGGAGCCGCCATATTCCTCGGGGATCAATGAGGCGAGAAACCCGCCTTCGGTCAATTCCTTGATGAATTCGGTCGGGTAGGCCTGCTCGTCTTCGAGCTTGCGCCAATAGGCGCCGGGATATTTCTCGCAAATCTTGCGCACCGACTCGCGGAGCTCGGGGTAATCCTCGCCGAGCGCCAGCATGACCGGCTCGTCGGATGGGTCGCCATAAGGCATTGGGGGAATCCTGTGTAATCGCGGCGGCCAGCATAATTCCTTTCTGCCAACGCCTCGATCCTGGATTCTCGGCAGCGGCGTCATTATGTTACATGTAACAACTGCGAGACCGTTGATGCCGATATCGCGACAGCCGCACTCGACACGCGAGCGGGTCGAGACCTACCGCCAGCGCTTGCGGCGGCAGGGCCTGCGCCCGCTTCAGCTCTGGGTCCCGGATACCCGTTCGGCCGGCTTCGCCGATGAGGCCCACCGGCAATCCGCCGCAATCGCGAACAGCGCGGGCGAAGCCGACGACCAGGCGTTCATCGACAGCCTCTCCGCTCCGGCGGCTCCGGCGGAGCGATGAGGCGCGGCGAGGTGTGGACGGCGTCGGGAGGCCCGGATTACGCGGGAAAACCGCGCCCCGTGGTGATTGTGCAGGACGACCGGTTCGACGCGACCGCCTCGGTGACGATCTGCGCCTTCACCACCAACCCGACCGAAGCGCCACTGATCCGGTTGCCGATCGTGCCGACGCCGGAAAACGGGCTGCGCGAACCGTCGCGGCTGATGGTGGACAAGATCACGACGATGCCGCGCGCCAAGCTGGGCGCCTGCCTTGGCCGTTTGAGCGACCCGGAGGTCGCGCGCCTGAACAGCTCGATCCTCGTCTTTCTCGGCCTTGCCGACAGTCCTCTGCGGAAGGCCAGATCGAGATAGGGATCACCCCGCCCGCGCAGCACGGTATTCGCGGCGCACGATCTCCAGCAATTCCTCGGCCGAGGTCGCGCCCGCCGGGCTTTCGAAGGTGATCTCGCCGTGCTGGACGAGGATCACCCGGTCGCAGATTTCGAGGGTCTGCGCGTAATTGTGCGCGATCATCGCGATGGCGATGTCGCCGCGCGACTTCAGCCGCTCCACCAGGTCGATGATCAGCCGCGCCTCGCGTGCGCCCATCGCCGCGAGCGGCTCGTCGAGCAGCAGGATGCGGGCGTTGGTCGAGACCGCGCGGGCCACCGCGATCGCCTGGCGCTGGCCGCCCGACAGCGCGCCGACCTCAAGATCGACCGAGGCCACGGCGATGCCGATCTCGGCCAGTGCCGCCGCGGCACGGCGCCGCATCTCGCGGTGGTTCAACAATTTGAGCGGGCCGCCCCACAGCAATTCCCGCTTCAGGAACATGTTGTGATAGATGCTGAGCCCGTTGACCAGGGCCAGGTCCTGGTAGACGCATTCGATGCCATGCGCCCGGGCGTCGTCGACCGAGGCGAAATTCACCGGCTTGCCATCGACATACACCTGCCCGGCATCGGGCCGGTGATAGCCGGTCAAGATCTTGATCAGGGTCGATTTGCCGGCACCGTTGTCGCCGAGAATGCCGAGCATCTCGCCGCGCGCGACGCTCAGCGACACCCCGTTGAGGGCGACGACATTGCCGAAGGTCTTGACCAGCCCTTCGGCGCGAATGGCCTCGGTCATCGCGCCCCGCCGCCGCGCAGCCGTGCCAGATGGATGTTCGCCGCCATCGCGATCAGGATCGCGGCGCCGATGATGATGTCGAAGGTGAAGGCGTTGATCCCCTGAAGCGTGAACCCGTCCTGCATCACGCCGAGCATGATCCCGCCGACGAGCCCGCCGACGATCGTGCCGGTTCCGCCGGCGATTGCGGTGCCGCCAATGACCCCGCTGGCAACGCCGAGAAACATGATGTTGCTGCCGCCGGCGAGCGGGTCGATCGAGCCGACGCGAAACGCCTCCAGCAGCCCGGTCAATCCGCCCAATGTGCTGGTCAGCACGAAATTGCCGATCTTGATGCGGTTGATGGCGATGCCGGCCTCGGCGGCGGCGACGATGTTGCCGCCGATCGCGATCGTGTGCAGCCCCCAGCGGGTGTGGCGCAAGACCACGTGCATGATCGCGACGATGGCGAGCGCCCAGAGGATTTCGGAATAGGCCCAGGTGCCCATGATGCCGGTCAGCAGCGGCCCGCCGGAAGTGTTGGCGGGATAGCCGCGCGAGATCGTCAAGGTGAGCCCGGTGATCAGGAACAGCATGCCGAGCGTGGTGATGAACGACGGGATGCTGAGCTTGATCGTGATCAGCCCGATGACGAGGCCGATCAGCGCGCACACCAACAGCGCCGCGACGATCGCCAGCGGCTCCGGCACGCCGATATCGTTGACGTTCTCCATCAGGAACGGCGCCAGCGCAAAGACCTGCCCGACCGACAGGTCGATCTCGCGGCAGATCAGCAGCATGATCTCGCCGCAGGCGATGATCACCGGGGCGGCGACGAACTGCGACAGGGTCTGCAGGTTGGCGTTGGTGATGAAATTGCGGTTGGCGAGCTCGAAATAGGCGACGAGCGCCACCGACACGACGATGACGCTCGCCTCCGGGCGCAACAGGAAACTGTGGGCCCGCCTCGCGAAACTGCTTCTGGCCGCGCCCTCGGCCACCATGATCAGTCGCCGATCGGCCCGCTTCGCGGCACGATCTCGGGCGCCTTCGCGCTGCCTTCGTATCGGGTCTTCGTGTTCATGTACTGGCCGACCGCGTCCTTGGTGACGAATTTGAGCCCGGTATTGATGTCGGCCGGCCCGATCAGCCCGCCCGAGACCTTGTACGCAAACATTTCCATGACCGTGTAGAACCCCTGCAGATAGGGCTGCTGGTCGATGACGAAATCGAGATAGCCGTCGCGGACCGCTTCGAGCGAGCGCGGCAGCAGGTCGTACCCGCCAGCGTGGACGCCTTTTTTCGGCAGATTGTATTGCCGGCTGATCAGCCCGCAATTCATCGTGTCCCCGCCGCTGACCCCGAACATCCCCTTCACATCCTGGTTGCCGAGGTAATAGGCCTGGGCCTTCGACAATGCGGCATTGGCGCTCGGGTCGGTGGCGATCATCGTCGCCTGGATGTTGGCGCCGGATTTCTTGATCGAATCCATCGCGCCGTCGACCCGCGGCTGAAGGTTGAGCTGGCCCGGCGTAGCGATGAAGATCGCCACCTTGCCCGAGCCGACCAGCTTGACGATGCGCTCGCCCATCATCTGCCCGGAAAGGAACAGGTCCTGGCCGATATAGGAGAGGCGTTTGTTGGTATGCGAATCGGCGTTGTAGCTGAACACCGGAATGCCGGCCGCGAGAGCCTTCTCGACCGGGCGGTCGAACCCTTTCGGATCGACGAGGCATACCGCGATCGCATCGGCCTTGCCGGCGATCGCCGTGTTCATCGCGTTGACCATCTGGGCGACGTCGGACGTCTCCGACCCGGTCCACTGGTAATCGACGCCCAGTATCGCGCAGGCATCCTGGATGCCGTACTGGGTCGGCACGAAAAACGGGTTGGAGGTCACATGGTTGACGAACACGAACTTCCAGCGCGGATGCGGCGGGAACGGCCCTGCATCGGCGGCCCGCGCGCGGCCGGGAGCGGCGGCCAGCAGTGCCGCGATCGACCCCGCACCGACGCCGCGCATCAAGGCGCGGCGCGGCAATGCGGCCGCAATTCGCGCCGCGGCCTCGGGTGAATTTTTGGTCATGGCCTCCCCCCTCCCGGCAAAGTCGTTTGTCGCGCACCTTAGAGCAGACAAGGCGTAAATTACCACGCAGAACAGCGCGGTGCGGGTTGCGGCGGGATGCTGAAGGCGGAATCAGGCCTGATCGTTTCGGTGCCGCAGGCCGAGGCGCTGGTGCGACCGTTTCGCGACCGTTACGACCCCGGCGCCGATCCATGCGAGCGCGATGCCGCTCGGCTGATCGAGATTGCTTGGCCCTGTCCGCGATCGGCACGCTATAAACCGGCACCGGCCTCCTCTTCGTGCCTTTGGGTGACCCGATGTCCAGCACCGCTCCCCTGTCCGGAATCGTCGTCGTCGAGATCGGCCATTCGATCGCTGCGCCCTATGCGGGGATGATCCTCGGCGAGCTTGGCGCCGACGTGATCAAGGTCGAGAACCCCAAGGGCGGCGACGCCTGCCGCGGCTGGGGTCCGCCGTTCGCCGAGGGGGCGGCGACCTGCTTTCACGCGGTCAACCGCGGCAAGCGCGGCATCACGATCGACCTCGCCGACGCCGACGATGCAGCGCGGCTCAAGGCGCTGATCCTCGAACGCGCCGATGTCGTGATCCACAACCTCAAATACGGCGCGCTCGACAAATACGGGCTCGGCGCCGACGCGCTGGTCGCGGCAAAGCCGAGCCTCGTCTGCTGCAACCTCGCCGCGTTCGGCCATACCGGGCCGCTGCGCGAGCGCCCCGGCTACGACCCGATGATGCAGGCCTATTCGGGGCTGATGAGTTTGCTCGGCGAAGACGGGCGTCCGCCGGTCCGCGTCACCGCCTCGGTCGTCGACATGGGTGCGGCGATGTGGTCGGTCATCGGCATTCTTGCGGCATTGCGCGAACGCGACCGCATCGGCGCGGGCGGCATCGTCGATGCCTCGCTCTACGAGACCTCGCTCGCCTGGATGAGCATCATGCTGGCGGGCTATCTCGCCGACCGCCAATTGCCGGCGCGGCACGGCTCGGGCGTCGAGATGATCGTGCCCTACCAGGCCTTTGCCGCCGCGGACGGCTACCTGATGGTGGCGGCCGGCAACGACAATTTGTTCCGCCGGCTTGCCGCCGCGCTGGGCCGCCCCAGCCTCGCCGAAGACCCGCGCTTCCGCACCAACGGCGACCGCGTCGTCCACCGCGCCGAGCTGGTGCCGATCCTTGCCGACATCATCGCCGGCGAGCCGCGCGCGCACTGGGCGAAATTGCTCGACGCGGCCGGCATCCCGAACGGTCCGATCAACACCCTCGACCAGGTCGTCGCCGACCCGCAGACCCGGGCGCTGGACCTCATTCAGCGGCAGCAGGGCAACGAGCTGGCACTGGTCGGCATGCCGCTGTCGTTCGACGGGGTCCGCCCGCCTTTCGCCAAACGCGCGCCGGCGCTCGGCGAAGACAACGAGACCGTGCTCGGGTAATGCGGATGCCGGCCCCGACCCGACTCCTCGCCGCGGCCGCACTCGCCGCCCTGCTGTCCGGCTGCATCGGCCCGTTCACGCCCGGCCCGAGCGGAGAGGAGAGCCCCGGCGCGATCTCGGTAACGCGCGAGCAAGGCGGGCGGTTTCTCGCCTTTGTCGGGCCGCGCTCGCAGCACGACCCGCTGTTTCTGGGCGTGCCCGACACCAATTATGACGTGCTGCGAAGCTGGCTCGACACGCGCTCCGGCGAGACCGCCCATCAGATCTACGTCGAGGACAGCTATACCGGGTCGCCGCGGAACTGGGATGCCGCGCAGGACCAGAGTGGCACGCGCCTGCGCTTCATCGCGATCAGCACGAACAAGATCACCTGCGACCGCGGCTGCTCCTATGCCGAGGAATTCGCCGCCGCATTGCCGGAACCGGTGTTGCGGGCCAGCACTCAGGGCGGGCTGACGGTCTTCTTCCGCGCCAAATCGGGCGCGCAGATGACGATCCACATTTCTGGCGAGGAGATCGCCAACCAGCTTGCCGCCGTCGCCTCGGCGCGGGCGGGGATTGCGTCTCACCCGGCTTCGGCGCCGGCAAAGCCCACCTCGCTGGTAACCGCCCCACCTGCGGCAACCGCGCCGACGCCGTCGGCCGCGCCGACACCGGCACGACCCGCTGCCGCCACGCCGATGCAACCGGCTGCCGCCACACCGATGCAGCCTGCCGCCGCAACACCGATGCAACCGGCTGCCGCAACACCGATGCAGCCTGCTGCCGCCGCGCCGATGCAACCTGCCGCCGCCGCGCCGCCGCCGACATTCGAGCCCGGGCCGCCGGCCGAACCGGAGGCCGTGCCGCCGGCGGAATACGAGTCTTCGCCCTACGGAGGAAGCGAGACGGAACCGGCGACGGAAGCCGAGCCGCCGCCTGCCGAGGAGACGGAGCCCGGCGCCGCGAGCGGCACAGCCATGCCGACCCCGCCGCAGTCGAGTGGACGCTGATGCGGGCGCTCGTTCTGCACGCTCACGGCGGCCCCGAGGCGCTGACCTACGAGACCGCCTATCCCGACCCGAGCCCCGGCCGCGGCGAGGTTCTGGTCAAAATTCACGCCTGTTCACTGAATTACCACGACGTGTTCACCCGCCGCGGCATGCCCGGCATCAGGGTGCCGCTGCCGGTCGTGCCCGGGCTCGACATCGCCGGCGAGGTCGCCGCGCTCGGTGCCGGAGTCGAAGGCTGGGTGGTGGGCGCGCCGGTCCTCGTCAACCCGCTCTACCCCGGGGTCGGCTTGATGGGCGAGATGCGCGACGGCGGCCTCGCCGAATACTGCACCCCATCCGCGCAGCAATTGCTCCCGATCCCCGCCGGCGTGTCGTTTGCCGAGGCGGCGGCGATCCCGGTCGCCTATGGCACCGCGCACCGCATGCTGGGCAACAACCCGATCGAGCCGGGACAGCGCGTGCTGGTGCTGGGCGCCAGCGGCGGCGTCGGCACCGCGGCAGTGATGCTCGCCAAACTGGCCGGAGCCGAGGTCATCGCAGCCGCCGGCTCCGACGACAAACTGCAACGGCTGAAAGAGCTTGGGGCCGATCACCTGATAAACTACACGAAGACCGATTTCGTCAGCGAAATCCATGCCCGCTATGGCCGGCCGCAGCGCCGCAGCTACGACGGCGGGGTCGACGTGATCGTCAACTACACCGGCGGCGACAGCTGGGTGCCGTCGCTGAAGGCGTTGAAGCGCGGCGGCCGGATGCTGGTGTGCGGCGCCACGGCCGGCTTCGCGCCGGCCGAGGATTTGCGCTACATCTGGACCTTCGAGTTGCGCATTCACGGCTCCAACAGCTGGACCCCGGCCGATCTCGAAACCCTGCTCGGCCTCGCCGCGTCGCGGCGGCTGGTGCCGGTGATCGACCGCATCCTGCCGCTGTCGGAGGGGCGGGAGGCGATTGGATTGCTCGAAGACCGCAAGATTTTCGGCAAGGTGGTCGTCACCCCGTGATGCGGACCAATCTCGGCGATCTGTTCGACCCGGCCCGCGACCCCGGCAAGATCGCGCTGATCGCGACCGACGGCGCCGGCGGCTACCGCGAGTTCGCCTATGCGGCGCTCGACCGGGCGGTCGCCGCGCTCGCCGCCGCCCTGACCCGGCGGGGATTGCGGCGCGGCGCTAGGATCGCGTTGATCGGCGCCAATTCGGCCGAATATCTCGTCGCCTATCTCGCCATCATGCGCGCCGGGTTCGTCGCCGTACCGGTCAACACGCAGCTCCCGGCCGCGACGATTGCCTTCATCCTCAACGATTCCGCGGCCGAATTGGCTTTCGTCGAAGACGCGCATCGCGCCGCCTTGCCGCCCAGCCTCGCGGCCGAGCCGTTCCCGGCGATCGTGCCCCGCGAAGATGCGCCGGATTGCACCGCCACCGTGCCGGAACCGCACGAGCTGGCGATGATCCTCTACACCTCCGGCTCGACCGGGCGGCCGAAAGGCGTGTGCCTGTCGCATGAAGGGCAGCTGTGGGCTTTGTCGGCGCGATTGGCCGCGCTGACCGCGCCGGCGCGCGAGCGCTTTCTGGTCGCCGCGCCGCTCTATCACATGAACGCGCTGTTTGCCGCCAAGACCGCGCTCGCGGCGATGGCGACGCTGGTCCTGCTGCCGCGGTTCTCGCCGCGATCCTACATCGACGCGATTGCCGAGTTCGGCTGCACCGCGCTGACCTCGGTGCCGACAATGATCGCGCGCGTGGTCAAGGAGGAATCTCATCTCGCCCGCGTCGATCTGTCGTCGGTGCGGCGCCTGACGATGGGCTCGGCACCGCAGACCCAGGCGCTGTGGGACAAGGCGCGGCGCGCCTTTCCCGGCGCGCTGCTGGTGATGGGCTATGGCACGACCGAGCACGGCCCATCCACCTTTGGGCCGCATCCGCGCGGTCTCAGGACGCCGGATTTATCGCTCGGCCACCCGCTGCCCGGCAACGAGGTGCGCCTCGCCAGCGGCGCGACACAGGATGAGGGCGTGCTCGAAGTGCGCTGCCCGGCGGTCATGGAGGGATACCTGAACCTGCCCGCCGTCACCGCGCAGGTTTTGCACGACGGCTGGTACCATACCGGGGACCGGGTGCGGCGCGACGCCGACGGCTTTTATTTCTTTGTCGGCCGCGCCGACGACATGTTCGTCTGCTCAGGCGAAAACATCCATCCTGGCGCGGTTGAGGGTTTGCTCGAACGCCACCCGGCGGTTCACCAGGCCAGCGTCGTTCCGGTCGCCGACGACGAGCGCGGCCAGATCCCGGTCGCGTTTATCGTATTGCGGGCGGGCGCCGCGGCCAACGAAGCCGAGATCAGGGCCTTCGCCCTCGCCCATGCGCCGCCGGTTCAGCACCCGCGCCGCGTGTGGTTCGTGGCCGAATTGCCGTTGACCGGCACCAACAAGATCGACCGGCGCGCGCTCGCGGCTGAGGCTGCGCTCAGGATTTCGGCGGAGGCGGCCGGTCGGGGTTGAATTGCGGCCGCTTGCCGATCCACAGCACGATGGCATCGGCCGCCAGCGTCGGATCGGCGCGGATCGGCGCGATGATGTGGGCCGTCGCCAGCGCCGCCTTCAGCTCGGTCGCGGCCGGCGGCGGCGCCCCGGCGTCGCGCACCAGCACGGCGACTCCGCGCATTTCGGCAACCGGCGGCAAGGTTTTGCGGCTGATCTGGTTGCCGCTGATCTGCCAGCCGACCATCGACAGCGGCGCGGCGATGCTGGTGCCGTAGCCGACGGCATCGCCCTCCACGGGGTCGGCGACGATCGCGATCGTGCCCGTCGGCTTGCCGTAAAGGCTGGTGATGACCAGTTGGCGGCCCACCGGGTCGAGCGCGCGCGCCACCCCCGGGGCCGGGGCCGGTTCGATTTCGGCGAGCTTGTCCAATACCTGCTGCGGGTCGAGCCGGCGCTCCAGGATCGTCGTCAACACATCGGCAAGCTGGGCGCCGAAGGCGGGCGAGACCGCCGGGCACGCCAGCGTCACCGGGTCGCTGCCGGCCACCGAGCAGCCGGGCGCCGCCGGCCTGTTCTCTGCCGCCGATGCGGCGATAACCGGCAGGGCGGTCAGCCCAAGCACAAGGAGGAGCCGCTTCATGATCCCGCCGCAGCCGTTCGTACGCGATCGCCGAACCCTATGGCGCGATGGCTTAATAAATTGTTCACCCACCGCCGCGGGGCCGATTGACAACCCCGCCGCGCGCTGCTCCGCTCGGCGCCAACGAGGCGGCAGAGGCGGAAGGATGCGGAGATGACACCACGCCAGGCATTGCGCCATCTGATCGCGCGCGGCGACTATACGATGGCGCCGGGCGCCTATGACACGCTGACCGCGCGGCTCGTCGAGCAGGCCGGGTTCGAGGCGGTCTATCTGACCGGCGGCGGCTATTCGCGGGCCAGCGGCTACCCCGATATCGGGCTGTTGACGCTGAGCGAGAATGTGCGCTGGATCGGCATGACGGTCGAGGCCGTCGGCATCCCGGTCATCGCCGATGCCGATACCGGCTACGGCAACGCCGTCAACGTGATCCGCACGGTGCGCGAATACGAAAAATCGGGGGTCGCGGCATTCCACCTCGAAGACCAGGTGGCGCCCAAGAAGTGCGGGCACTACGAGGGCAAGGAGGTCGTCCCCCGCGCCGAGATGGTCGGCAAGATCAAGGCTGCGGTCGACACCCGCCGCGATGCGGACATGGTCATCATCGCCCGCTCCGACGCGCGCGCGATCGAAGGGCTCGAGGCCGCGATCGATCGGGTCAACGCCTATCTCGAAGCCGGCGCCGATGTCGGCTTTGTCGAAGCGCCGCAATCGGTTGAGGAATTGCGCATCGTCGCCCGCAGCGTCGCCGGTCCGGCGCTCGCCAATGTGTTCGAGGGCGGCAAGACGCCGATGCTGGCGGCGAGCGAACTGGCCGCCATGGGGTTCCGGCTCGGCATCTACCCGTCGCAGACCCAGCGCGCCGCGATCCGCGCCGCCCAGCGCGTGCTCGCGGTGCTGAAGGAAGACGGAAACACGATCCGCATCGAGCGCGAGCTGGCGACGTTCCAGGAGCGCGAAGCCGCAGTCGGCACCGCGGAATGGCGCGCGCTGGAGGAAAAATATCTGCGGCTTGCTGGCGAATGACCCACGGCCAGCGCCCCGTCCCCAGGCGGGGAGAGGGCGCTGGCAAGAGGGTCTCGGCCCGGCCGGTTACGCGCGGGCGCCCTGATACAGCGGGCCGCGGATGATCTGCCCGGGCAGGGCGTCGGTCAGCACGCCGTGGTCGAGCAGCACCGTGCCGTTGACGATGACGTGGTCGATGCCCTCGGCCTCGCGCTTTACCTGGACGCCGCCGCCCGGCAGTGACGCAACCGGCTCGCGCGCCTTGGGCGCGATCGTGTCGGGATCGAAGATCGTGATGTCGGCCGCCTTCCCCGCCTGCAAGAACCCGCGATCGTGCATGTCGTGCATCAGCGCGGTCTTGCCGGTCAGGCGATAGACCGCTTCTTCAAGCGTGAGCGCCTGTTCTTCGCGCACCCAATGCCCCAGGAGCTGCGTGCTCGTCTCGTGCCGGTCGGCGGTGTGCGGCCGGCCGCCGCCGTCGCTGGTGCCGATGACGGTGAATTGCGAGCCGAGGATGTGCTTCTGCGTCTTCGGGTCGTTGTTGCGGTCGACCGTCTGGAAGCAGGTCTGCAGATCCTCGTCGAGCGACAGATCGAGGAAGGCATCCATGATGCTTTTGTTCTGCTCCTTGGCGATCTGCTCAACGCTTTTGCCTGAGAGGTGCCGGTTCTGCCCCTTCGCGGTCATGAACACCGTGACGAGGTCCCAGCGCCGGTTGAACAGGCCGCGCGCCCGGCCGCGCCGGTCGGTCACGCCGCCTTGCTGCGCGACGGTGCCCTCGACCGCCTCGGCCGACAGTGCCTTGCGGATTTCGGGGTCGCGGAAGGCGCGCATGCGGTCGGCATAGGGCAGGGCCATGACCCGGTCCCAGGTCGGCATGCCGCGGAAGAAGCCTTGCGGATCGGTGATGTCCTCGTCCTGCGGCACGTTGAGCCCGCGTTCGAGGTTGAAGATCGCGCCGGCGACGGTCGACAGGCACGAGCCATAGCAGCGTGCGCCGCTCTTGAACCCGTCCTCGAGCCATTTCAGGTGCTCGACCCATTCGTCCGGATTGCCGATCGGATCGGACATCAGGTTGTAGATCGACGGGCGGCCGGTGCGCGCCGCCAGTTCGCGGGCGACGGCGCGGGTCTGCTTGGTGCCGCCCGGGGCGCCGCCGGCGACCTGGAAGACCCCGGTGCCGAGATCGCCGAGCACGCTGGCGAGCGCCCAGCGCTCGTCGTCGTCGCAATGGCCCGCCGGGTCGCCGCGGTCCTTCGGCGCCGTCGAAAACCCGAGCGCGCCGTCATACATCGCCTCGCGAATGAGGCGCTGCATCGTCGCCAATTCTTCGTCGGTTGCCTTGACGCGCTCGCTAGAGGCCTCGCCCATGACATAGCGGCGAATACCCGAATGGCCGACCAGGGTTCCGACATTGATCCCGCGCTTTTTGCCGAGCGCGTTCAGGTAGTCGCCGACCGACTCCCAGGTCACGTCGACGCCGGCCTTCAGCACCGGCAATGGGATCTGCTCGGCATCGGAGAAGAATTCGAGGTACCACTCGCCGTCGCCGGGCCGCACCGGTGCGATGACCTGACCGCACTGGCCGACGATGACCGTCGTGTGGCCGTTGTGCAGCCACGAGCCGCAATAGGGGTCCCACACGGCTTGCGGGTCGAAATGGGTGTGGTGGTCGATAAAGCCCGGCGCGACCACCCGCCCCGCCGCGTCGATGGTGCGCTTGGCCGCGGCGCCGTTGGCGCGGCCGACACCGACGATGCGGCCGTCCTGCACCGCAATATCGGCATGGAAGGCGGGTGCGCCCGAGCCGTCCACCACACGACCGTTTTTGATCAGCAGATCGTAAGCCATCGCGTTTCCTCCTGATTGCCCGCCCCTGTGCGGGCTGTGCGGCTGTCGCGGGAACGCTGGGTTCGGCGCGCTGGGCCGCCCCTCTTTTTGTTTATCGAAGTCTATTCCTGACTCTGCGAGTCAGCCATGCGCAGCACGCGCCTCAGGGTTGCGCGGCAACGTTCCGGGCCAGCGCGTGCGGTCAGGCGCTTTTAAAAAACCGCGCCGCGTTGTCCCACAACAGCTTCTTGCGGGTATCGGGCCTGAGGCTGCCCCAGGCGAAAATATTGTCGACCGATTCGGGAAACTGGCATTCGGAGTGCGGATAGTCCGAGGCGTACATCAACACGTCGTCGCCGAAAAAACCGGTGACCGCGGCGAACATGTCCTCACCTTCCTGGTGCTCGATGCTGCAGAAGAAGCGGCCGCCCGTCAGGTACTCGCTCGGCCTGTGTCTCAGCGCCGCGGTGCTGCCGACATATTCGTACTGCTCGTCCATCCGGCGGCCCCAGAACGGCAGCCAGCCGAAACCGCATTCGAGCACGCCCATGCGCAGGTCCGGGTAGCGGTCGAAGACGCCGCCGCCGATGAAGGATGCGACAAACCGCATCGCGCCCCATGGGTGCGAGGCCATCCGCCCGAGGAAGATGTTGTCCCACATGTCGCGGTAGCCGGGGTAGTAAGGCGGGTTCCAGGTCGAGCTGTGGTGGACGATCGGCAATCCGTGCTCCGCCGCGGCGCGCCAGATCGGGTCGAGGGAGGGGTGGTCGGCCGGAATGTCGGTGCCGAGGGAGGGTTTCACCGCGACCGCCCAGCTCGAATTGCCCCAACGATGGATTTCGCCCACCGCGTCGTCGACGGCGCGGCCCGAGGCCATGATCAGGCCTTTGAGCCGGGTCGGAAACTGCCCGCAGAAATCCGCCATGTGCCGGTGAAAAGCGCGGATCATGCCGCATTCGAGTGTGGGGTCGGCGAGCCCGACGATGCTGACCCACGAGCTCGGGATCAGGAACTGGACGTCGGTGCCCTCGTCGTCCATATCGCTGACCCGGTTGCGGGCATCGTCGTCCTGCACCCCGGGCCGCGGCAGTTTGCTGCCGCGCCAGCGCGACTCCCGGCCGCTATGGTTGTCGCGCGGCTCGGCCTCGCCGAGGATGCGGCGGTAGTATTTGGTGGCGACGCGATAGTAGTGGCGGTCGGCGGCGCCGTCCTCGCCGCGTCTTATCGGCACCCGGTACGGCGCCAGTTCGGCGAGGCGCGGGCGGAATTCCGGATCGACGTAGCGCTCCAGAATCTCGGCGGCGGGCAGGACATGCGTATCGGAATCGTAGACGCGAAACCCGTGCCTCATCGCTCCGCTCCTTTCCCTACCGGAAATGCGGCATCACCTCCTTGGCAAAGCGGGTCATCGTGTGGCGCACCAGTTCCGGGGCCATGACCCCGCCCTGGTTGAAATAGCAGATGAACTCGTCCATGCCGTATTGCCGCTGCAGTTCCCGCACCCGCTCGATGCAGTAATCGGGCGGGCCGAACACGCCCATGTCGCGGTCCATGTCGGCAAAGGTGACCTGTTCGATGCGGGCGACCACGGCGCGGAACGCCTCGAAGCTCTTGACGTCGGCCTGGCCCAGCGGCCGCAGCCGCTGCGCCGCCTCGCGCAGAAAGCGCAGCAATCCGGCCTCGCAATCGCGCCGCGCCGCCTCCCGGCTGTCGGCGACATGCACCGGAAACGCCAGCGCGGTGTCGCCGTGCGGCAGGCTCTCGCGATAGATTTTAAGCCCGGCCAACAATTTGTCGGGCGGGTTGATCAGCGGCGTCGCGAAGATCGGAAACTTGCGCCGGGCCGCAAACGGAAACGTGTCGGGGCTGTTGGCGGCGATCCGCACGGGCGGGTGCGGCACCTGCACCGGGCGCGGCACCAGGGTCAAATCCTGGGCGTGGAAATATTTGCCGCTGAACGAGAATTTGTCGTGGGTCCAGGCCGCGAGGATGTAGTCGAGCGCCTCGTCGAAGCGCTCGCGGCTTTCCTCCATCGGGATGTCATAGCCGGCGTAATGCACCGGCGCGGTACCGCGGCCGACGCCGAACTCGATGCGCCCGTCGCTGAGGATGTCGGCGACCGCGGCCTCCTCGGCGATCTTGACCGGGTTGTGCAACGGCAGCAGCGTCACCGCCGTGCCGAGGCGGATATGCCGCGTGCGCTGCCCCGCTGCGGCCAATACCATCAGCGGGTCGGCCAGGGTCGAAAAGCTGCGGCTGAAATGCAGTTCGCCGAGCCACACGGTGTCGAACCCGGTCTCGTCGCCCAATTCGATCTGGGCCATGAAATCGCGATAGCGCTGGCGCTCGGTGAACCCTTCGGCGCACGGCAGCTGGTCGAAAAACCCGAACCGCATCACGGTGTCCTCCCGGGCGTCCTTTGCCTATGCCAGCCTGCGTCCTTTGCGGGCGATGAATTCGGGAAAGGCGTCCTCAGCCTTGGCACCGCGCACGACATGCGTCGTGAAATGGCGCTCGGCCTCGTACTGCTCTTCCAGGTTCTGGTTCATCTGCTGCAACAACAGCGCCTTGATGCCCATCACCGCGGCACGGTTGTTGCCGGCGATCGCCCTCGCCAGTTCCATCGTCTTGGCGCGCAACTCGGCGCGCGGCACCAGGTGGTTGAGCAGGCCGATGCGGTACGCCTCGTCGGCCTCGACAATCCGCGCCGAAAACAGGAGTTCCTTGGCGATCGGCCAGCCGACCTGGTTGGGCAGGGTCCAGGTGCTGTTGATCCGGCCGTAGGCGGCGGCGAGAAAGCGGAACCGGGTGTTCTCGCAGCCGATGCGCATGTCGAGCGAGGAGGCCAGCACCGCCGCGCCGCCATAGGCGAGGCCGTTGATCATGCCAATCGTCGGTTTCTTGCTGGCGGCGATCTCGTAGCTGCCGCGGGTGCGGCGGGAGTCGAGCTCCTCCTGGGTGTAGTGGCGATCGTCCTCGCGCTGCTCGTGGATGTCGCCGCCGGCGGAAAACGCCTTGTCGCCGGCGCCGGTGACGACGATGCAGCCGATCGCATCGTCCCCGTCCATCTCCTTGACCGCGTCGCGCAACTCCTGCGACAGAAGCCGGTTCATCGCGTTGAGCTTGTCGGGCCGGTTCAGCGTCAGGATGCCGACCCCCTCTTCCCGCTCGACCAGGATATGCTCGTAGCCCATGCTCTCCTCCGCTTGCGCCGGCCGCCATCCTCCGATGGTTTCGGCGACGGCGCCAGCGGCGATTTTCCGCCGCCGTCATGACGGTATAGTGGGCCCGACGAAGCGGAGGAGTGCGATGGCGTCGATACGGACCGGCGGCTGCCTGTGCGGGCGGGTGCGCTACGAATGCGCGGGCGAGCCCGTGTTCTCATTGCGCTGCCACTGCCGCGACTGCCAGCGCCAGAGCGGCAGCGGCTATATCGCGGCGGCGCGGATGCCGGCCGCCGGGTTCCGCATCACCGCGGGCGAGCCGCGGCGCTACGTGGCCAAATCCGATGCCGGCAACGAGATCATCCGCGTGTTCTGCGGCGATTGCGGCAGCCCGCTCTACATCCAGGTCGCCACCCGGCCCGATCTGATCGGCTTGCGGGTGACGAGCCTCGACGACCCGAGCTGGTTCCGGCCCGATGCCGACATCTTTACCAGGAGCGCCCAGCCCTGGGACCACATGGACCCCGCCATCCCGAAATTCCCGACCTATCCGCCCGGCCAGGCATACCCGACCGCAGCGCCGTCATCCCGGGATGGCCCGCCGGGCCAGGCCGGGGATCGATGAACACCGGCTCGCGCCGGCTTGTCATAGGTCCGTATTCCTGGGTTCCGGGCGCCCACGCGCCGCGCGGTCCCCGCAATGACGCGGCGCTTGAAACGTGGAGGCTGAACCGATGCTGACCCTGTATTTCTCCCCCGGTTCGAGCGCGATGGCGACGCACATCGCGCTTCACGAAATCGGCGTGCCGTTTGAGCGCAAGCTGGTCTCGCTTGCCGCCGGCGCGCAGCATGCGCCCGAATACCTGGCGATCAACCCCGAGGGAAAGGTGCCGGCCCTGGTGATCGACGGGCGGGTGCTGACCGAAGTCGCTGGGACGCTCTATTACCTCGCCCGCCGCTACCCTGAGGCAAGGCTGTGGCCCGAAGGCGGGATCGAGGACGAGGCGCAGGCGATCTCGTGGATGTCGTTCATCGCCTCGACGATCCATCCTGCGCGGCGTGCCGGCGATGAGCGCTGGAAAGAGGTGTTCGTGCTGGCCGAGCAGCGCCTCGGGGGCCGCAAGTGGACGGTCGGCGGGCGCTGTTCGATCGCCGACATCCACCTGTTCCGGCTCTACTGGCGCTTTGTCGACACGCTCGGCCCGATGCCGGACGCCTATCCCGGCCTCACCGCCCATTACGAGCGCATGATGGCGCGCCCGGCGGTCAAGAAGACGATCGAGGTCGAAAGCGCGATCGGCTATCAGCTACCGCGCTAAACCGTCGTCGGGTCCTGCGCCTCCTGGTGCCAGACGAGAAGGCGGCGGCGCAGTATCGAGATGCCCTTGACGAGGCAGAACCCGGCCACCGCGATCTCGACGATGCCGGCAAAGACGCCGGGCGAATCGGCAAAGCGCGAGGCGTTGATCATCGCCCCGCCGATGCCGGCGCCGCCCATCAAGATCTCGGTGACGACCGCGACGATCATCGACACCGGCAAAGCCACCTGCAACCCGGTCAAGATCTGCGGCAAGGCCGCGGGCAACACGATCTCCCACAACAGGCGCCGCTCGCCGGCACCGAGGCTGCGCGCCGACCACAGCAATTCCTTGTCGACGCCGCCGGTGCTGGTGACGGTGGCGGTGAC
>JASHNY010000220.1 GCA_030041385.1 Alphaproteobacteria bacterium
GAAACCGGCGCGCTCGACATCGTCAACTACGCCGTCGTCGACGATGTCGGCACCGTCGTCAACCCGATCGGGCTGAAGGGCCAGATCCATGGCGGCGTGGCGCAGGGGCTGGGGCAGGCGGTGATGGAGCAGGTCGTCTATGACCGCGAGTCGGGCCAGATGCTCAGCGGCAGCTTTATGGATTACGCGATGCCCCGGGCCGACACGATGCCCGACATGCACATCGAATCGAACCCGGTGCCGACCGCGCGCAACCCGTTGGGCGCGAAAGGCGCCGGCGAAGCCGGCACGGTCGGCGCCCTGCCGGCGGTGGTCAACGCCGTCGTCGATGCGCTCTCGCCGCTCGGCGTCAAGGGGCTCGACATGCCGGCGACGGCGCAGCGCATCTGGCAGGCGATCCGCGAGGCGCGGCGCTGACCGTCATTGCGGGCGCTTTCGAGCAGCGCCGAAGCGATCTCGTGGCAGGCCCGCAATCCGGTCCGGGATTGCTTCGCTGCGCATGCAATGACGGATAGAGCTGCAAAGGCAGCATAGGCAAATCGCCGAGGCAGGGTTTACAGTTGCGGCAATGCCCGCGTCTGGAAGGGAACGACCATGCAATACAAGCGGATTTCGGCCGATTGCCATCTCGACATGCCGTGCATGCCGCCGGAGCTGTTCGTCGAGAACGCCCGGCGCGAGCTGAAGGACAAGATGCCGCATGTCGTCGACGGGCCGGATGGTCCGCATTGGGTGGCCAGCAACGGCGCCGATTTCGGGCTGTGCAACGGCGTCGGGCCGGGCGGCGCGAAATACGTTCCTGGCCAGAACTACCGCGTCGACGTGATGCACAAAGCCGGGCTCTACGACGACGCCAAGAAGGGCAAGTTCCGAGCGCGTGATCCGGAATTGCGCCTCAAAGACATGGAGACGGACGGGGTCGATGCCGAGATCATTTTCGGCGTGCTCGGCTCCGCCTCGAAGCTCGATGACAAGGAAGCCTCGAACGAGCTCCTGCGCATCTACAACGATTGGCTCAAGGCCGTCTGGACCAAGTATCCCGAGCGTCAGCTTCCCCTGGCCTGTCTGCCCTATGGCGATATCGACGAGGCGGTGAAGGAAATCCACCGCGTCGCCAAGCTCGGGCTCAGGGGCCTCGAATTGTCGTGCTCGTGGGACATGGTGCCGATGTGGCACCCGGACTGGGAGAAATTGTGGAAGGCGGTCGCCGAGGTTGACCTGCCGCTGCATTTCCACACCTTCCCGACCACCAATCCCCGCGCCCGGCAAGAGGCCAGCGCCCAGGTCCGCCGTGCCGCGATGTTTACCGGCGTTTCGGCGTTCCAGATGGGCCTCATCAACATCATCGCGGCGATGATCGGCGCCGGCGTGTTCGACCGCTACCCGGATTTGCGCGTGTCGTTTGGCGAGAGCGGCGCGGGCTGGCTCGCCTATGCCCTCGATCGCATGGATTTCGAGTTCGAGGACCGCTTCCGCGACCTGATGAAGCTGAAGCCCTCCGAGTACTGGCGGCGCTCCTGCAAGTGCACGTTCCAGTTCGACCGCATCGGCGCCAAGTTGCTCAACGATATCGGCGTCGAGACGATGATGTGGGGCTCGGATTATCCGCACACCGACGGCGTGTGGCCCGAATCTTCGCGCTTTATCGAGGAGCAGTTCGCCGAACTGACCCCCGATCAGGTGCACAAGATCACCTGCGAAAACGCCGCGAAGTTCTATCGCTTTACGAACTAGCCGCCGCCGTTTTCGAGCGTATGGGCATCCCTTCCCGGGCGACCGGGGAGGGATGCCGCTTTTTTCGCCCCGTCGCACAATCGTGATCGAACCCGGCCGCGGCGCCGGTGTTAATTAAACGGCTTCGTTGCATTATGGCGCGAGGGCGATCCCGGCCTTCGCCCGGAGTTTCGTGCGATGAGACCGACGCCGCGATTGGCCGCCCTCGCCACTGCCGTTCCGCCCTATCCGCTCGACCAGGACGTGGTCGTGGCGCGGCTGCAGGAACTGCTTCGCGGCTCGGCCCGGCTCGACCGGCTGTTGCCGGTTTTCGCCAATAGCGGGATCAGGCGGCGCTATTCGGCGGTGCCGCTCGACTGGTTCGACCGTCCGCATAGCTGGCCCGACCGCAACCGGGCCTACCTGGCAGGTGCGCTCGACCTGATCGAGGCCGTGACCCGGCGGCTGCTCGACCGCGCCGGCGCCGCCGCCGACGAAATCGGCGCGGTCGTCACCGTATCGACCACCGGCATCGCCACCCCCAGCCTCGACGCGCTGCTGGTGGAGCGGATGCGGCTGCCGCGCACGGTGCAGCGGTTGCCGATTTTCGGCCTTGGCTGCGCCGGCGGCGCCATCGGCCTCGCCCGGGCCGCTGCGATGGCCGCGTCGCTTCCCGACCGTGCGGTGCTGTTTGTGGTCGTCGAGTTGTGCACGCTCGCCTTCCGCCGCTACGACGACGGCAAAAGCGACATCGTCGCCACCGCGCTGTTCGGCGATGGCGCCGCCGGTGCGCTGTTGCGCTGCGGCGGCAGCGGTCCGGCGATCGTTGCCGGCGGCGAATACACCTGGCCCGACAGCCTCGGCGTGATGGGGTGGGATATCGGCGAGGACGGGTTCAAGGCGGTGTTCTCGCGCGATATCCCGCGGCTCGTCGCCGCCGGGCTGGGACAGGCCGCGCGCGAATTTCTCGGGCGGCACGGCTGCACTCTCGGCGATATCGACCGCTTTGTCTGTCACCCCGGCGGCCCCAAGGTCATCGAGGCCTGCGAGGAGGCGTTCGGGCTCGCCTGCGGCAGCCTCGGCGAAGCACGGCTGGTGCTGAGCGAGTTCGGCAACATGTCGGCGGCGAGCGTGATGTTCGTGCTCGAACGGGTGCTGGCTGGGGGGCGGACCGCAGACCAACCCTGGCGACGGGCGCTGGTCACCGCGCTGGGGCCGGGTTTTACCGCCGGCTTCACGCTGTTGAGCCGTCCATGAATGCGTTGCCGCTGGTGCTCGCCGCGGTCGCATTGCAGCGCGGGGCCGAATTGCTGCTCGCCGGCGCCAATACCAGGCGATTGCGCGCGCAGGGTGCGGTCGAAATCGATGCCGCCGGATACAAATGGATCGTGTCGTTGCATGCTTTGTGGCTGGCCGCGCTGGCGCTGACCGTGCCGCCGGCGACGCGCCCGTCCTGGCCGCTGCTCGGCATCTACGGCGGACTGCAGCTTGTCCGGCTCTGGGTCATCGCGACCCTCGGGCGGCGGTGGACGACGCGGGTGCTGGTGCTGCCCGGCGTGCCGCCGGTGCGCGGCGGGCCGTACCGGTATTTTCGGCATCCCAACTATGCCGTGGTTGCCGGCGAAATCGCGGTGCTGCCGCTTGCCTTCGGCGCGGCCGGTGTTGCATTGTTGTTCTCGCTCGGCAATCTAGGGGTCCTGCTACGCCGCATCCGGGTCGAGGAGCGGGCGCTGGCCTGCCGCTCCGGCTAGCCGAGCTATCACATTCGCGAAGACCAGCCTCACGCCGGTGGGCATGGGCAGGTCGTTGATATTGTATTATGTCCTTATCATCAGCCTGGATAAGTTCTTTTGAGGCAACATGGTCGATCTCGAACGAAGTTTCGGTTTCCTCGTCCACGACGTCGCCCGCCTGTTTGGCCGGCGCTTCGATTTGAACGGCAGCCGGCTTGGTTTGACGCGGGCGCAGTGCCGCACGCTCAGCTATCTCGCCCGCAACGAAGGGATCAACCAGGCGGGTCTCGCCGATCTTCTCGAGATCCGGCCGATGACGCTGGTGCGGCAGGTCGACCGCATGGAAGAGTCCGGATGGATCGAGCGCCGTCCCGATCCGGCCGACCGCCGCGCCAGGCGATTGTTTCTGACCGACAAGGCGCGCCCGGTGCTCGACCGCATCTGGGACGTGGCCACCGCGACGCAGGAAGAGGCCTTTGTCCGCCTGTCGGCCGATGATGTCGATCGGCTGATCGCGCTGTTGCGACGGGTTCATGGCACTCTTGCCGAGCGCTTGCCGGCGCCGCCGTCGGCGGTGGCCGAGGCACCTGCCCGCGCGCCGCGGCTGCGGCTGGCGCGGTCGGCGGAGACGGTCTCGGCGGTCGAGGGCGGGCGATGACCACGACCGAGGAGGAGGCCCCGATACGCAGCCAAGCCCGGGTCGCGGGCGGCATTGGCGGCCGCATCGCGACCCCGACCCGGCCGCTGCGTCAGCGGCTCAGAATGCCGCTGATGCTGGCCGGCCCGATCGTCGTCGCGGTCGCCGCAGGGTGGTGGTATCTGACCAGCGGGCGCTATGTCGAGACCGACGACGCCTATGTCCAGGCGGCGCGGACGATGATCAGCACCGACGTGTCCGGCCGGGTCGTCGCGATCGGCGTGCACGACAACGAGCGGGTGACCAAGGGGCAGGTCCTGTTTCGGCTCGACCCACGGACCTACCAGATCGCGGTCGAGTCGGCCAAGGCGCAGCTCGCCGGCGCCCGCCTTCAGGTTGCCGCGCTGAAGGCGACCTACCGCCAAAAACTGGCCGATGAAAAGGCCGCCGAGGATACGCTTTCCTTCCAGCAGCGGGAGTACGACCGGGCCAAGCGCCTGCTCGGCTCGGGCGTCGATTCGCAGGCGCAGTTCGACGAGGCGCAGAACAAGCTCGAAGTCGCCCGCCAGCACGTCGCGGCGACCCAGCACGACATCGGCAACACGCTGGCCCAGCTGGGCGGCGACCCGAACATCCCGGTCAACCAGCACCCGTCGGTGCAGCGGGCGCAGGCCGCGCTCGACGATGCCGAGCTCAACCTGTCATACACAATCATCCACGCGCCCGAAAACGGCATCGTCACCAAGGTCGAGCAGCTTCAGGTCGGCGATTACGTCAAGGCTTCGACCCCGGTGTTCTCGATGATGTCGAACCGCGTCTGGATCGAGGCCAATTTCAAGGAGACCGAGCTGACCTACATGCGGCCGGGTCAGCACGCGACGGTCGCGATCGACACCTATCCCGATACCGATTTCAAGGCCAGCGTCGCCAGCTTGAGCCCGGGCACCGGCCTTACCTTCTCGCTGCTGCCGCCGGAGAATGCGACCGGCAACTGGGTCAAGGTTGTGCAGCGCCTGCCGGTGCGCTTGACCCTGGACAAGACCGACCCGAACCTGCCATTGCATGCCGGGCTCAGCGCCACGGTCGAGGTCGATACCCAGCACCAGCGACCCTGGTTGCGCTGGGTGGAGAACACGTTTTCGGGCCTGTTCGGCGCAAGCCATTCCGCCGAGGCGGCGCGGTGAGAGGGATATCCGCAACAACGGCCATGACCGCCGCCGCTTTCGATTGAACTCAGCATGATCAAGCAATACCGCACTGCTGCGGCTATGCCGGCGGTGCTCGCCGCGACGCTCGCGCTGTTGCTCTCCGGTTGCAAGCTGGGACCCAATTTCGCCTCGCCGCGGGGGCCGAGCACGACCGGATACACCAGCCCCGGCGAGCCGAACCTGCCGACGGCGGTCAGCGGCGGCCAGGCCAGGCAGCGCCTCGCCGTCGGCGCCAAGGTCGCGGCGGATTGGTGGACGATCTTCCACTCGCCGGCACTCAACCAGGTCATGAAGGAGGCACTTGCCGACAGCCCGACCATCGCCCAGGCGCAGGCGACCCTGGTCGAGGCGCAAGAGCAGGTCGCCGCAGTCGCAGGCGGGCTGCTGCCGCAGGTCGACCTCGCCGCCGGCGTCAGCCGCCAGGCGGTCAACGTCGAGGTGTCCGGCACCCCGCGCGGCCCGGTCTCGCTCAACGTCTTTCAGATCGGCCCGACCGTCAATTATGCGCTCGATGTCTTCGGCGGGCTGAAGCGCCAGGTCGAATCGCAGCAGGCGCAAGCCGATGTCAGCCAGTACCAGCTTGCCGCGGCCTATCTGAGCCTCACCGGCAACGTCGCGCTGCAGGCCATCACGATCGCCTCGGTGCGGGCCGAGATAAAGACGATCGATCGCATTATCGCAGACGACGAGAAAAACCTGGCGCTGGTTCGGACGGCGCAGCAGGCGGGTACCGAAAACGAGGTCGACGTAACCACCGCGCAAAGCCAGCTCGCCAACGACCGCACGCTGATACCGCCGCTGGAACAGCAGCTGAGCGTCGCGCGGCATGCGCTCTCGGTCTTTGCCGGCAAGTCGCCGGCTTCATGGGCGCCGCCCGAATTCGATCTTGATCGGCTGGCGGTGCCGCGCGTTCTGCCGGTGTCGCTGCCGTCGCAGCTGGTTCGCCAGCGTCCCGACATCCTTGCCGCCGAGGCGCAGCTTCACGTCGCCAGCGCCGATATCGGCGTCGCCACCGCCAACCTGTACCCGAACTTCACGATCAGCGCGAACGTGACCCAGGCGGCGACCCACCTGAACAACTTCTTTTCCAGCGTTTACACGGGCTACGGCATCGGCCCGGAATTGGCGGCCCCGATCTTTCATGGCGGCACGTTGAAGGCGCGGCAGCGCGCCGCCTACGCCGCCTTCGATGCCGCCTTCGCGACCTACCGGCAGACCGTATTGCAGGCGTTCGGCCAGGTAGCCGACGCATTGCAAGCCCTGCTCCACGACAACCAGAACGTGGC
>JASHNY010000221.1 GCA_030041385.1 Alphaproteobacteria bacterium
AGCTACCGGGTTATCGGCGGCGATATAGGTGATCTGGTCGTCGAGATGGCGAAGCGCTGCCCGCAGCCACCTAACCCGCATCGCCGCCGAATTTTTGCCAACGGGCAAAAGCCGCCGTCACATCCTCATCGCCGGCGAAATCGTCCGCCTTAGCCTCGATAAGCGCTTGCTTGATGTCCGTGATCTGCAGGAAGGCCTCGATCGCCTGTTCCACAACCCAATTGCTGGGCCGGTCGAGCGCTCGCGCCGTCGCCTCGAGCCGACGCTCCAAGTCGACCGGCACCCGCATCCTCAGCTCGACCGTCTCTGCCACCTGCACCTCGCGATCTCTGGGCGCCGCGGATGATAGCACCTGATGCGCCTCAATTCTGCTCCCGCGTCTCGGTGAAGCGCAGCGCCGGGAATTCCTCGATCGTCGTGCGCAAATCCCAGGAGTTGCGAGCGAGGAACACCGGGATGCCGTCATGATCCTCGGCGACGGCGCCCGCATTGCGGGCGCGCAGGCGGTCGAGCGCGGCGCGATCGCCGTCGAGCCAGCGCGCCGCCTCGTAAGGCGCGCCTTCGAGCCGCGTCGCCAGGTTGTATTCGGCGTCGAGCCGGGCCTGCAATACGTCGAGCTGCAAGGCGCCGACGACGCCGATGATCCAGTCGCCGCCGTCGCCCGGCTTGAACACGCGGGTCACGCCTTCCTCGGCGAGCTGTTCGAGCGCGTGGCGCAGATGCTTTGAGCGCATCGGGTCTTCGATGCGCACGCGGCGGAGGATTTCGGGGGCGAAATTCGGCACGCCGGTCACGCGGATGTCGTCGCCTTCGGTCAGGGTGTCGCCGATGCGCAACGACCCGTGGTTGGGGATGCCGAGAATGTCGCCGGGCCACGCCTCCTCGGCGAGGTTGCGCTCACGCGCCAGGAAGAACACCGGGTTCTGCACCGACAAAACCCGCCCGGTGCGGACGTTCTTCAACTTCATGCCGCGGCGAAACCGGCCCGAGCACAGCCGCACCAGCGCGACGCGGTCGCGGTGCTGCGGGTCGATATTGGCCTGCACCTTGAAGACGAAGGCCGAAACCGCGTCGCTTTCGGGCGCGATCGGCTGCGGCTCGGCCGGTTGCGGGCGCGGCGGCGGGGCTGCGTCGGCGATGCCGCGCAGCAATTCGCGCACCCCGAAATTGTTGAGCGCGCTGCCGAAAAAAACCGGGGTCAGGTGCCCTTCGCGAAACGCGGTGAGATCGAACGGCTTGCACAGGCCGCGCGCCATCTCGACCTCCTCGCGCAGGCGGGCGATCGCCGCCTCGGGCAACAGGGCCGCCAGTTGCGGGTCGTCGAGCCCGCGACAGCGTATCGCGTCGGTGAGCCGGTCGCGGCTGTCGCGGTCGAACAGCAAGAGGGCGTCGTTGACGAGGTCGTAGGTGCCGAGAAAATCGCGGCCGCTGCCGATCGGCCAGCTCGCCGGCGTCGCGTCGAGCGCCAGGGTCTGCTCGATCTCGTCGATCAGGTCGAACGGGTCGCGGCTTTCGCGGTCGAGCTTGTTGACAAAGGTGATGATCGGCACGTCCCTGAGCCGGCATACCTCGAACAGTTTCCGGGTCTGCGCCTCGATGCCGCGCGCCGCGTCGAGCACCATCACGGCGCTGTCGACCGCGGTCAATGTGCGATAGGTGTCTTCGCTGAAATCCTGGTGGCCGGGCGTATCGAGCAGGTTGAAGGTGAGGCCGTCGTGCTCGAAAGTCATCACCGCCGACGACACCGAGATGCCGCGCTCGCGCTCGATCGCCATCCAGTCCGAGCGGGTGCGGCGGCGCTCGCCGCGCGCCCGCACCTCGCCGGCAAGCTGGATCGCGCCGCCGAACAGCAGCAATTTCTCGGTCAGCGTGGTCTTGCCGGCGTCGGGGTGCGAGATGATCGCAAAGGTGCGCCGCCGCGCGATTTCGTCGGAGAGGGAGGGCATGGTGCGGAGTGCGGGAATCGGAAAGCCGTATATGAGATTGCGCTGCGGCAATTAAAAGCCGCTATCGCGGGATGCGGATGACTCCCTTTTATCCGGTTGTCGCTCCGCGGCGCCCCGGAATGACGCCCGCCCCGGGGCCTCACGACACCAGCTTCTCCAATTGTACGGCCATCTCGTCGCCGCTTTCGTCCGGCGTGAAGCTGGTGGTGAAGCGCCCGTTCGGGTCCATCACATAAATCAGCGCGCTGTGGTCCATGTCGTAGCCGCCGCCCTTGAGCGCATGCTTGGCGTAATAGACCCGGTAATCCTTGGCGGCCTGCGCGACCTCTTCCGGGGTTCCGGTCAAGGCGGTGACCGGCGCCGAAAAGCTCGACACGTATTCCTTCAGCACCGCCGGGGTGTCGCGCTCGGGATCGACGCTGATGAAGACGACGCCGATCCTGCTGCGGTCCGCCGCCGGCAATTTGTCGAAGGCCAGCGACAATTCGTTGAGCGTGGTCGGGCACACGTCGGGGCAATGGGTGTAGCCGAAGAACACCAATTCCCATTTGCCCGCGAGGTTGGCCTCGGTGAACGGCTTGCCATTCTGGTCGACGAGAGAAAACTTGCCGCCGATGAACGACGACAGCGCGCCGCGGCCCGTCTCGTGCAGCGCATAGCCGAGCAATGCGCCGGCGGCCAATACCAGGATCCCGGCGCAGGCGATCCCGGTCAACAACAGGCGCCGTGGCGCCGCGCTTCTGGAGCGAGTGGGTTTGCGCGCCATGGTACAGCCTTGCCTCGTGCCTTCTCCTCGCCGCCGCCGCGCCGGCGACGGCCTGCCGCGCCCGCTATTCGGTCAGCAGGTTCTCGACCTCCTCGATCAGATGGCGCAGATGAAACGGTTTTGCCAGCACGCGTGAGCGCTTCGGCGCGATGCCGTCGTCGTGGAGCGCGACCGCGGCAAACCCGGTAATGAACATGACCCGGATGCCCGGCTGCTGCGTTGCCAGCCGGCGCGCCAACTCGATCCCATCGATGCCGGGCATTACGATATCGGCGAGCAGCAAATCGTAGTCGATGTTGTCGGCGCGCAACAGCGCGGCGGCGCCGTTGGCGACCGCATCGACCGTATGCCCGGCGCGCCGCAACCCGCGCGTGAGAAAGGCGCGCATCTGGTCGTCGTCTTCGGCAAGGAGGATGCGGGCCATGCGTCTCGGCGGCTCGTCGCCGGCCGCTTCGTGCCGGCACGCCAGCATCTAACACGGTCGCGTGTTACGCGAAAGGCACGCGGCGGCCTCTGTCATTGCGACCTGCGACGGCCGCGTGACAGCATTGCAACAGGGCACTAATCTGCGGTCATGGATGGTTCGGATCTGCGCCAATCCACGCGCGATGACGCCATCGAGGTGCGACAGCCGGTCGCGCACCTCCTGCCGCTGGTGCTCGCCTCGCCGCATAGCGGCTGCAACTATCCGGCCGCGTTCGTCGCCGCCTCGCGGCTCGACCCGCTGGCGCTGCGCCGCTCCGAAGACAGCTTTGTCGACGAGCTGTTCGGCGCCGCCCCCTCGCTCGGCGCCCCAATCATCTCGGCCGCGTTTCCGCGCGCCTATCTCGACGTCAACCGCGAACCCTACGAGCTTGATCCGGCGATGTTTTCCGATGCGCTGCCGAGCTTCGTCAACATCCGCTCGCCGCGGGTGCGGATGGGGCTCGGCACGATCGCGAAGGTGGTTGCCAGCGGCGAGGAGATCTACGCCGGGAAGCTCTGCTTTGCCGAGGCGCAGCGGCGGATCGACGCACTCTACCAGCCCTACCATGCCGCCCTGCGCGCTCTGGTGGAGACCACCGAGACGCAGTTCGGCGGGTGCCTGCTGATCGATTGTCACTCGATGCCGTCGGCGGCAGGCGCCGCGGACGGCGGCGACAGCGCCGATATCGTGCTCGGCGATTGTCACGGCGTCGCCTGCGCCGCACGCATTGTCGAGGCGGCGCGCCGCTTTCTCGACGAGCGCGGCTTTGTCGTCGCGCTCAACGCCCCTTACGCGGGCGGGTTCACGACCGGGCATTACGGCAACCCACGGCGCGGCCGCCACGCCCTGCAGATCGAGATCAACCGGGCGATCTACATGGACGAGCGCAGTTATTGCCGAAAGCCCGGCTTCGAATCGCTGGCCCGCGAGATGACGGCGCTGGTCGAGCGGCTCGGCGCGGTCATGCGCGAGGCGCTCCACCGCTCCTGATCGCCCCTGCGGCCGCCAATCGCGGCCCGGCGCACCCGCCTCAAAGCAGCGCCCGGCAGGCACGGCCACAGCCCGCAAAAAAACGGGCCGTGCGGTGCACGGCCTCGACCTCGCAAAAAAAACGGGCCGTGCGGTGCACGGCCCGAGTTCAGGGAGGAAACGCCTAGAAGACGTACGGCAGAACCATCGCTTGATGATCCATACCGCACTGCACAATTTAGTCATCGCCGCTCCGAAGTCAAGCCCCCTTTTGAAAACACATTGTAACTACTCAAATTTGTCAAAGGAGCCGGCGGCGCTACGCCTACAGTGCGGTGCACAAGGACCGCCGCATTGCGGTTTCGCAAACCGCGGGCCTCCGGCGTGTTAAAACAATGCGGCGGGGGAATTGTTCCGGACGGCGAAGAGGCGGGCCATGGCTCAATCGGCGACGACCTGGCTGGTCGGCGACATCGGCGGGACCAACGCGCGGTTCGGGCTGATGGCGCCCGGTCCGACGCCGAAACTGCTGTATTCCCGGGTGTTGGCCGATGCCGACTATGCCGGAATCGGCGATGCGATCGAAGCCTTTCTCAAAGGGTGCGGCGACTTGCCGTTGCCGCGGGCCGGGGCGATTGCGGTGGCCTCGCCGGTCACCGGCGACCAGATCCGCATGACCAATCATCCCTGGCATTTCTCGGTTTCGGAACTGCGCGCCAGGCTCGGCTTCGCCCGGTTCGAAGTGATCAACGATTTCACCGCCCAGGCGCTGGCGCTGCCGCACCTGACCGCGGCGGACACGGCGACGGTCGGCGGCGGCGCCGCGGTCGTCGGGCAGCCGATGGCGGTGCTGGGGCCGGGATCGGGGCTCGGCGTGTCGGGGCTGATCCCCGCCGGCAACCCGGCAGCGCCGCGCTGGGTCGCGTTGGCGGGCGAAGGCGGCCATGCGACAGTGGCGTCGGTCACCGCGCGCGAGAGTGCGGTCGTCGAGTGGCTGCGCACGCAATTCGACCACGTCTCCACCGAGCGCTGCGTGTCGGGACCGGGCCTCGTCAACCTGTACAACGCGCTGTGCGCGATCGACCGGGTTCCGGCGACGACCCTGACCGCGGCCCAGATCACCGCTGCGGACGCCGCCGCCGGCGACCCGCGCTGCCATGAGGCGACCGAAATGTTCTGCGCCATGCTCGGCACCGCCGCCGGCAATCTGGCGCTGACGCTGGGGGCGCAGGGCGGAGTCTATATCGGCGGCGGCATTGTGCCGCGGCTCGGCGCCCGTTTCGCCGCCTCGCCGTTTCGCGAGCGGTTCGAGGCCAAAGGCCGGTTCCGCAATTATCTCGCGGCGATCCCGACGCTGGTGGTAACCGGCGAATTGCCGGCCTTTCTCGGCTGCGCCGCGGCCTTGGCGGAGTGATCCGGAGCGCCGGTCAGGTGCGCGGTGCGGCGGCGCGGCGCAGGCGGTCGTTGATGGCGCGGCCGAGCCCCGTTTCCGGGATCGGCATCACCGCGATGGCGGTGAAATCCGGCCGGTCGAGCGTGCGCAGCATGGCAAAGAGGTTTGCCGCCGCCTCCACCAGGTCGCCGCTGCGCGACAGGAACCGCACCTCGGCGAAGCCCGGCGGCGGCGCCGGCCCGAAGGCGAGCAGCGCCTCGCCCGGCCGCGCCGCCACCGCCTCGAGCCGCACCGGCAGGCTGGGCGCGTAATGGCTGGCGAGA
>JASHNY010000222.1 GCA_030041385.1 Alphaproteobacteria bacterium
CGAAACCTATCTCGGCCGCGATCCAGGCCGGCGCGTGCTCGCCGGCCGCATCGGCCGCGGCGCGGCGGAGCAGATCAATGCGGTGTTGTGGTACAGCGACCTGCGCAGCTTTACGCGCATCACCGACGCGACGCCGCCGCGCAACGTCATCGCCCTGTTGAACGATTATGCCGAGATCGTGATCTCCGCGATCCACGAGCACGGCGGCGACGTGCTGAAGCTTATCGGCGACGGCACCTTGGCGATCTTTCCCTCGGACGAGCCCGAACGCGCCTGTGCGCGGGCGATCGCCGCCGAGGGCGCCTTGCGCCAGCGCGCGGATAAGCTGAACCGGCGCCGCGCCGAGGCCGGATTGCCGGTTACCGAGATTTATCTCGGTCTCCATATCGGCGAGGTGTTCTACGGCAATATCGGCAGCCGCGAGCGGCTCGACTTCACGGTAATCGGCCCGGCCGTCAACGAGGTCAGCCGCATCGCCACGATGTGCCGCTCGGCCGAGCGCGACGTGCTGCTGTCGGCGGCCTTTGCCGCGGCGATCGGGGAGGACGGCCCGGCCCGGCCGGTTTCTGTCGGCCGCTATGCGCTGCGCGGGGTCGAGCGGCCGCAGGAATTGTTCACGCTCGACCGCAGCGCGGCCTGAACGCCGCGTTCGACCGCGTCATGGAGCCGGCGCAACAGCCGGTCGCGGATGCCGAGTTCGTCGAGGTGGCGCACCGTGCTGGCGAGGTAGTCGCGGCCGCTGCCGCGCCCGCCGGCCGCGCCGGCGATGATCTCGGCCATCCGCTCGACCGGCAAGCGGCCGGCATAATCGCGGTTGTCGCGGCGCACCGTGAAGGCATAGGCGGGAAGGCTCGCTTGCGGCGTCGCCACCGTCACCCGCCGCCAATCGTAGACCTGCCCGGCCATCTCGCGCGCCCAGATGCGGTCGATCGCGGCGCCGAGCGCATCCGGCGGCAGGCGCAGCGCGAGGCCGCGGCACGAGCCGCCGCGGTCGAGGCCGAGCACCAGGCCGGGCCGCTCCGGCGTGCCGCGATAGTCGCGCGAATAAAGGCAGAAGCGGCGGTGAAACCCGTGGAGCAGCGCCGGCCGCGTCTCGGCAAACGCCATCTCCGGGTTCCACATCAGGGAGCCGTAGGCGAACAGCCACACCGGCTCGGCGCTGCCGCGCAACGCCGCCACCCAGTCCGGCATCGGATCGACCGGCAGCGGCGAGACGTAGGGGTGGGCGGCGAGCAGGGTCATTGGGGCGGGCGTCGTGCGTCCTTCGCGGCTCGGCTGCGCCGGGCACTCAGGATGAGGATGCTGATTCGCTCTTCAACCTATCTCATCCTGAGCCGGCGCGGAGCGCCGTGTCGAAGGACGCACCTGATCGAAATCGCGCCGTCAGTCGTCCCACACCTGCTTCGGCATCGGCAGGTCGGCGAAATCGGCCTCGCCGGGCGGGCGGGCGGCGGCGATCCCGGCCATGCCGAGCAGCATCACCCATTGCCGTGTGTGCTGGCCGATATGCCAAGTCGCGCGCTCCAGTACCTCGTGCAATTTCTGCTTGCCGTAATAGGTATCGACCACCGTCTGCGCCGATTTGTCCGGCGTCGTCGCCCACCAGGTTTCGACCCTTTGCCGCACCCGCCCGCCGTATTCGGTCAATGCGGCGGTCGAGGCCATCTCTTCGGGATGCACCACCTCGCCGGGCAGGCTCTGACTGAAGAACTTGCCGCCGGCCACCTCGATAAACGCTTCGCAAATGCGGAACATGTGGTGCGCGAGGCGGGCATAGCTGCGCGGCCGGTTCGGCGTCAGCGTTTCCAGCCGCTCGTCCGGCATTTGCGGCACCATCCGCAACGCCGCATCGATGAAGATTTCCATGCGCGCGATCAGCTGCGCCGGCGACAGCACCGGGCCGGTCTTCTCGTTCAGTTTCAGAAAGGCGACGACCTGGGCGATGTTCTGGGCGAAGACGAATTCGTCGCCGCGCGACAAGACCGGGATCGAGCGCGCCCCGAGCCGCGCCAGTTCGGCCCGGCCGGCGGGATCTTCGAGGATGTTGATCGATTCGAACTCGATCCCACGGACCGAGAGAAACTCCTTGAGTCTCAGGCAGCTCGTTCAACCGGGCTGCCAGAACGCCTTCAGCGGCGCGCTGGGCATATTCACCTTCCGCGAGATTTGCCGCGATGGCTTAACCGCTGCCGGCGATCGTGGCAAGCCCTGGCGAGGCCAGTGCAGGGCAGCTATAACCCGATGATGCGCCGCTCGGCCCGTTTCGGTCTCGCCGTCGCGATCCTGGTGGTCGCCGGGTTCGGGGCGTACAGCATCTTCTGGTGGATCGCCGCGGGCCGGCTCGCCGAAGGAGTTGCCGCCTGGGCCCAGGCCGCGCAGGGCCGCAAGCTCGCCGTGTCGTGGCAGGAGTTGCGGGTCGCCGGCTATCCGTTTTGGTTCCGTGTCGAATTGTCCAATGCGCAGTTCCGCGACGGCGCGCTCGGTCCGGCCGCCGAGGTCACCGCGCCGCGCGTGTGGGGGAGCGCGCGGCCGTGGAACTTCCGCGACTGGCGGCTCGCGGCGCCCGACGGAGTGCAGGCCGGGTTCGGCCCGCCCGACAGCCGCCTGGCAAGCCTCGCCGCCCACGCGGCCGGCGGCGCCGTCGCCCTCGCCGGGGATGGCGGTGCGGCGATCTGGCTGACGCTCGGCGGCGTAACCGGCACCAGCGCGATTCCCGGCACCAATCTCGCGGCCGAGGCGGCGCGGTTCTGGGTGATCCTGCCGGCGGCGCCGCCGCGCACGCACCTGCAGCGCAATGCGGCGTTCGCCGCGGATTTACGCCATTTGACGATCCCGCAGTCGCTGCCCTCGTTCGGCTATCCGATCGACGATCTTGCCTTCGGGCTTACCGTGATGGGACCGATCTCGCCGGGCTCGCCGCGCGCGGCCGCCGCCGCCTGGAGCAATGACGGCGGCACGATCGAACTCGATCATTTTCACCTGGGCTGGGGCGGGCTCGGCATCAACGCCTCGGGCACCCTGGCGCTCGACCAGGATTTGCAGCCGATCGGCGGGTTCTCCGGCACCGTCACCGGATACGACACGTTGCTGGCGGCGCTGGTTTCGGCCGGGCGCATCCGCGCTGGCGACGCCCGCATCGCCCGCGTCGCGCTGGCCATGCTGGCCAAGGCCGGACCGGACGGCAAGCCGCAGATCGCGACCTCGTTCACGATCCAGGACGGAGCGATGTTCCTCGGGCCGGCCCGGCTCGGTGCGCTGCCGCGCATCCCGTGGTAGGCCGCGCCGCCAGCGCTATGCCTGCTTGGCCTCGATCACCGAGCGACGGATCGCGCGGGTCTCGCGGAAGCGGTTTTCCAGTATTTCCGCCTCGCCCCAGCGGATCGCGCGCTGCAATGCGGTCAAATCCTCGCTGAAGCGCTGCAACACGTCGAGCACGGCATCGCGGTTTTTCATGAAGATGTCGCGCCACATCACCGGGTCGGAGGCGGCGATGCGGGTGAAGTCGCGAAAGCCGCCGGCGGAATAGGTCACGACCTCGGATTTGAGATCGCCGCCGAGCGCCATCGCGGTGCCGACGATCGTGTAGGCGATCAGGTGCGGCAGGTGCGAGGTCATCGCCAGTACCCGGTCGTGATGGTCGGGCGCCATCGTCGCCACCCGCATGCCGGCCGCCTCCCACAGGCGGGTGACGCGCGCCACCGCCTCGGGCGCGGTGTCGGGCGGCGGGGTCAGGATGCACCAGCGGTCGCGGAACAACTCGGCGAACCCGGCCTCGGGGCCGGAATGCTCGGTGCCGGCAACGGGATGGCCGGGCACGAGGTGGACCGGCGCGGCCAATACCGGCTGCAGGTCGCGCAGCGCCGCCGCCTTGACCGAGCCGACATCGGTGACGATCGCGCCCGGCATCAGCCCCGGCACGATGCGCTCGGCGATCCCGGCATAAGCCGAGAGCGGGGTCGCGACGACGACGAGATCGGCGCCCTCGACCGCCGCCTGCGGATCGTCGGTCGTTTCGTCGGCGATGCCGAGCCGGCGCACCACCTCCAATGTCTCGGCACTGCGGGCGCAGGCAACGAGGGTGGTCTGCCGGCTTTCCCGCCGCAATACGCGGGCGAGCGACGAGCCGATCAACCCGATCCCGATCAGCGCGACGCGGTCGAAGAGTTTTGCCGTGGTCAACTGGTTCCGCCTATCAACACATCTGTCGTCTCCGGCCGAGGCCGGAGGTCATAGATACCGGGTTTCGCCGGGACGGCGAAAGGCCGGGTTCAGGTCGCCATGAACTCGGCCAGCGCCGCCGCCACGGCCTCCATCTCGGTGCCCGTGCCGATCGTTATCCTGAGGCACTGCGGCAGCCCATAGGCTGCCACCTTGCGCGTCAGGATGCCGCGCTCTTGCAAAAAGGCAAAGGCTGCGTCGGCATTGCGGCGCGGATCGTCGGGAAAGCGCGGCAAGACGAAATTGCCGACGCTCGGGGTCAATTCCAGCCCGAGCCGCGCCAGCCGCTCGGAAAGCCACGGCAGCCAGCGGTCGTTGTGGGCGCGGGCGCCGGCGACCGCCTCGGTGTCCTCGACCGCGGCGACCCCGGCGGCAAGTGCCGGGGCGCTGACGTTGAACGGCCCGCGCACCCGGTTCAGCACGTCGGCGATGGCCGGCGGGCAATAGGCCCAACCGAGGCGCAATCCGGCCAGCGCGTAGATTTTGGAAAACGTGCGCAGCATGACCGCGTTTTCGGCCCGGTCGACCAATTTGACCCCGGGCTCGTAATCGTTGCGGTTGACGAATTCGGCGTAGGCCGCATCGATCGCCAGCACGACATGCGGCGGCAGGCCGGCATGCAGGCGGGCCAGGTCGCGCTCCGAGAGATACGTCCCGGTCGGGTTGTTCGGGTTGGCGATAAAGACGATGCGGGTGCGCTCGGTAACGTGGGCGAGCAGGGCGTCGACGTCCGCCGTCAAAGCCCGCTCCGGCACCGCAACCGGGGTGGCGCCGACCGACTTGGCGCCGATCGCGTACATCAGGAAGCCGTGGCGGCTGTAAATCACCTCCGTCCCCGGCCCGGCATAGGCGCGCAACAACAGGCCGATCAACTCGTCGGAGCCGGCGCCGCAGACGATGCGCTCGGGATCGAGCCGGTGAACCCGCCCCAGCGCGTGGCGCAGTTCCAGGCTGCTGCCGTCGGGGTAGCGATGGATCTCGCCGGCGAGCGCGCGATAGGCCGCGACCGCCTTGGCGCTGGGGCCGAGTGCGCTTTCGTTCGAGGCCAGCCGGATCGGCCGCTCGATGCCGGCAATCTTGGACTCGCCGCCGACATAGGGGGCGATGTCGAGTATCCCCGGCCTGGGTTCCGGGGCGGTCTTGGCGTCCATCGCCTCAGCTCCGCGCCGCGCCGCCGCGGGCGCCCGCCATTTCGACCGGCCCGCCCGGCTCGCTTGCGACCGTGGGCCGGGCGGTGCCGCCCCCGTCGAGCTGAAGCGGTTCGGCATAAACGCCGAGCTCGGTCAGCCGGTACAATGCCGGACCGAGCTGGGCCTGGAAGCTGTCGAGCCGCGGGTCGGAAAGCTCGATGAAACCGGCCAGCTCCATCAGCGTGTTGGCGCCCTCGGCATGGTCGCAGCTGGCGAGGAAGGTGCATTCGAGCCCGAGCGCCGACAGCAGCGCAAAGATGCGGCCGCGGCTGATGTCGGAGGTGTTTTCGGTGGCCAACAGGGTGCGGTCCTTGCCAGTCGGCTGCGACCGGCCGCGGCCGATCGACAGCGCCCCGGCGCCGCCGGCGCGGCTGTTGCCGCGGCTGCCGAACGGCAGGCGGGAGACGACCCGCGGCGCGAATTCGTCGGTCGAAACGAGCAGCCGCCACCACGGGTCCGGCTCCTCCTCCTGCGGCATCGGCAATACGCCGATCTCGGCCTCGCCCTCGGCCACCGCGCGGATCACCAGGCCGGCAGACTGGTAGGCCAGCATCGGGGTCAGGCTGCCGTAATGGTCGCGGGCGAGGTCCCACAGGCCGGGCGTATCCGGCGGCGCATAGACGGCGACCCTGAACCGGCCCTGCAGCCGCGTCGTGCCGGCGAACAATTCGCGCCACATGCGCACCAGCGTGGCGGGCTGATAGGGCGGGCGGTTGCGGGCAATCAGCCGGCGGATGATCGCCGCCTCGCGCGCCGGCTGGTGCGGAGCGAGGGTACCGTCCCGCTTTTGCGCCGCGACGTCGAGGACGATCTCGAAGCGCTCGATCAGCAAATCCTGCAGCTTGTCGTCGATCTCGTCGAGGCGTCGGCGCAAATCTTCCAGATCGGACGGGATCGGCGGCATGGTCTCGATCGCTGCTGTAAGCCGGCTAGTAGTAGAGTTCCGAACCGGCAAAATCAAAGAAAACGTTGACATGCCTGGCTTCGGGTTTCTAGCTACGTTCCGCTCGCTCGGCATCGCCCGGGAGGGGCGGCGCGTGCCGCCCGCCCCGGCGGCGGCCGGGCGCCTTCATAGAGCCCCCTTGTGTCGATAGCGACCGCACCCATCCTTCGCAAGCGCCCGGGCGACGACTGGCCCGGTCACCGCCTTTTTGTCGAGGCGCCGCTGCGGCTCGATTGCGGCGTCGATTTCGGGCCGTTCACGATCGCCTACCAGACCTACGGTACGCTCAACGCGGAGCGCTCCAACGCCGTGCTGGTGTGCCATGCGCTGACCGGCGACCAGTACGCCGCCGATCCGCACCCGATCACCGGCCACCCCGGTTGGTGGACGACATTGATCGGGCCCGGCGGCGTGCTCGACACCGACCGCTATTTCCTTATTTGCGCGAACGTGCTCGGCGGCTGCATGGGAACCACCGGGCCGAAGGAGATCGATCCCGCCACCGGCGAGCCGTGGGCATTGGGCTTTCCGGTGATCACGATCCGCGACATGGTGCGGGCGCAGAAGCTGCTGATCGACCACCTCGGCATCGCCTCGCTGTTTTGCGTGATCGGCGGCTCGATGGGGGCGATGCAGGTACTGGAATGGGTGGCGAGCTACCCCGACACGGTGTTCGCCGCGGTGCCGATCGCCGGCGCCGCCCGCCATTCGGCCCAGAACATCGCCTTTCATGAGGTCGGGCGGCAGGCGATCATGGCCGATCCCGACTGGTGCGGCGGGCGCTATCTGAGCCTCGGGCGCAACCCGGCGCGCGGTCTCGCCGTTGCCCGCATGGCCGCACATATCACCTATCTTTCCGAGCCGGCCTTGCATCGCAAATTCGGCCGCAACCTGCAGGACCGCAACGCCGTCACCTGGGGTTTCGACGCCGATTTCCAGGTCGAAAGCTATCTGCGCCACCAGGGCAGCGCGTTTGTCGATCGCTTTGATGCCAATTCGTATCTCTATATCACCCGGGCGATGGACTATTTCGACCTGGCCGCCGAGCATGACGGGTCGTTGCCGGCCGCCTTCGCCGCCAGCAAGGCGCGCTTCTGCATCATCTCGTTCACCAGCGACTGGCTGTTTCCGACCCCGGAAAGCCGCGAACTGGTCCACGCGCTCAACGCCGTTGCCGCCAATGTCAGCTTTGTCGAGATCGAGACCGACAAGGGGCACGACGCGTTTCTGCTGCACGAGCCCGAGTTGTTCGCAACCTTGCGCGGGTTTCTGGCCGGCTGCGCCGAGCATCGCGGGCTGACCCGAAACGGGGGCTGAGCCCGTGAGCCGCAGCGCGACGCTGGGCCTCGCGATCGACACCGCGTCGACCGCCGCCGAGATCGCCCCGCCGGCGACGTTGCGCAGCGATCTGCGGCTGATCGCCGACATGATCGAGCCGCATTCGCGGGTGCTCGACATCGGCTGCGGCGATGGCGCGCTGCTCGCCTACCTCGCGCGCGAAAAATCGGTCGACGCGCGCGGCATCGAATTGAGCCAGTCGGGGGTCAATGCCTGCGTCAGCCACGGCCTTTCGGTGATCCAGGGCGACGCCGACCGCGACCTCGGCGCCTATCCGGGCGCCGCCTTCGAATACGTCGTGTTGAGCCAGACCCTGCAGGCGACCCGAGAGCCGCGCCAGGTGCTAGAGGCGCTGGTGCGGATCGGCAAGCGGGCGATCGTGTCGTTCCCGAATTTCGGCTTCTGGCGCATCCGCCTCAGCCTGTTGCTGCGCGGGCGGATGCCGGTGTCGGGACTGCTGAACCATCGCTGGTACGACACGCCGAACATCCATCTGTGCACGATCCGCGACTTTGTCGCGTTGTGCGACGCGGTCGGCATCCGCATCGAGCGCAGCTTCACCCTCGACCGGCACGGCCGCCCGTATTCGCTCGATCCGCGCGGCAACCTCGCCAACCTGCTGGCCGAGCAGGGCATGTTCGTGCTGTCGCGGGAGGGTGTGTGATGCTGATCGCGCAGATTACCGATACCCACATCCTGGCGCCGGGCAAATTGTTCAAGGCGCCGGTCGCGGCACCGCCGCCGAGCGCCGAGCGCAGCTATGCCGATATCGACACCGCGGCGTGCCTCGCCCGGGCGGTCGCCGCGCTTAACGCCCTCGACCCGCGCCCGGACATCGCGATCGTCACCGGCGACCTCGTCGACCACGGCGAGCCGGCCGAATACGAGCATCTGCGCCTGCTCCTCGCGCCGCTGGCGATGCCGGTCTTTGCGATCCCCGGCAACCACGATGCGCGCGACCCGATGCGTGCGGCCTTTGCCGCCGACGGCTACCTGCCACGCGACGGGTTTCTGCACTACACGGTCGAGGATTACCCGCTGCGCGTCGTCGCGCTCGATTCGACCATTCCCGGCGTCCACAGCGGCGACCTCTGCACCGAGCGGCTGGCCTGGCTCGACGCGACCCTGGCGGCGGCGCCGCAGCGCCCGACGCTCGTCATCATGCACCACCCGCCGTTCGCCACCGGCATCACCTTCATGGACGGGCACGGCCTCGCCCATGCCGACGAGTTCGCGGCCGTCATCGCGCGGCATCCCCAGGTCGAGCGCATCGCCTGCGGCCATCTGCACCGGCCGATCGCCCGCCGCTTTGCCGGCACGGTCGCCGGCACCGCGCCGAGCACGGCACACCAGATCCGCCTCGACCTGCGGCCCGGCGCCCGCCTGCATTTCCGCTTCGAGCCGCCCGGCTACCAGCTCCATTTGTGGTCGGGCGATTGCGGGCTCGTCACCCACGCCGCCGTGATCGGCAACTTCCCCGACCCCTTCCCGTTGATCGCCGGATAGCGCCAACCCGCTACAACCCGTGCGCTGCCGGGGTATAGACGAGGCGGCGGCGCGGCGCCCGTGCCACGGTCGGCTTGGCGTAAATCTGCTTCGTCGCCTCGACCAATACGACGCCGGCAAAGGTCGGAAACCAGCGCTTGCCGATGCGCTCCCAGGCGGCGGCGGAGCGCAACAGCATGCGCCGCCGGACCGGCGGGATGAACAGCGCTGCGTCGGTGGCGATCGGGGTGAACTGCTCATCGCGCAATAATTGCGAGAGCTGCGACACCGTGTAGGGACGCCCCGAGCCGAACGGGGTGAGGTCGCGGCGCGCCCAGATCCCGCGCCGGTTCGGGGCGACGATCAACAGCCGGCCGCCGCCGGCGAGGATGCGCCAGATTTCCTTCAGCATCAGGCGCGCCTCATCGCTGGTTTCGAGCGCGTGGACCAGCAGCACCCGGTCGATCGAGTAGTCGGCGAACGGCAATTCGCCCTCGTCGGCGAGAGCGACGAGGTTGCGGCCATCGGCCGGCCAACCGAGCACGCCGAGCGAGGCCGGCATCAGCGCTACGACCCGCTCGGTATCGGGCGCCAGCATCGACAGGAACGGCGTCGCATAGCCGACGCCGAGCAGCCGCATGCCGTGCAGATCGGGCCACACCCGGCGGATCGCGCGGCGGATCATGCGGCGCGCGACCTGGCCGAGCGCGGTGCCGTAGAAATCCCTCAGATCGACGACGTCCGATGGCATCGGCCAATTCTATCCGCAACCGCGAAAAAAGAACCCTTACCGGTAAACATCCGTTGCGTTCCCCGCTGCTTTGCGGCTGCCGGCTTTGTTTGTATCGTTCGGGTCGATTTGGCGCCGCCGCCGGCGGCTTCGTCCCGACCCCTCGAACAGGCGGTGCAGCGCCCACGGCCGGGATGACGGGAACAAAGGAGATGCCCGATGCATGTCGGCGCCGCGATGTTCTTTACCGACTACTCCATGTCGAGCGCCGAGCTTGCGCGGGAATGCGAGGCGCGGGGGTTTGAATCGCTGTGGGCGCCCGAGCATTCGCACATCCCGGTATCGCGGCGCTCGCCGTTTCCATCGGGTGGCGAGTTGCCGAAGCAGTATTACGACGCGATGGACCCGTTCGTGTCGTTGGCCGCGGCGGCCGCGGCGACCAAGAGCCTGAAACTCGGCACCGGGGTCTGCCTCGTCGTGCAGCGCGACCCGATCCAGACCGCCAAGCTGGTCGCCTCGCTCGACCGGGTGTCGGGCGGGCGGTTCCTGTTCGGCGTCGGCGGCGGCTGGAACGCCGAGGAGATGGCCGATCACGGCACCGAGTTCAAGACCCGCTTCAAACTGATGCGCGAGCGCATCGAAGCGATGATCGCGATCTGGACCGATGAGACGCCCGAATATCACGGCGAATTCGTCGATTTCCCGCCGATGACCGCGCGGCCGAAGCCGGTGCAGAAGCCGCACCCGCCGGTCGTCGTCGGCGGCATGTTTCCGCACGGGGCGCGGCGGGCCCTGCGCTATGGCAACGGCTGGATTCCGCATTCACGCCGTCCGGTCTATGAGGATGTGACCAACTATCTCCCCGAGTTCCGCCGCATGGCCGAAGCGGCCGGGCGCGATCCTGCCGACGTGCCGGTGACGGTGTGGGGCATCGCCGCCGACCGCGACCGGCTGCGGCGCTACGAGGACCAGGGCGTCGCGCGTGTCGTCGTCAGCCTGCCAGCCGCCGGGCGCGACGCGGTGATGCCGCTGCTCGACACCTGGGCCGGGCTGATCCGCACGCCGGGGTGAGTTGGACCGGCGGCGCTGCGTCTTTCGAGGCCTCGCTGTGCGAGGCACGTCAGGACGAGGTAGCCTTGTTTCCGCCACCAAGCTAAGACCTCATCCTGAGGAGCGGCCCGACCGGGCCGCGTCTCGAAGGATGGCCAGGGCATCGGTAGAGCTGTGGACGAGACGAAGACACCGGAAGCGGGGCGGGACTTCATCCGCGACATCATCGCGGCGGATCTCGAATCCGGGCGTGTGAAGCGGGTGGTCACGCGGTTTCCGCCGGAGCCCAACGGCTACCTCCATATCGGCCACGCCAAGTCGATCTGCCTCAATTTCGGCGTGGCGCGGGAATTCGGCGGCATCTGCCACCTGCGCTTCGACGATACCAATCCGACCCGGGAAGAGCAGGAATACATCGACGCGATCGAGGCCGACGTGCGCTGGCTCGGTTTCGACTGGGGCACCCACCTCTACCACGCCTCGGATTATTTCGAGCAGCTTTACGCCTGGGCTGAGCATCTGATCGGCCATGGCCTCGCCTATGTCGACGACCAGTCGCCCGAGGAGATGCGCACGGCACGCGGCACCCTGACCGAGCCCGGCCGCGACAGCCCCTATCGCGAGCGCTCGATCGCCGAAAACCTCGACCTGTTCCGCCGCATGCGCGCCGGAGAATTCCCCGACGGCGCCCGCGTGTTGCGCGCGAAGATCGACATGGCGTCGGGCAACATGAATTTGCGCGACCCCGTGCTCTACCGCATCCTGCACAGGTCGCACCCGCGCACCGGCGACACCTGGTGCATCTATCCGACCTATGATTTTGCGCATGGCCAGTCGGATGCGATCGAGGGGGTCACCCATTCGATCTGCACGCTCGAATTCGAGGATCACCGGCCGCTTTACGACTGGCTGATCGAGCACCTGCCGATTGGCGAACAGCTTGGGCCGTCGCGGCCGCGGCAATACGAGTTTGCCCGGCTCAACCTCGCCTACACGGTGTTGTCGAAGCGGTTTTTGACCCGGCTGGTGCAGGAGGGCCGGGTTTCCGGCTGGGACGATCCGCGCATGCCGACGATCGCCGGCCTGCGCCGTCGCGGCGTGCCGGCGGCGGCGATCCGCGACTTTGCCCGCCGGGTCGGGGTCGCGCGCGCCAACAGCCTCGTCGATATCGCGATTTTCGAGCACGCCGTGCGCGACGAATTGAACCGCACCGCGCCGCGCCGCATGGCGGTTTTGCGCCCGCTGAAACTGGTGATCGAGAACTATCCCGAGGGCCGGAGCGAAACCCTGGCCGCGGCCAACCATCCCGACGACCCGGCGGCGGGCACACGCGAGGTGCCGTTCGGCCGCGAGCTTTACATCGAGCGCGACGATTTCATGGAGAACGCGCCCAACAATTTCTACCGCCTGACGCCCGGCCGCGAGGTGCGGCTGCGCTATGCCTATCTCGTCACCTGCCGCGAGGCGGTAAAGGATGCCGCCGGAAACGTCGTCGAATTGCATTGCACCTACGATCCGGCGACGCGCGGCGGCAACGCACCCGATGGACGGCGGGTGCGCGGCACGATCCATTGGGTGTCGGCGGCGCATGCGGTGCCGGCCGAAGTGCGGCTTTACGATCCGCTGTTCACCCGCCCCGACCCCGGCGCCGGCAGCGACCTCGTTGCCGACCTCAACCCCGATTCGCTGACGGTGCTGCACGACTGCCGGCTGGAACCGGCGCTGGCCGACGCCGCGGTCGAACAGGCGGTGCAGTGCGAACGGCTAGGCTATTTCGCGCGCGATCCGGACTCCGCCCGTGGCCGCCTCGTCTTCAACCGCACCATCGGCCTGCGCGACAGCTGGGCCAAGGCGAAAGCGGGGGGCTGATACGCGGCCGATTCGCTGCCCGGCCGCGGCATGATCTGCTACGCTCCGCCAGGGCCTTCAGCGGGGAGTGCAAGATGAACGACGCGATGTCCCTGTCCCAGCGCGCCGACGCGCTCGAACAGAAAATGTCGGACGAGCTCGATTACATCCTGATCAAGTCGCGCCTTTACAGCATGGCCGAGGCCGATATGGGCCCGGCGCCCAACGCCGGCGCGATCATGGCGCAGAACCCGCGGGCGCGGGTGTTGATGGGCGACGATCCGCGCCTGCCGAGGATGCCGGAAAAGCCGACCCTCATCGATTTCTTCCACTACCGCTTCGGCCCCGCCGCGCATGTTTTGCAGAGTGCCCGGCATGCGGTCCGCGCCGGGTTGCCGGAAAAAATGGTGCTCGCCTGCCTGTTACACGACATCTCGACGATGGGCTTTATCCGCGGCGACCATGGCTATTGGGGCGCGCAGCTGGTCGAGCCTTATGTCGACCCCGAGGTGACCTGGGCGATCCGCGCCCACCAGGTGTTGCGCTTCTATCCCGACGAATCGGTCGGCTATGAATATCCGGCCTCCTACGTCAAGGCGTTCGGCGCCGATTACCGCCCCGACCCGTATATCGAGGCCGACTACCAGCGGATGAAAAACCACAAATGGTACATGTCGGGCCGGATGATCACCGTGCACGACATCTATTCCTTCGACCCGACTGTCGAGGTCGAGTTGGAGGAATTCACCGATGTGATCGGGCGCAATTTCCGCCAGCCGGAAGAAGGGCTCGGCTACGACAACAGCCCCGTCGCGCATATGTGGCGGGCGATGATTCGGCCGGCGAAATACCTGTGACCGCGGGCGTGGCCGTCTCGGCCGCATGCCGGCGGGACGGCCGCGATCCAACATAGAGGATGCGATGAACGATGCGATGACCCTGTCTGAGCGCGCCGAGGCGCTCGAGGCGCAGAAGATCCGCGAGCTCGACGAGGCGATCATCGTCAAGTCGCGCCTCTTTATGCTCGCCGATGCCGATTTCAGCTTTCCCAACGGCGCTGCATTGCAGGCTCAGAAGCCCGGCGCGCGGATGCTGATGGGCGACGACCCGCGGCTGCCGAAAATGCCGGACAAGCCGACGCTCGTCGATTTCTTCAAGCTCCGCTTCGGCCCGGCACAGCACCTCTTGCAGAGCGCCAAGCACGCGCTCGATGCCGGTCTTTCCGAGAAGATGATCCTCGCGTGCCTGTTGCATGACATCGGCGTGATCGGCTTCATCCGCTCCGACCACGGCTATTGGGGCGCCCAGATGGTCGAACCCTATGTCGACCCGGAAGTAACCTGGGCGATCCGCGCCCATCAGGCGTTGCGCTTTTATGCCGACGAGACAGCCGGCTACCCCTACCCCGAGACCTACGTCAAGTATTTCGGCGCCGACTATCGGCCCGACCCCTATATCGAGGCCGAATATCAGCGCGCCCGCAAACACAAATGGTACATGTCGGCACGGATGATCACCGTGCATGACATCTATTCGTTCGATCCGAATGTGGTGGTGAGCCTCGACCAGTTTATCGACATCATCGGCCGCAATTTCCGCCAGCCGGTCGAAGGGCTCGGTTTCGACGACAGCCCGTCGGCGCATATGTGGCGCACCTTGAACCGGCCGACGAAATACCTGTAGCCGGCGAGGCGGCAGCCGGCCGGCCGCCGCCTTCGTCCGGCCGCTCGCTAGCAGGCGTAATAGCGCCGGTAATACGGATCCCAGCAGCTGCGCGGCGCGTAATAGCTAGGTGCCGGGTAGTAGGCAGGCGCCGGCGGGTAGTAGTACCCGTAGGGATAGCCGTAATAGCCGTAGTAATACGGGTTCGCCGCCCCCGCGCCGAGCGCGGTACCGACGGCGAGCGCGCCGAGCCCGATGCCGACCGCCGCACCCGGGCTGACCGCGTGTGCCGGCTGTGGCGCCGCGGTCATGCCGACCAGGCCCAGAATTGCTGCGGCGGCGACACCTCGACCCGCACGGGCAGCAAGGTTACTCAGGGTCATATGCCCATCCTCCACATTCGCAGGCCGCCGCCGAAAAAACGCAACGGACCCGGTGCTATCGATATAACAACGCACAACGGTTCTTGCTATTCCAATTGAACAATATACGACGCGATCGACCGCAGCGTTCCCTCAGATTTCGAGCAGAAGGCGGGCGGGATCTTCGACGCCTTCCTTGATGCGCACGAGGAACGACACCGCCTCGCGGCCATCGACGATGCGGTGGTCGTAGCTCAGCGCGACGTACATCATCGGCCGGATCTCGATCTTGTCGCCAACCGCGACCGGGCGGCGCTCGATCTTGTGCATGCCGAGGATCGCCGATTGCGGCGGGTTGAGGATCGGGGTCGACAACAGCGAGCCGTAAACCCCGCCATTGGAGATCGTAAAGGTGCCGCCCGACAGGTCCTCGATCGTCAATTTGCCGTCGCGCGCCTTGCGGCCGAACGCGGCGACCGCCTTTTCGATCTCGGCAAAATTCATCATGTCGGCGTCGCGCACGACCGGCACGACCAGCCCGGCCTCGGTGCCGACGGCGACGCCGATGTCGTAATGGTTTTTGTAGACGATGTCGGTGCCGTCGATTTCAGCGTTGACCGCGGGAAACTCCTTCAGCGCCACCAGCGCCGCCTTGACGAAGATCGACATGAAGCCGAGCCGCACCCCGTGCTTTTTCTCGAAAGCATCGCGCCAGTGCTCGCGCAAACCCATCGCCGCGCTCATGTCGATCTCGTTGAACGTGGTCAGCATCGCGGCGTTGTTCTGCGCCGCCTTCAGCCGTTCGGCGATGCGCTGGCGCAAGCGGCTCATGCGCACGCGGGTCTCGCGCTCTCCGGTCGGACGCGGCGGCGGAGGTTCGGGCGCAACGGCGACCGGCGGCGGTGCGGCAACCGGCGCCGGGCGGGCGGCCGCGGGCTCCGATAAGGGCAGCGGCTCGCGGCGCTGGGCAGCGGCAATGTCGGCGCCGGTGATCCGCCCGCCGCGGCCGGTCGGGGCGATCAAGCCCGGATCGATGCCGCTTTCGGCCAGCCGCTTGCGCGCGGCGGGACCGGAGCGTTCGAGCAATGCGGCGATGTCTGGCGCCGGTTCGGCTGCGGCACGTCCCTCACCCGCCTCCCCCGGCTTTCGCCGCGGTTCGGCACCCTCTCCCGCATTGCGGGGGCGAGTGGGACCCGGTGCGGAGCGCTGGGAGGGTGGCGCAGCCGCTTCCCCCTCCGCGATCGTGCCGAGCACGCCGCCCACCGGCACGTCGGCACCTTCGGCCGCGCGGATCTCGCCCAGCGTGCCGGCAGCCGGCGACGGCACTTCGAGCGTCGCCTTGTCGGTCTCCAATTCGACCACCGGCTCGTCGCGTGCGACCGGGTCGCCGGGCCGCTTCAACCATTTCGCAACGGTCGCCTCGGTCACCGATTCGCCGAGCGTGGGAACCTTTATCTCGATCGACATCGGCCGCGCCCTCACGCCGCCAATGCGTCGGCGACGAGCTGGCTCTGCTCGGCGACATGGCGCTTGTAGAGGCCGGTCGCCGGCGAGGCCGCCTCGGCACGCCCGGCAAAGCGGGGCCGCCCGACGCCGCTGCCGAGCCCGGCCAGCACCTGCTCGATGCGGCGGTCGACAAACCCCCACGCGCCCATGTTTTGCGGCTCTTCCTGGCACCACACGATCTCGGCGTTCGGATAGCGCCCCAGGACCCGACCGAGCGTGTTGAACGGAAACGGATAGAGCTGCTCGACCCGGACCAATGCGATCGTGTCGTCGCGGTTTTGCGCGCGCGCCTTGGCCAGGTCGAAATAGACCTTGCCGGTGCACAGCACGACCCGCCTGATGCGGGCGCCGTCCTGCAGCGCCACCGGGTCGTCGATGACGCGGTGAAACGAGGTGCCCGGCCCCATCGCCGCCAGCGGCGAGGCGACCTCGCTGGCACGCAATAGCGATTTCGGCGTAACGATGACCAGCGGCTTTCTGAACGGCCGGCGGATCTGGCGGCGCAGGGCATGGAAATAGTTCGCCGCCGTCGTCAGGTTGCAGACCTGGATGTTGTCTTCGCCGCACAATTGCAGATAGCGTTCGAGCCGGGCCGAGGAATGTTCCGGCCCTTGGCCTTCGTAGCCATGCGGCAACAGCATGACGAGGCCGCTCATGCGCAGCCATTTGGCCTCGCCCGATGACAGGAACTGGTCGATGATGACCTGCGCGCCGTTGGCGAAATCGCCGAATTGCGCCTCCCACAACACCAACGTCTTGGGGTCGGCGAGGCTGTAGCCGTATTCGAAGCCGAGCACCGCCGCCTCGGACAGCGGGCTGTCGATGATCTCGAACGGCGCCTGGCCCTCGTGGACATGGTTGAGCGGCACGTAGCGCGCCTCGCTCTCCTGGTCGACCAAGACCGCATGGCGATGGGAAAACGTGCCGCGGCCGCTGTCCTGGCCCGACATGCGCACATGCGTGCCCTCGGCGCACAGCGTGCCGATGGCGAGCGCCTCGGCGGTGGCCCAGTCGATGCCCTCGCCGGAGGCGAGCGCCTCGCGCTTGGCGGCAAGCTGCCGCGCGATCTTGCGGTTGAGGCGGAACCCGTCGGGCACGGTCACGAGACCGTTGCCGACTTCGCGCAACAAGGCGATGGCCGCGGCGGTATCGCCGCGGCGGTCGTCGCCGGTCAGTACCAGGTCGGGCGCCGGCTGGAACCCGGCCCAGGCGCCTTCGAACCAATCGGCCTTGTTCGGCCGGTAGGTTTTGGCCGCCTCGAACTGGCTTTCGAGCCGATCGACATAATCCCGCGCCATCGCCTCGACCTCGCCATTGGCGAGCACCCCGGCGGCGACGAGGCGCTGGGCGTAGAGCTGGCGGGTGGTGGGATGGTCGGCGATCGTCCGGTACATCAGCGGCTGGGTAAAGGCCGGCTCGTCGGTTTCGTTGTGGCCGTGACGGCGATAGCAGAACAGGTCGACGACTACGTCCTTGTTGAATTCTTGCCGGTATTCGACCGCAGCGCGGGCGACCTCGACGACCGCCTCGGGATCGTCGCCATTGACGTGGAAGATCGGCGCCTGGACTGATTTGGCGATGTCCGACGGATACGGGCTCGACCGCGCATAGGACGGCGCGGTCGTGAACCCGATCTGGTTGTTGACGACGATATGCACCGTGCCGCCGGTGCGGAACCCGCGCAAACCCGACAATTCCAGCGATTCGGCCACCAGCCCCTGCCCGGCAAAGGCGGCGTCGCCGTGCATCAATATGCCGACGACTCGGCGGCGCTCGGCATCGCCCCGCTGGCGCTGCTTTGCCCGCACCTTGCCGAGCACGACCGGGTTGACCGCTTCGAGATGCGAGGGGTTGGCCGCGAGCGACAAATGCACGGTGCGCCCGCCGATTTCGCGGTCGCCCGAGGTGCCGAGGTGGTATTTGACGTCGCCCGAGCCGTGCACCTGTTCCGGCAATGTCGCGTTGCCCTGAAACTCGGAAAAGATCGCGGCGAACGGCTTGCCGACGAAATTGGCCAGCACGTTGAGCCGCCCGCGATGCGGCATGCCGATCACGAATTCCTCGACCCCGAGCTCGTTGCCGCGGCGCAATATCGCCTCCAGTGCCGGCATCAGCGATTCCGCGCCCTCGATGCCGAAGCGCTTGGTCCCGGTATAGCGGCGGTCGAGAAACCGCTCGAAGGTTTCGGCCGCAGTCAGGACCCTGAGGATGTCCTTGCGCGCCGCGCCGGTCAGGGTCGGCGCCTCGCGCTGCTCGAAACGCTGCTGGATCCAGCGCCGCTCCTCGGGCGCCTGCAGGTGCATGTACTCGACGCCGATCCGCCCGCAATAAGTCTGGCGCAGGATCGCCACGATCTGGCGCAATGTCGCGTGCTCGCGCCCGAGCAGATTGCCGATATAGATCGTGCGGTCGAGATCGGCCTCGGCAAACCCGTAGCTGCGGTAATCGAGCTCGGGAAATCCGCTGCGCCGTTCGAGCCCGAGCGGATCGAGGTCGGCTTCGAGATGGCCGCGCACGCGATAGGCGCGAACGAGGTTGAGCGCGCGGATCGCATCGACCACCGCGTCCTGCCCCGTTGCCGTCTCGCCCGGGGCCGCGGGCGCCGCTTCCGCGAAACCGTTGCCGATGATGTGCGGCGGCGCCAGCCCCCAGCCGGGGGCGCGCGGCACCGCATCGTCCGCCATCTCGGCGAAGAACCGGCGCCAGCCTTCGTCTACGCAGGCGGGGTCCTCAAGAAAGCGGGCGTACAACTCGGCGATAAAGGCGGCATTGGCGCCGCTGAGAAAATTGGTGCCGTCGATGTCAGCCATGAACGATCCTCGGCCGTCGCCACAGGAGGCGATCAGCAATCATGCGCGGATATAGGTGGAAATCTTTCTGGTAGCCATGTCGTTAACGGGCGGCAGCCTCGTCCCCTCATCCGGACCCTCGTCCGCTTCGGTCAGTGCCGATCATCGCCGGCAATGGTGGACGCATCGTCAAGATAAACGGCGACGGGCCGCTGATACGTTTCCGTCGGGGCCGTGGTTCAGCCCTTGAGCACAGTCTTCATTGTGGTGCCGATCGCCGCCGGGGATTCGACGATCGTGACGCCGGCGCTTTTCAGCGCCTCCATCTTGTCGCCGGCGCCGCCGCTGCCGCCCGAAATGATCGCGCCGGCATGCCCCATGCGGCGCCCCGGCGGCGCCGCCGCCCCGGCGATAAAGCCGACCATGGGCTTCTTGCGTTTCGACGACTTGATAAAGGCGGCGGCCTCTTCCTCGGCCTTGCCGCCGATTTCGCCGATCATCACGATCGCGTCGGTCGCGTCGTCGGCGAGGAACATCTCCAACACATCGACGAAATCGAGCCCGTGGATCGGATCGCCGCCGATGCCGACGCAGCTCGACTGGCCGAGCCCGGCCGCGGTGGTCTGCGCCACCGCCTCGTAGGTCAGCGTGCCCGACCGCGAGACGATGCCGACCCGGCCGCTCTTGTGGATATGGCCCGGCATGATGCCGATTTTGCACTGGCCGGGGGTGATGACCCCGGGGCAGTTCGGGCCGATCAGCCGCGTCCCGGTGCCGGTAAGCGCACGCTTGACCCGCACCATGTCCAGTACCGGCACCCCGTCGGTGATGCAGACGACGAGGTCGAGCCCGGCATCGATCGCTTCCAGGATCGCATCGGCGGCCGACGGCGGCGGCACATAGATCACGCTGGCGGTGCAGCCGGTCTCGGCGCGCGCCTCGTGCACGGTGTCGAAGACCGGCAGGTCGAGATGGCGGGTGCCGCCTTTGCCCGGCGTCACCCCGCCGACCATCTTGGTGCCGTAGGCGATCGCCTGCTCGGAGTGAAACGTGCCCTGCGCGCCGGTGATGCCCTGGCAGATCACGGTGGTGGCGGCATCGACGAGGATCGACATCAGCGCGCCTCCGCCACCGCAGCCACGACCTTTTGCGCGGCGTCGCCCAAATCGTCGGCGGCGATCACCGCCAGCCCCGATTGGGACAGGATCTTGCGGCCCTGCTCCACATTCGTGCCCTCGAGCCGGACCACCAGCGGCACATTGAGGTTCACCTCTCGCGCCGCGGCGACGACCCCTTCGGCGATCACGTCGCAGCGCATGATGCCGCCGAAGATGTTGACAAGGATGGCCTCGACGTTGGGGTCGCTGAGGATCAGCTTGAACGCGGCGGTCACCCGCTCGCGCGTCGCGCCGCCGCCGACATCAAGGAAATTGGCCGGGCTGCCGCCATGGAACTTGATGATGTCCATCGTCGCCATGGCGAGGCCGGCGCCATTGACCATGCAGCCGATATTGCCGTCGAGCTTGACATAGCTGAGCGCGTGCTTGGCGGCCTCGCGCTCGATCGGCTCCTCCTCGTCCTCGTCGCGCAGCGCCGTTATCTCGGGATGGCGGAACAGCGCGTTGTCGTCGAAGCTCATCTTGGCGTCGAGGGCGACCAGCCTGCCCTCATCCGTCAACACCAGCGGGTTGATTTCGACGAGCGCGGCGTCAAGGTCGCAAAAGGCGCGGTACAGCGCATCGACGAACTTGACCATTGCCGCCGCCTCCCGCGCCGACAAGCCGAGCTCGAAGGCGAGGCGGCGGGGGTAGAACGGCGACAAGCCGGCAGCCGGGTCGATCGCCGCCTTGAGGATCTTTTCGGGTGAGCGGGCCGCCAGGTCCTCGATCTCCATGCCGCCTTCGGCGGCGGCGATCAGGGTGATGCGGCCGCTGCCGCGATCGACCGACAAGGCCAGGTACAGTTCGCGGGCGATATCGCAGGCGGCCTCGACATAGACGCGCTTGACGTCGCGCCCTTGCGGCCCGGTCTGGTGCGTCACCAGCCGTTTGCCGAGCAATGCGGCGGAAGCCGCCGAGACTTCTGGCTCCGAATGCACCAGCTTGACGCCGCCCGCCTTGCCGCGGCCGCCGGCGTGAATCTGCGCCTTGACCACCCAGGCCGAACCGCCGAGGCGCCGGGCCGCCTCCACCGCCTCGGCCGCGGTATAGGCGACGCCGCCCGCCAGGATCGGCACGCCGTATTTCGCCAACAATTCTTTTGCCTGGTATTCGTGGATGTTCATTGCTTCGCGCTGTGCTGGAGAAACGTGTGCAGGCCGGTCCCGTAATGGATCGGTCAGCCTGCCGCCTCAGCGCGCATCTTGCGGGCGATGTCGACAAGGGTGCGGACGGCGCCGCAGGATTTGTCGAAGGCCGCCTTTTCATCCGGGTTGAGCTGGATTTCGACGATGCGCTCGATGCCGCCCGCGCCGATCACCACCGGCACGCCGACATACAAATCCCGGATGCCGTATTCGCCGTTGAGCAGCGCTGCGCACGGCAATACCCGTTTCTTGTCGAGCAGATAGGATTCGGCCATCGAGATCGCCGCGCTCGCCGGGGCATAAAAGGCCGAGCCGGTCTTCAACAGGTCGACGATCTCGGCGCCGCCGTCGCGGGTGCGCTGGACGATCGCGTCGATCCGGGCCTGCGTCGTCCACCCCATCTTGATGAGATCGGGGAGCGGGATGCCGGCGACGGTCGAATAGCGCGGCAGCGGCACCATCGTGTCGCCGTGGCCGCCGAGCACGAAGGCGGTCACGTCCTCGACCGACACCTTGAACTCTTCGGCGAGAAAATAGCGGAACCGGGCGCTGTCGAGCACCCCGGCCATGCCGACGACGCGGTTGGCGGGCAGGCCTGTCGCCTCCTTCATGACCCACACCATCGCGTCGAGCGGGTTGGTGATCGTGATCACGAAGGCCCCGGGGCAGTGCTGCGTGATCGCCGCGCCGACCTGCCCTACGACCTTGGTGTTGATGCCGATCAGGTCATCGCGGCTCATGCCCGGCTTGCGCGGCACCCCGGCGGTGACGATGACGACGTCCGCACCCTTGATCGCCGCATAGTCGCTGGCGCCGGAGATCGCCGCATCATATTTCTCGATCGCGCTGCCTTCGACGATGTCGAGCGCCTTCCCCTGCGGCACCCCGTCGATGATGTCGAACAGCACCACGTCGCCGAGCCGCTTCAACCCGGCCAACAGGGCCAGCGTGCCGCCGATCTGACCGGCGCCGATCAGTGCGATCTTGTTGCGTGCCATGGGAAACCCTCGCTCGTCAGAACTGCTGCGGCGCCGCCGTTGCCGCCAGACCCGCGCGGGTCTTAGCGCGAATTGCCGGGGCGGGCAAGGCGAGGCGGGCGCCTGTGGGCCGCGCTTCAGTAACGGCCGCCGAGCTTCTTGTGATCCCAGGTCATGAGCTTGTGCGGGGTGATTTTGAGGACGACCCGCTTTGGTGCGCTGGACGCGGCGCCGGCGGGGCGCGAATAGGTGCCGCCGCGGGATTCGACCATGTCGGCAAAGGCGCGGCTGACCGCCTCGGCGCCCTCGATGATCTCGCAGGTGCCGCGCACCATGACCCCCTTCAGCTCGGCATAGGAAGAGCCGGTTTCGATCATCAGCCCGACCTTGGGGTTGCGGCGGATGTTCAGAACCTTTTGCGCCTTGCCGTAGGAGGTCATGTAAAACGCGCCGTCCTTGACGAAATAGTTCATCGCCACGACGTGCGGAAACCCGTCCTGGTCGAGCGTCGCCAGCGCACATTTGCGCTGTTCCTGAAAGAAGGCCGCCTGCTCTTCGGGGCTGAGGCGGATGTCGGGGCGTTCGGGCATGTGAATTCCCTTGCGGAAAAAAAGAGCGGCTAGTGTGCTTTCGAATCCGAAATTCGCTTTGAGCCTTACTCCGACATGCGGCGAATTTCGGATTCGGCGCGCTAGATCGCGATCAGCGCGTCCAGTTTTGCTCTCACATCGCGAGCGGTCTCGGCCGGTATTGCGGCCCCGGCATAGCGCACCGGACGCGCCTCGGTGTCGATGCTGCGAATGTGGCTCAGCAGGATTTCACCCGCCACCGGCAGGCCCGGCGGCAGAACCACGCTGGTCGGAAAGGGCCGCACCCGCGACGTGATCGGGCAGACAATCGCGAGGCCGGTGTGTTCGGTGAACGCCGCCGCAGAGACGACAAGAGCCGGGCGTCGCCCGGCCTGTTCCCGGCCGTGGGTCTGATCGAAATCGGTCCAGATCAAGTCACCCGCGCCCGGCACATAGAGCGGCGCCCTCATTCCTCAACAGCCTCGCGGCCGATATCAGGCCCCCACTCATAGGCGCCGGCGTAGGTTTCGCGCCATGCCGCGGCGCTCTTGCCGCGGAACATCTCGTCGAGCGAAATCGGCGGCGTCGTGCGGCGGATGACGATCTCGGCGTCGTGTGCCTCGATCTCGACGCGCTCGCCATCGCGCAACCCGGCGGCCCTGGCGATCTCGCCCGGAACACGGATCGCCAAGTTCTTTCCCCATCGGCCAACGATGACCTGCGGCATCGGCTGTTCCCTTCGGGATATTCCTAGCGTATCCCACAATGGGGCGGCAAGAACCCGGCGTCAATCGCGCGGCTTACGGTTTGCCGCTCGGCACCCAGTAAACGCCCGCGGCGGCGTTCCAGTGCAGCAGCGCCTGATGCTTCGTGCCCAGCTCCCTGACCCGCAGATCGTAATGCCCGGCGGTCATCGACGGGGCAATCGCCAGCACCAGCTTCGATTCGGTGACCTGGTGGTCGCGCGTGCCGTTCTTGTGCCAGTCGCCGGCGATCATCGACGACGCATAAATCGGCTGCGCCAGGACGCGATGCAAAGTCGTGCCGTCGGCAACAAACAGATGCAGGGTCTCAAAAGTGGCGCCGCCGCCGCTATAGCCCTCGAACTGGTCGCTGCGCAGGCCGAACGCGAATGTGCCGGGGGCGATGCGGTAGGGCGCGAGGTCGAACGCGGCCACCTCGTCGTCGCCGCGGCCCGGCGGAAAGTTGTTGTCGTTGCCGGGGTTGACCGGCGAGACCGACGGGTAGAGCAGCGGCGTGCCTTCCGCCGTCCAGTCGCTGGTCACCAGCAAGCCCGGCGGGGTGCGCGCGACGAGCGTTGCCGTGCCGCCGGGCGCCATCGTCAGCAGGCCGAGAGCGACCTCGGGCCGACCGGAGCAGGTTCCGGCATTGTCCCGTTTGTCGACGGCATCCTGTGCGACGCAAACGATCGCGACATAACCGTTTGCGAGATGCGCCCAGGGCTTCGCGCCGACCAGCGTGATCAGCGAGGCATTGGCCTGCGGCGCCACCAGGCGAACAATCGCATCGCGGCTGAGACCCGCCGGCAGCGACGTGCCGAGCGGCGTGGTCTCGATCTTGCCCTGGATCTGCTCGGCGAAAGCACGCTTACCTTCGGGCTGCTTGATCGCGCCCGGCACGGCGCCGAGGTCGTGGACCGTGGTTGCCATGGCAAGGCTCGGCGCAGCCAACAACAGCAATGCAAGCAACCAAGACCTCACGGCGTCTCTTCCTTCATTGCGGCCCGGTGGGCAATGTAGTCGTCGCTTTGCATCTCCATCAGCCGCGAGACCGTGCGCTGGAATTCGAAGCTGCCGTCGCCGGCGACGTAAATCTGCTGCGGCGGCACCTCGGCCGAGGCGACGAACAGCGTGTGGGCCTCGTAAAGCGTGTCGATCAGGATGTGAAAGCGCTGCGCCGCGTTGCGCCGGCGCGGGGTGAGGCGCGGGATGCCCTCGACGATGACGACCGAATATCGCGCGGCGATCGCCAGGTAATCGACCGCGGAAAGCGGGCGGTCGCACAATTCGTCAAACCCGAACCAGGCGACGTTGCGTGCCGCGCGCGGCACGACCAGTTCGCGCGCCATCACGGTCAAGGTCTCGCGCTGGCCTTCGCTGTGCTCGGTGAGATCGGCGAAGGTCTCGGCGAGCGCGCGATGGGCCGCCTCGTCGAGCGGCGTGTAATAGACCCGCCGGCCGCGCATCCGCGCCAGGCGATAGTCGCGCCCGCCGTCGAGCGGGACCACGTCGAGCCGGTGCTGCAGCAAGGCGATGAACGGCAGAAACCGCTCGCGCTGCAGGCCATGCTCGTAGAGGCGGTCGGGCGGTACGTTCGACGTCGCGACCACGACGACGCCGGCGTCCAGCAGCGCATGGAACAGGCGCTCGAGGATCATCGCGTCGGCGATGTCGTTGACCTGGAACTCGTCGAAGCAGAGCAGCGCCGCCTCGCCGGCGAGATCGGCGGCGACCTTGAGGATCGGCGCGCGCGTCCGCGCCCGGCGTTCGGCCTCCATGCGGTTGTGGACTTCGAGCATGAAGGCATGGAAATGCACCCGCCGCTTGTGCGCGATCGGCGCCGCGGCAAAGAACAGGTCCATCAGCATCGATTTGCCGCGCCCGACCGGACCCCAAAGGTAGATCCCGCGCGGTGCCGCGCCGGCCTCGCCGTTGCCCGGGCGCAGCCGCGCCAGCCACCGGTGCCGCGCCGGCGCCGGGCGGTAATCGCGCAGCGCGTCGTGCAGCGCCTGCAGGCGGTCGGCCACCCCGGCTTGCGCCGGATCGGGCCTTACCCGGCCGCAAGCGAGGCGTCCGCGGTACAGCCCGGCCGGTCCGGCCTCGTCGCTGTCGGCGAGCGGCGATCGGTGATCCACGGCCCGGAAACCCTATTCGGCCGCGGCCTGGACGGCCTCGGCGCGCCCGCCGGCGCGGGCGCTGCCCATGAACAACAGACTCGCCAGCCACAGCGCTGCGACCACGACCAGCACCAGATCGGGCCGCCCGGCATCGATCAGCATGCCGTACGGCACCGGCATGATGGCGCCGCCGAGCGCCAATCCGGCGCTGACGAAGCCGAAGACCTTGCCGATCTGGCCCGGCGGCGCGGCGTCCTTGACCATCACGTCGCGCGGCGTGCGGCTGGCGCCGAGCGCCAGGCCGCTGACGAACAACAGCACCATCGTCACCAGGTCGGCCGCCGGGATCAGGTCGACCATCAGCATCAGCCCGGCACCGACGATAGTCAGCACCAGTACGAAAAGGAAATGACGGTCGCTGCGGTCGGCCACCCAGCCGCCGAGCAGTACCCCGGCCATCATCCCGACCATGTAGCCGGTCAGCGCCGCCGACGCCGCCTCGAGGCTCAGCCCGTGGGTGCGGTGCAGAACCGTGATCAGCCACGACTGAATCCCGGCGCCGGCCATCGACGACACCATGTAGAAGCCGAAAAACAGCAGGATCGAACGCGAAAACAGCATCCGCGCCGAGGCTTTCGCGGCGGCGGCGCCGGTTTCGGGCGAGCGCTTCTGGTCGACGAGGATGCGGCTTTGCCAGACGATCGCAGCCACCACCGGCACGCCGGCAAGACCGATCAGCAGCAGGGTCGCGCGCCAGCCGATCAGCAGGATCAAGGCCGCGGTCATCGGCGGCGCCACGGCGAACCCGACATAACCGACAAAGGTGTGCAGCGAGAACGAACGGCCGATCCGATCGCGCCCAACCGAGCCGCTGAGGATCGCGTAATCGGCCGGGTGGATGACCGAATTGCCGAGCCCCGACAGCATCGCCAGCACGACGACCTGCCAGAACGCCGTCGCCAGCCCCATCGCCGCGACCGACAGCGCCATCAGCAGCGCGCCGGCGATCAGGAAGCGGCGCGCACCGTAGCGATCGACGAGAAACCCGACCGGGGTCTGCGCTGCCGCCGTGGTGACCGCCATCAACGCCACCGACAGGCCGAGTTCGGCATAGGAGACGCCGAACGCGCGCTGCCAGACGACGAACAGCGGCGGCAGGCACAGCTGGTAGTAATGCGACAGGAAATGACCGCAGCCGATCAGGGTGTTGACCTGGGTGTCGCGCCCGAAACGGGGCATCCGCTCAAGCCTTCAGCAAGGCCGCCATGACCCGCTCGCGGGTCAGTGGCAGGTCGCGGATGCGCGCGCCGAGCGCGTGGGCGACGGCGTTGCCGATCGCCGCGACGGTCGGCCCGCCGGCAGCCTCACCGATGCCGAGCGGCGGCCGGTCTGCCGTTGCATCCACCAGTTCCGCGACGACGTCGGGCACCTCGGAAAAGCGCAGGATCGGATAGCTTTCCCAATCGCGCGAAGCGATGCCGCCGGAATCGAGCCGCACCCCTTCCTTCAAGGCCCAGCTCGCGGCCTGGATGATGCCGCCTTCGAGTTGGTTGATCGCGCCGTCGGGGTTGACGACCAGCCCGGCATCGGCGGCGCACCACACGCGCAATAGCCGCACGCCCTCATCGACCGCGACATCGGCGACAACGGCGCAATAGGCCGCGCGGTTCTTGTAGCGGGCGAAGGCGACGCCGCGCCCGCTGCCGGTGCCGGAAGGCAGCCCGGGCTGCCAGGCGGCGATGCGGGCGGCGCGCTCGACGACCGCCCGCGCCCGCGCGTCGCTCAGCAATGACAGCCGGTAGGCGACCGGATCCTCGCCCGCCTCCGCCGCCAATTCGTCGATAAACGATTCGATCGCGAACACGTTGATCGTCGCCCCGAGCCCGCGCAACGACGAGGTGCGCACCGGCGTCTCGGTGATGAGATGGTGAACGATGCGCTTCGCGGAAAAATCGTAAAGCGGCTCGCCGTTGCGGGTGCCGCCGCCGCCGTTCGCTTCCGGCACGTCGGCCGGCGCCGGCGGCGGGGGCGGGTCGGGCAACGCCTCGGCGGCGAGCAGGTTGCCGCCGCCACCAGGACGGCTCGAATGCCGGCCGCTCCAGATCTCGGTGGTCCAGTCCGCAGGGCGGCCGGATCGGTCGAGCACCGCCCGCACCGTCGTCACCATCGCCGGGCTGACCGGCTCGAAGCCGAACTCCTCCTCGCGGCGCCAGCGCACCCGCACCGGCCGGCCCGGCATCTGCAACGCGACCACCGCAGCATCCGCCGCG
>JASHNY010000223.1 GCA_030041385.1 Alphaproteobacteria bacterium
CATCCCCGCGTGCACGGGGAACCCTGTTTTTCATGTCGAGGATGTCGCCGGTCGAACGGTTCATCCCCGCGTGCACGGGGAACCCAGTGTCGATCCAGTCGGCGATTTCGGAGAAGGTGGTTCATCCCCGCGTGCACGGGGAACCCCGACGACACCGTTTCGACCTGAGCTCCCCACTCGGTTCATCCCCGCGTGCACGGGGAACCCAATTGCGCGAAAATATGATGGAATTTCACCGTCGGTTCATCCCCGCGTGCACGGGGAACCCATCGAGGAATAGGTAATAATGCCGGGAAACGTCGGTTCATCCCCGCGTGCACGGGGAACCCCCAAAAGGGCACTAGCGCGGCGGTCGGTTCCCCGGTTCATCCCCGCGTGCACGGGGAACCCAAGGGGGCGATCCATTGAGGTTCATCATCATCCGGTTCATCCCCGCGTGCACGGGGAACCCGGACGCGGCAAGACGATCTTCTGGATTGCTTTACGGTTCATCCCCGCGTGCACGGGGAACCCTTGACGACGCCGTTCTCGTGATACTCGATCGCCGGTTCATCCCCGCGTGCACGGGGAACCCCAGCCGCTGCGCTGGCGCCGCCCCCGTCGCATCGGTTCATCCCCGCGTGCACGGGGAACCCACGGCGAGTGGATCGACGCTGATGAGCTGATCCGGTTCATCCCCGCGTGCACGGGGAACCCTCTTCCGGGAAGTCTAAGAAAATACGCGAAAATTCACTTGTCAATCAGCGAACCGAGAAGAACGTTTGTTCACCGCCCGCGGCGACGGGGTTCCTGCGCCATCGGACCAGGCTCCCGGGGCAGGGCCGCCTCGGCGGCGAACTGCACGAGGCGAAGCCCGTCGAGGTCGGTAGGCACACGGCGGTTCGGACCGCAGGTGTCGAACTGGAAACCCGCATCATTTGGGGCGGGCCAGGCGATCACGCCGTTGCCATCTTCGATATACGCGCAAACCTGCCCCCAAATCATCTCTCGCACGCGATGGCTGTAGTTTCCGATGTAGACGCCCGCCCTGACTTCCAGCAGCCACACCGCTAGCCTGCCGCGCAGCCGCGGGGGTGCGTTCTCAACCACGATGACCATCATCGCCCAATTTCTCGGGATCGTCGAAGGCCACAGGCATTGCTTCGGGTGGGGCCTGTGGCACCGGCAAACCACCCGCCGCCAGCACATTCTCAATCGCCGGGATGAGCCGCGCCAAGATCTGCGACTGGCGAAAGGCATCGCGACAACGCCGACGGACTTCGCCGACAGGATCGATAACTGCACGGCCATCAAGGGGCCGGTTGGCCTGGACGGCACCGGCCACGCGAAACGCCACCGGCACGACGGTTTCAAACTTGAATAAATCGGCGATGTCGTAGACGAAACTCTGCGGCTTGCCGGTGTGTACAAAACCGATCGCCGGCGCGTAGCCCGCTGCAAGCACAGCCGCTTCGGTGATCCCATACAATGAAGCAGTGGCCGCCGACAGACACCGATTGATCGTATCGCTCGCCTCCCAATCGCTCGGGTCGTAATCGCGCCCGCGCCAAACGATGCCGTAGCGCGACGCCAGCGCCTTGTACATCTCGCGCACTCGGGCCCCTTCGATCCCGCGCAACTGATCGACCGACCGCCGCGCGGGTGGCTCCTCGCCAAAGCGCAGCGCGTACATGCTGCGGACGACGCGGAGGCGCGCATCATCGTCGAGTGCAAGCCGCGCCTGGTACAACAAGCGGTCGGCCCGGGCGCCGCCCGGTTGACCGGCCGCATAAAGGCGCACGCCGGCCTCCCCGACCCAGATCAGCAGGGTTCCGGCGCGAGCCGCCAGCGCGACCGCGGCATGTGAGACGCGCGTGCCCGGTTCCAGCATCAGGCAGACAACACCGCCGATCGGGATATGCACGCGCACACCGTTATCGTCGACCAGCACAAAGGCGCCGTCGAGTACGTCGAGCCGACCTTTTTCGAGGAACAGGATCGAGGACCGTTCCTTGATCGGGATCGGGCGCGGGGGCGGCAACCCGCGCGCAATCGCGGTCATGAAGCCGCTTGTCGGATCAGCATCAGGCCGCAGCCGAACGCCTTGGCGGCGCCAAAACCGTGCACCACGCTCGCAAGGAACTGCTCTGGCTCGCCCACGGTCAGCAGCCCCTGAAAAGTGAGCGTGCAGAAGGTTATAGCGCGCGCCCCGTCGCGCGGGATGCGCACCTGGGCGTAGCCGTCAACTGACAGTCGGTCGCGATCGATCGAAAATCCTGACGCCATGCCCTTTTTCGCCAACCACGACGCGCCCGCGTCGCGAATAGCCGTCTCACGCGCCGCAGGGCGTCCTGCCTCGGCGATGTCGTGGATCGCGTGCATCACGATGTCGCTGCGCTTGCTGCGCTGTCCCGACCCTCGGGGCACAGCGACAGTGGCATTGGCGAGAAGATCGAATTGGAGCCGTTGGCCTGACCGAAGCGCCGGGACGAACGGCTTGCATTCGAGGTCAAACAGGTTATGCGGGTCGGCGGGCATCCTGGTTGACAGGATCAGGAACTCGCCCGGCCGCGTCTCCCGCCACAGGAAATCACGCCGACGTTCTTGCCCGTCCGCAAACAAGGCCCACACCAACGAATGGGCCGCACCGATCCGGTTTCCTGTCTCTTCGGGAACCAATACCCGCGCCAGCGCTGCTGCCGGGCAATCGCGACGCAGCCGGGCGCGCGCGAAAACGGGTGGGGCGGTCGGGCTGGTCACGAAATCTCCGACAAAATAGCCTCTTTGCGTAGCGCGAATTGCCAACGGCGGCGGCTCGCCACGGAATCCCGCCGGATTTCGACGCGCTGACCGTGCAAACCAAAATCGCAGGCATCGGCAGCGGTCATCGTAACCGTCGCTGCCTGGCGCAGCCTCAGCAAATGCCGCTCCGGCTCCGGTCCGCGCTCGGCACGGTCAGCAAGTGCGGCGACAGGGTCGACCGCCTCAATCCGCTGGGCCGCCATCGGCAGCATCAGCGGGCAGGCCTTGCGCCCGAAATACGGAACGTAATGCGGGGCGGCGAGCGCCTCTGCGATCTCGTCAAGCGACCAGCGCGTGTCGGCACGACGCCACATCGCTACCAGGCACAGCATCTCCGACCGATAATCGCGACGCGACAAGATGGTTTCGAGGTCGGGCACGCTCAACTCATCGGCACGGGTGGCGAAACGTCGGCCACGGCGCGCCGGGGGCACCTGGGCGGTGTGATAATCCGCCAGCAGCGCGCCAACGTTCTGGACACGCAGAGCGAGGCCGTAACCGGCTTCGAGTGCGGCGTGGGCGTCGTCATCCTCGCGGTCGATGCCGAGGCAGCCGGCGATCAAGCCCAACACGGCCGAGCGGCCAGGGCGGGCCCAACTGCCGCGGCGCTCGCCGACGGCGATTTCCCCCATTGCGGCCAGCGGTGCAGCCAAGGCGAACGTCAAGAACTCAGGCATGGCCGGCCGCGTCGCGACAAAAGGCGATGATCTCGGCAAGGGTACCTTGCCCGGCGGCAACGTTCATCATGGCGGTTGCCTCCGCTGCGGCGCCATAAGCGTGATCGAGGTTTTTGCGCCAGCCTTCAAGCGCGTCCAGCGAAGCGGCTACGAGATCGTTGCCCTGAACCGGCTTTACGAATGCTCCTGCCAGCGTGCGCGGCTGCGCGCCACCGGCTTCGGCCATAACGTAATGCGCCCGGGCACGCGCCGCGAAGGATGGTTGCTTGCCCTTGGGGCTGACCGTAGCGGCGGCCTCGGCGAGGGCGCCGCAGGCGTCGGCAGCGAGCCTCTTTTCACCTCCGAGATTGCTCGTCAGCAGTCCGATGTCGATACAGGCGTAAAGATAAAAAATACCAGAGCCGAAGCCGAGTTCGTTGATAAAACCGGCACCCGCGTCCTCTTCTTCCGGCCTTTTCAGATCATCCATTGCAGTGTAAAAGTCGTCCTCGACGGTTACCCGATGAGTCGTAATCGCATGCGCCACCTGAACCGCGGCTTCTCGGTTAAATTTAGGGCTGTCGGCCATCATACGACCGAACATCGCAATATCTATCGACGAGTCGGCAAGTGTCAGAATTTCGTTTCTAATGTCGCCGATCAGCTTGACGGTCGCCTTTGATTGCTTTCCTTTCTTTGGCTTCTCGTTTTCCGGCTCGTCCTCACCCGCAGCATCGAGCGCAAACTCTCCCGCAATTTGAACCAATCTGGTTCTGAATTCAGGCTGCGATGCGATCCGATCGAGTAATGCGCGGAGTTTGCTGCGCTCATCGTTTCCAATGAACGCGAGTTGTTTTGTGAACAGCTCTTGCCCGGGCTTT
>JASHNY010000224.1 GCA_030041385.1 Alphaproteobacteria bacterium
ACGAGCCGGTCGCCGGGGTGGATGACGAGGCCGGTCTCCTTGGTCTTGATCGCGCGCGGCGCGCGCCCGGCGGAATACAGCGTATAGCGGTGCGGCATGCCGTCTTCGCCGCCGAGAATGCCGCAGGCGCCGTGTCGCACGCCGTCGCCGGCGGTGTTGGCGACCGCTGGTTCCTCGGTCTCGACGACCATCTCGACGATCCCGCCCGGCCCGCCGCGATAGCGGCCGGCGCCGCCCGAATCGGGGCGGAATTCGTGGGTCTTGAAGAACAGCGGAAAGCGCACTTCGGTGACTTCGAGGCTGCCGAACTTGATCCCGCCGGCGGCCTGCCACTCGCCGCCGCCGGGCCATCCGTCGCCGGCCGACGATGCGCCGCCGCCCGGCCGGGCCTGAAAGAAATGCCAGATGAACGGGCGCTTTCGCCGCGGGTCGACGCCCTGGATCGCGATGCGAAAGCGGCGGCCCCACCCGGCCATTGCCCGGTCGGGGCAGGCGGGGGCGAGCGCCTTGACGATCGCTTCCAGGATTTCCTGCGCGCAATGGTTGGTGGCCAGGGTCACCGGCGCGCCGGGATTGGCCCATACCACGGTGCCGGGCTTCGCGATCAGCGAGATCGGCCGGAACGTGCCGTCGTTTTTCGGCGTGTGCGGGTCAATCAGGTAGCTAAGGGCGACGACCACGGCCGAATACATGTTGGGATAGGACGAGTTGACAAAGCTCGCGACCTGCGCGTGCGAATCCGACAGGTCGATTTCGAGGTCGCTGCCGGTCTTGGTCACGGTCGCACGGATATGGATGTCGCTGTTGCCGCGGCCGTCGTCGTCGAGCAGGGCCTCGCCGCGGTAGACGCCGTCGCGCCATTCGGCGATGACCGCGCGGGTCTGGCGCTCGGCGCCGTCGAGCACGGCGGCGATTGCCGCCTCCGTCACCTCCCAGCCGAATTCGCCGGCAAGCGCGAGAAAACGGCGCTCGCCGACATGGGCCGAGCCGATCATCGCCGCCACGTCGCCCTGGAAATCGCGAGGATGGCGCACATTGGTCGCCAGCATCTCCATCACGTCGCGGCGCAACTGACCGCGGTCGTAGAGCTTTAGCGGCGTGATGCGGATGCCTTCCTGCCAGATGTCGGTGGCGCTGGCGTTGTAGGCGCCGTGGGTGGCGCCGCCGATATCGCTCTGGTGGGCGCGGTTGATCGCCCAGTAGACCGGGTTGTCGCCGGCGAAAATCGGGACAAACGCGGTCAGGTCGGGCAGGTGGTTGCCGCCGTGATAGGGGTCGTTGAGCAGGAACACGTCGCCCTGGTGAATGTCGCCGCCGAAGAATTCGGTCACGGCCTTTGCGGCAAACGGCAAGGCGCCGACGTGGATCGGCACGTGCTCCGCCTGGGCGATCAATCTGCCGTCGAGGCCGCAGATTGCGGTCGAGAAATCGCGGCTCGAATTGAGGATCTGCGAATAGGCGGTGCGCAGCATCGCCTCGCCCATCTCCTCGACGATCGCGAGCAGCCGGTGCTGGATGACTGAGGCGACGATGGGATCGATGGGGGCGGGCGAATCAATCGGGGCTGGCTGCGTGGGCATGGCGGCAATTCCGGAGCGACGGGCCGCCAAGCCTACCGGTCCGGCGGCACCGACGAAAAGCCTAGTGTGCGGAATCCGAAATTCGCCACGTCTTGGGGTGAGGCTGAGCGCGAATGTCGGATTCCAATTCAGACGAATGAATCCCGACCGCCATTCCGGGGCGGCCCACAGGGCCGAGCCCGGAACCCATTTTTCCAGAGGCCGGTGTTCATGGGTTCCGGATTCGCCGCCGCGCGGCGCTCCGGAATGACGCGCGTGACGGGTTTCAAATGTCAGATTCCAACCACCAGTTTGCGGCCCGCATTGCGGGCGCGGCGCGGGACGGCCGCCATTCCTATGGGTGTTCGAGCGCTTCGGGGAAATAGAGCGTGAAGATCACCTCCATGCTTTGGCCCTGGAACCATTGCGGCAGCGGCGGAAAACGGCGGCATGCGGCGACCATTGCCTCGACCCGCCGGTCGATTTCGGGGTAGCCCGATCCCTGCTCGACGCGGATCTGGGCGATCGAGCCGTCGTCATTGATCCGGACGCCGATCTTGGTGACGCCACGTCTGTCGCCGACCAGTGAAAGCGGCAGCACGTTCAAATGCTGGCGGGTCAGCATCGCCAGATAGGCGAGGTATTCGTCGCGCGTGGCGGCGGGGCCGGGGATTTTGGCGGGATGCGAGGCGGCGTGCGGGTGCTGGTTGGGGCGGCGCGGCTCCGCCGTCGGCGGCGCGATCTTGGGCACGGCGAGGGCCGCAACCTGCTGCCCGGGCGGGGTCGGCTTCGGCGGCGGCGGAACCAGCACCGGCGTGTTTCGTTGCGGCGTGACGGTTTTGTCGACACCGCTGCGGGTCGATTTCGCGTGAACATCGCCCATGTCGACCGACGAGAGCCGCCCGGGCGGCCTCACCAGCTCGTGCGGCGCCGGTTTGGGCACCGGTTTCGGCGGCGCCGGCGGGGGCGGCTTTTCCAGCACCAGTTGCACCGGGATCGGGGGTGGCGGCTCGGGCGGTACGGCGGCAGGAGCCATCAGCAGCGCGAGCGCCAGCAGATGGATCAACAGCGATGCGATCGGCCCTCGGCCGGAACGGCCGGTCGGCGATGCCGGCGGCGTGTCGGGCGGGATGTCGGCTCGATCCGGATCGAGGCGTCGGCGCTCGTCGAACTCGATCATAAACGGCACGACCGCGATGGTCGGCTCGCGGGGAAAATCGTCCGGCAATGCGATGCGCTCGGCGGCGAGCGCGATCGAATCGGGCAACAGGCACGGCCGCGCCTCGGCATGGCGCCGCGATGAGGCGAGTGTGCCGTGGGTCAGGGTCAGGAAATCGGGGGTCGACGGCACCCTTGGCCTCTGCGGGGCCTACCCGGCGGTCCCGCCGAGACCGGCGAGTTCGAGCCAACCCGCCTCGTCGAGCGTGGTGACGCCGAGGCTGGCGGCGCGGGCCGCTTTCTGCCCGGCATCGGCACCGATCACGACGTAATCGGTCTTCGATGACACCGCGCTCGCGACGTTGGCGCCGAGGGCCTCGGCGCGGGCCTTGGCCTCCGGCCGGCTCATCGACTCGAGCCCGCCGGTAAAGACGATCGTCTTGCCGGCCAGCGGCGAGGCGGCGCCGTGCGCCGGCGCTTCATAATCGAGCACGGCGACCTCGCGTTCGAGGTCGTCGAGGATGTCGCGATTGTGCGGTTCGGCGAAGAAACCGACGATATCGGCCGCCATGTCGGCGCCGATGCCATGCACGTCGAGCAGGCCGGCATAGGCCGGACTGTCTGCATCCACCGCCGCCTCCATCTCGCGGCGCCAGGCGGCGAACGAGCGGTAATGCCGGGCCAATAGCCGCGCCGTCGCCTGGCCGACCTGGGGGATGCCGAGCGCGTTGATGAAGCGGTCGAGCGCGATCCGGCGGCGCTCGTCGATCGCCGCGATCAGTTTGGCGGCGCTGACCTCGCCCCAGCCCTCGCGCGTCGCGATCGTCTCGGCCTGGAGCCGAAAGATGTCGCCGGGCTGCCGGATCAGCCCGTCTTCCCAGAACGCCGCGATGTGCTTGGCGCCGAGCCCCTCGATATCGAAGCAGTCGCGCGCGACGAAATGCTTCAGCCGCTCGACCGCCTGCGCCGCGCAGATCAGGCCGCCGGTGCAGCGCCGCGCCGCCATGCCCTCCTCGCGCACCGCGAGGCTGCCGCAGATCGGGCAATGGTCGGGAAACACATAAGGCTTGCTGCCCGCCGGGCGGCGCTCGCGCACGACCGAGACAATCTGCGGGATCACGTCGCCGGCGCGCTGGATGACGACGGTATCGCCTTCGTGCACATCCTTGCGCGCGATCTCGTCTTCGTTGTGCAGCGTGGCGCGCTGCACCACGACGCCGCCGACCGTGATCGGCTCCAACACCGCGACCGGGGTCAGCGAGCCCTGGCGCCCGACCTGGATGCGGATCTCGTGCAGCACGGTCTGCGCCCGCTCGGCCGGGAATTTGTGCGCGAGCGCCCAGCGCGGCGCGCGGCTGACCATGCCGAGCCGGCGCTGCAATTCGAGGTCGTTGACCTTGTAGACGACGCCGTCGATGTCGTAGGGCAATTCGGCCCGCTGCTCGCCGATCTCGCGATAGAACGCCAGCGCCGCATCGACGCCGCGGCACAGGCGTGAGCGCCGGTTGACCGTGAGCCCCCAGCGGCGGAAGCACGACAGCGCCTCCTCGTGGGTCGCGGCAAACGGCGCGCTCGCCTCGCCCCAGGCATAGGCGAAAAACTTCAGCGGGCGGCGCGCGGTGACCGCCGGGTCGAGCTGGCGCAGCGAGCCGGCCGCAACATTGCGCGGGTTGGCAAAGATCGCCTCGCCGGCGGCTTCGCGCTCGGCATTGACGGCGAAAAACCCCTCCCGCTCCATGTAGACTTCGCCGCGGATTTCGAGGATGTCCGGCCAGCCGGTCCCGGCGAGCCTGGCCGGAACCGATTTCAAGGTGCGCAGGTTGGCGGTCACGTCCTCCCCGGTCACGCCGTCGCCGCGCGTCGCGCCCAGGACCAGCCGGCCCTTTTCGTAGCGCAGCGACGCCGACAATCCGTCGATCTTGGGTTCGGCCATGACCTCGATCGCGGCCTCGGTGACCCGCGCCACGTCCGCAGGACGGCGAAAGAAGTTGCGCACACCGGCGAAAAAGTCGCGCACGTCGGCTTCGGCAAACGCGTTTTCGAGCGACAGCATCGGCACCGCGTGGGTGACCTTGGCAAACCCGGCCGCCGGCGCCGCGCCGACCCGCCGCGACGGGCTGTCGGCGCGGATCAATTCCGGAAAGCGCGCCTCGATCGCCTGGTTGCGCCGGCGCAATTCGTCGTATGCGGCGTCGCTGATCTCGGGCGCGTCGTTGGCGTAATAGAGGCGGTCGTGATGCGCAATCTCGGCGGCGAGCCGCGCCAATTCGTCGCGCGCTTCGGTCTCGGTCAGCGCCTCGACCGCGGGTGCGCCGCTCATGCCCGCGCCCCGGCAATCAGGCTCGCCGCGGCGGCGCGAGCCTCGCTGGTGACGATGTTGCCGGAGAGCATGCGGGCGATCTCCTCGTTCCTGGTGTCGTCGTCGAGTTCCTCGACCCGGGTCACTGTGGTGCGTTCGGCCTGGCGCTTGGCGACCCGCCAGTGATAGGCGCCGCGCGCCGCGACCTGCGGCGAATGGGTGACGACCAGCACCTGCACGCGCGCGCCGAGGCGCTGCAGCCGCTCGCCGACCGCGGCGGCGACGGCGCCGCCGATGCCGCTGTCGACCTCGTCGAAAATCAGCGTCGGGGCCGAGCCGGTGCCGGCCAGGACCAGTTTCAAGGCAAGCAAAAAACGTGACAATTCGCCGCCGGAGGCGATGCGGGCGAGCGGCCCGAACGGCGCGCCGGGGTTGGTTGCGACCTCGAAATGGACGCGTTCGCAGCCATGTGGGCCCCAATCCGCCTCGGCGAGCGCGGTCAATACCGTGCGAAACCGCGCCCGATCGAGTCGCAACGGCTTGAGCTCGGCGGCGATCGCGGCATCGAGCCGACCGGCGGCGGCCTTGCGCGCCCGCGAGACGGCGCCGGCGACAGACAGAAAACGCTCGCGCGCGGCGCTCTCCTGCTTTTCGAGCGCGCGGGCTTCCTCGGCCCCGGTATCGATCGCGGCGAGACGCTCGGCCAGCCGGGTGCGCAGCAGGGCGAGATCGCCGACCATAACGCCGTGTTTGCGGGCCACGGCGCGCAATGCGAACAACCGCTCCTCGACCTCTTCGAGCGCGCGCGGATCGAGTTCGAGCGCCCGCGCCGCCGCGGCGAGCGTCGCCGCCGCCTCTTCGGTTTCGGCGGCGGCGCGTTCGGCCGCCGCGACCGCCGCGTCGAGCAGCCCCTGCGCGCGATCGCGGGCGCGTTCGAGCCGGCGCAATGCCCGGGCCAGCGCCTGCCGGGCGCCGCCTTCGCCGTCGATTTCGCCCGCCGCATCGGCGATGGCCTCGCCGAGCCGCTCGGCGTTCTGCAACAGGCTGCGGCGGGCGCTCAGCCGATCCTCCTCGTCGGCTTCGGGTGTCAGCGCGTCGAGCTCGGCGTGATGGTGCCGCAACAGGTCCTCCTCGGCCCGGCTTTGCGCCAGGGCTTCGGCCGCGGCGGCGGCGCGGGCGCGCACCGCCTGCCAGCTGTGCCAGGCTTCGGCAAGCTCGCCGACCGCCGCATCCGGCCCGGCAAAGGCGTCGAGCAGTTCGCGGTGCGTCGCCGGGTCGAGCAGCCCGCGCTGCTCGCCCTGTCCCTGGATCTCGACGAGGCTGTCGCCGAGCTGGCGCAACAGCCCGATGCTGGCCGGCTCGTCGTTGACGAAGGCGCGGCTGCGCCCGTCGGCGCCGAGGGTGCGGCGGAGGATGATCGTGGCGGAAAGGTCGCTGCCGATCCCGGCCTCGCGCAACAACGCCGCCGCCGGATGGCCGGATTCCACGGCGAATTCGGCGACGACGCTGGCCTGCTCGGCGCCGTGCCGAACCAGCGCCGCGTCGGCCCGCCGGCCGAGCGCCAGGCCGAGCGCATCGAGCAGGATCGACTTGCCGGCCCCGGTCTCGCCGGTCAGCACGCACAGCCCCGGCCGGAAGGCGAGGGCAAGCCGATCGATCAGCACGACATCGCGAATGGTGAGGCCGAGCAGCATGCGGCCCATTCTACCGGAAGACGGGCGACCGCAGATGCGCGAATGCGAGCGGCGTCGCACCCCGGCGGCCGCGAGGCAATTCCGTCCGGATCGAGACCACCCGATCGCGGCGCCGCGGCGCCGGTGCGGCACCTTGCGGCGGGCAGGCGGCAGCCTACGCGCGAATCTCCTGGCGCTGAAAGGCGATATAGGCGATCGCGAAGATCACGATCATGCCGGCGATCAGCCCGGTCAATTGCGGCCAGATCAGCAGAAAGCTCTGTGAAACCGGCAGCGGCGCGCCGATTAATGCCCCCTGCAACTGGCTGATGAAGATTGGCCCGAGCGCCCGTGTCGCCGGATGCAACAGGGCCAGTGCCGCCTCGGCATACAGCGTGTTGGGCGACAGCCGGTCGATGATTTGCATCGCTTGCAGATATTCAAGGCGTGGCCCGAAAATCCCCTCCGGCGGCCCCGCGATCATGCCGGCGACGAGCGGCGCGATCATCGACCAGAACAGCGCGAACAGCAGCCATGCGCCGAGCGCGGCGAGCGCGGCCGTGGCCGGCGCCCGGAACAGCACGGAAAACAGCAGGGCCAGGGCCAGCCACACCCCGCCATAGGCCACCGTGGCCACCAGGAAACCGAACATCCGCAGCGCTTCCTCGGTGTTCGGCGGCACCCCGAACAGCAGCAGCCCCAGCCCCAGCACCAGCAGCCACAGCGAGATCAGCCCGATCGTCAACGCCAGCAGCCCGGCCAGGAATTTTCCCAAGAGCAGCCCGTCGCGATAGATCGGCTGAGCCAGAATGCGGCTCATCGTGCGCCGGTTGAACTCGCCGTTGATGGCGTCGAAGGCCAGCGCAATCGCCACCAAGGGAATGAGGAAGCCGAGCAGCCCGATGAACGAGGGCAGCGGGTCCTGCGACAGGGTCAGCAGGCGCAGAAACAGGAACGGGCTCTCGCCGATCGTGGCGCGGATCGTGCGGATCGCCATGTAGGCGGCGGTCAGCGCGGTCAGAAACACCAGCCCTTCGAGGATGTAGATGCGCGCGCTCGACAGATAGTCGGCCGTCTCCTTGGCGACCACCGCGCCGAGGCCGGTCCAGGGCGAACCTCCCCGACGCCTAGTCGGCGGCATCACGGACCTCCTCGAAAAAGCGGTTGTACACCTCGTTGAGGCTGGGCGCGGCAAAGCTGATCCCGGTCAACTCGGCCGCGGCGGCGAGCCGGCGCGCGATCTCGGCACGCAGGTCCCGCTGGCAATCGACGCGGAAGCGATCGCCGCCGAGCGGGTGAACCCGCACCACCCCCGGGATCGCGGCCAGCTGGTCGCCAATCGCGGCGCCGCGCGCCTCGATGTCGATGACGTGGCCGCCGCCGAGCACGCGGGCAGCGAGCTCGGTGACGGTTCCCGACAGGGCCACCTGACCGCGATGGAACAGGGCCACGCGGTCGCACACGCTCTGCACCTGGTCGAGATGGTGCGACGACAGCAACACCGCCGTGCCGTCGCTTTTGAGCGCCCGGATCATGGCCAGGAATTCCTGCGTCGAATGCGGGTCCAGCGCGGTCGTCGGCTCGTCGAGAATGGCGACGCTCGGCCGCTTCATCAGTATCTCGGCAAGGCCCAGCCGCTGGCGCATGCCGTGCGAAAACGTGCCCACCCGCGCGCGCCCGGAAGCGCCGAGGCCGACCCGGTCGAGCGCGTCGGCAAAGCGCTCGTCGATCTCGTGCCGCGACAACCCGGCAAGGCGGCCGGTGTAGGCGAGGTTGTCGCGCGCCGACAGCCCGTCGTAAAAGCCGATCTGGTCGGGCAGATAGCCGACCCGGCGTTTGACTTCGAGCGGCTCGCGCAGCGGGTCGAACCCGGCCACCTCGGCATGGCCGCCGCTCGGCTCGGTCAGGCCCAGCAGCATCAGGATCGTCGTGGTCTTGCCTGAGCCGTTCGGGCCGAGAATGCCGACGATCTCGCCCGCCCGCACCTCGAGATCGACCCGGTCGACCGCGACGATGTTGCCGTAGCGCTTGGTCAGCCCTTGTGCCCGGATGACGATGTCGTCGGCCATGCCGCGCCCCCTAGCGCCGGCCGAAGCGGGCCACGGCAAAGACGACGACCAGAAGGGCGATGGCGATGATGGCGATGCCGATCGCGCCCCACAGGGTCGAGGTCATCACCGTGATGCGGAAATTCGCCGAATCGGTAAGCCCGTTATCGCCGTCGCCGGTGACCGTCATCTGGTAATCGCCGGCGATCGCGCGCTCGGATGGGGTTAGTGTCATCTTGACCGATTGCCGCCCGCCCGGCGCGATTTGCGGCACGTATTTCGGGTCGAAGCTGGATTTCCAGCCCTCGGGCGTCGACGCGCTCAGTTTCACGTCGTGGGCCGCCTCGCTGCCGTCGTTGCGCAAGACAATCGTGAGCTGGCTGCTCTGCCCGGCATAGGCCTCGCCGCTGAGCCGGCCGCCTTCGCCGGTCACCGCGAGTTGCGGCTGGCCGAGCACGGTCAAGGTCAGCGGCAGATCGGCGCCGGTCACATCGGTCTTGGCGTGCAATACCAGCTTGTAGGTGCCTGCCGGGATCTGGTGCGGCAACGCGACCGCGGCGTCGATGTCCTTTGATTGGCCGGCCTTGATCGGGATGCTGGCGATCTGCTGGGTCTCGTAGGCCTGGGTAAAGGTGACCTGGAAGTTTTTCGGCGCATTGGCGGCGAGGTTGATCGTGGCGTCATGGCCGCTGTCGTTGGTCACCGTGACCTTGTACTTGAAATCGGTCGACGAGGTGCCGCGCAATGCCGGAAAATCGGTGGTGAGCTTGAGCCGCGCCGGCACCTGCTTGCCGACCGTCACGGTGATCGGCAGTTTCTGGTCGTAATTCGCGTTTCTGGCCTCGACCGTGAAATGATAGTCGCCCTGGGCCGCGCTCGCCGGCGGTTCGAGGCGCAATTGCAGATCCTCTTCGTTGTTCGGTGCGACCTCAACCGCGCCGACCGGCTGGCCGCCGCCGAGAATCGTCGCCTTCCACCCTGCGGCAACCTCCGGCACCGAAAGCATCAGGCTCTGCGGCGGCAGTTTGTAGTTGTGCAGCGCAAGGTCCAGCGTGGTGGTCTCGCCGGCGCGCACGGTCAGGGCCGGATAGCGGGTGGTCAGGAACAGGCCGCTGATCTCGCTCGACGGCGCCGCCGCGTGCGCGCTCGCCGTCATCAACACCAGGACCGAGACAGCCAGGAGCCGCCGCACCATTCGATAACCCTCCTCATACTCGACCGGCGGCGATCGCCGCATCTTGCGGGCCGTCGCCGCAATCGCCGTCGCCGCACCGCGCTGCCGTGCTCGCATCTGCCAGCAGGGATGTGAAAGCTGCAAATTCCCCTTGCCGTTGCCGCCGTTCAGGGCAAGCAAAAGCTGCAATAACCGGCGCTCACATAGATCACCGCGCCAACAAGCTGTAATTAAGTTTTTGTAATGTTACCGCAGCTCAGAACATGCTGCTCCAGGCGCGCGAGATCCAGCTTGGCTGGTTGGCGCCGGGATTGCCGCTCTTGGTCACCAGCGCATAGGCGTCGGCGTACCAGTGGTTGCCCGGATAATTGTAGCCGAGCACCGCGGCGTTGCGCTTGGCCTCGTCGGTGAGGCCGAGCGCGAGATCGCATTCGACGAGCCGCTCCAGCGCCTCGGGCACATGCGTCGTGGTCTGGTAGTTGTCCACCACGCGCTTGAACCGGTTCATCGCGGCGAGATATTCCTGCTGGCCAAGATACCAGCGGCCGATCGCCATCTCCTTCCCGGCCAGGTGGTCGCGGGTAAAGTCGATCTTCAGCTTGGCGTCGCGGGCATATTTGCTGTCGGGAAAGCGGCGCACGACCTCCTGCAACGCGCGCAGCGCCTCTTCGGTGATCTTCTGGTCGCGGCCGACATCGGTGATCTGGATGTAGTAGCAGATCGCTTTCAGGTAATAGGCATAGGCGATGTCGGGGCTACCCGGATGAAGCTGAATAAAGCGGTCGGCGTCAAGAATCGCTTCATTGAAGCGGTCGGCTTCGTAAAGCGCATAGGCCCTCATCAATTGGCTCTTATTGGCCCAGACCGAATAAGGATGCTGACCTTCGACCTGATCGAAGGTATTTGCTGACTCGTTGTAGTCGCCTTCGACCAGCTGATCCATCGCCTTGTTGTAAAGGTCGTCGACCGGCTTTTCGATGTAGGCCTGCTGCGTCGAGGAGCCGCCGCCGCAGGCGGACAGGGCGAAAAACAGCACGGCGGCGCCAAGCCGCAGCGGCAGACGCAAAGAACGCATCGTCGATTCCGATTCCCGGCGGAACACTATCGGCGTGCTTATATCACGGAATGCGGCGGCATTAAGGAGTGGGGTAGTGCCCGGCTCGCTCAGGCCGTGGCGAGGCGCAGCGGTCGCGGCCGGGCGATCGCGCCGATCGGCGGTGCGGCCAGCGTCGTCTGGCACCAGGCCTGCGGGTCGGCAAACAAGGCCGCCAACAGGCGCCGGGTCAGGGCGTGGCCCGAGCGGCGGCCGCGGAAATGGCCGATCAGCGGCCCTCCTGCGAGGTACAGGTCGCCGAACGCATCGAGCAATTTGTGGCGGACGAATTCATCGGCATAGCGCAGCCCGCCGTCGTTCAGCACGCGGTCGCCGCTGATCACCACGGCGTTGTCAAGCGACCCGCCGCGCGCCAGGCCGGCCGCCCGCATCCGCTCGACCTCGTCGAGCAGACAGAACGAGCGCGCCCGGCTCAGCTCAGTGCGGAACGTGCCCGGCTCAACGACCACCAGCCGGCTCTGGTGGCGGATCAGCGGGTTGTCGAAATCGATCTCGAAACTCATCGAGAACCCGTCATCGGGGAACAGCGCCACCGAGGCGCCGTCGCCGCTGACCTGCACCGGCTTGCAAACCCGGATCGCCCGGCGCGGGGAATTTTGCACGACAATGCCGGCGCGCTCGATCATCTGCATGAACGGCGCCGAGCTGCCGTCGAGGATCGGTACTTCGGGCCCGTCGAGTTCGATTAAGGCGTTGTCGATCTCGCTGCCGGCCAGCGCCGCCATCAGGTGCTCGATGGTGCCGATGCGAACGCCGTCGTCGTTCGACAGTACCGTGCACAGGGCCGAATCCGCGGTGTTCGACCAGCTTGCCGCAATCGCGACGCCGACATCGAGCCGCCGGAATGCGATGCCGCTATCGGCCGCCGCCGGGCGGATCGTCATCGCAACGTTCTGGCCGCAATGCAGCCCGACGCCGCGGCAGGTGATCGCGGTCCTGACGGTGCGCTGCGATGCGATTGCGAAATCCCCTGACATCTATCAACCATGGCGGTTGCTGCCGATGCGCCGCAAGCTACCCGCCGTCGCGCGATCGTCACAAATCACTCTTTGTTTCAGATTGTTGCACCGATAACTGGTGAATTTCGGCGCCGCTTCAACAGGTTGGGATACGCGACCCGCAACCCGCGCATCCCCGCCGGCGGCGGCGCCGTGGCGCCGGCCGACTCGCCGTCGGTCAGTTTGCCTGCCGGCGCAGGAATGCCGGAATGTCGAGCAGGTCATCCTCCTTGCTCAGCCCCGGCCGCTCCTCGGGGTCGAGCGGAGCAAGGCGCGGCTGGCTCGGACGCGCCGACTGGTTTGGCGCCGGCGGCGGGGCGGCC
>JASHNY010000225.1 GCA_030041385.1 Alphaproteobacteria bacterium
CCGCCTGGGCATCGCCGCCACGGTCGAACCTGGCAACCCGCCACATACCTGCCGGGTGCACTATCGCCATGACGGCCCGGAGCCGCTGGTCTCGATCATCGTGCCGACCAAGAACCAGAGCGCGCTGCTGAAGCGCTGCGTCGAGACGGTGCTGAAGCTGACCGAATACGAGAACTACGAGATCATCATCGTCGACAACGGCAGCGACGAGCCCGACGCCTGCCATTACCTCGACCTGATAGAGCGCAAATTCGCCGATATCGGGAACCGCATCCGGGTGTTGCGCCAGCCCGGTGAATTCAACTTCTCTGCCATGAACAACCGTGCCGTGCGCGAAGCCGCGCGCGGCGAGTATCTGTGCCTGCTCAACAACGACGCCGCCCCGCTCGACCGCGCCTGGCTCGGGGAGATGATGGCGCTGGCGCGGCGCCCCGATGTCGGCGCCGTCGGCGCCAAATTGTTCTACCCCGACGGCCGCATCCAGCACGGGGGCGTCCTCTTGGGCGTCGGCTGGGGCGCGCCCGCCGACCACCCCTACAACGGGGAGCCTGGCGGCAGCCCCGGCTATTGGGGCCGGCTGCAGGTGGTGCAGGATTTCTCGGCGGTGACGGCGGCCTGCCTGGTCACGCGGCGTTCAGTGTATGAGGCGGTCGGCGGGCTCGACGAAACCGCCTTTGCCGTCTCCTACAACGACATCGACTATTGCCTCAAATTGCGCGCCGCCGGCCATCTAGTCGTGTGGACGCCGTTTGCGCGGCTGCTGCACGAGGCCGGCGTCAGCCAGCGCGCCGGGGTCGAAAACAAGGCGGCTGCCGAGAAGAACGCGCGCTTCGCCCGCGAGGGCCTGGCGATGTTCGAGCGCTGGATGCCGCAGATCGCCTTCGATCCGGTCTACAACAGAAACCTGTCGTCGCTCGGCTTCGGCTTTGCCGTCGAAATCGAGGGGGCGCCGACCTGGGACCCGGAGTTCCGCCCGCGCCAGCGCGTGCTCGTTTATGCCGCCGACCGCGAAGGCTGCGGCGAATACCGCATCATTGCGCCGAGCCGGGCGCTGTTCAGATCCGGGCTCGTGCACAGCTACGAGACGATGCGCCTGATGACCGCGCCCGAGGTGGCGCGCCTGGCGCCCGATGCGATCGTCTTCCAGCGCCAGCTCGAATGGGGGCAGATCGAGGTCATCGAGCGGGTCAAGAAGATGAGCCGCGCGTTCCGCGTCTTCGAACTCGACGATCTGATCACCAACCTGCCGCCGAAAAGCCCGCACCGCGCGAACATCGCACCGGACATCGCCGCCCGCCTGAAAAAGGCGCTGGCGCTGTGCCAGCGGCTGGTGGTCAGCACCGAGGCGCTCGCCCGCCGCTACGGGAGGATGTGCGAAGAAGCCGTGGTCTTGCCGAACCGGCTGGAGAAGGCGCGCTGGCTCGGGCTGGCGCCGAAGCGGCGGCGCGACGGCAAGCCGCGGGTCGGCTGGGCGGGGGCGATCGGCCATCGCGGCGATCTGGCGCTGATCGCCGGGGTCGTCGAGGCGACCGCGAAAGAGGTCGACTGGGTGTTTTTCGGCCTCTGCCCGGAAAGTCTGCGCCCGGCGGTGGCCGAGTATCACGACTGGGTGCCGCTCCACGATTATGCACGCACGCTCGCCTCGCTCGATCTCGACCTTGCCGTGGCGCCGCTGGAGTTGCATCCGTTCAACGAGTGCAAGAGCAATCTGCGCCTCCTCGAGTGCGGCGTGCTCGGCTACCCGGTGCTGTGCACCGACATCCTGCCCTACCAGGGGGGTTTGCCGGTGTTTCGGGTCGCCAACCGCCCGCGCGACTGGATCGGCGCCATTCGCGAACTGACCGCCGACCGCGACGCCTGCGCAGTGGCCGGCGAGCGCCTGCGCCAGGCGGTGCTGAAGGACTGGATGCTCGAAGACCATCTCGACGAGTGGCGCCGGGCCTGGCTGCCGTGAGGGGTGCCGCGTGCCCGTTCGCCAAAGCGTGCAACAAATTCCGCAAGCGTCCGTCTCTATCGGGGTGAGGGGCCTGACCGCCTGTGCCCGAGCCATCGGTGCCGGCAGCGAGTCCCCGGATCATCCCGGGCTATTCCGGGCGGCAAGCCCGGCGCGGCCGGCATCAGGAGGCAAGCGATGCTAGCAGGAAGTATCAACACCAACGTCAACGCGCTATATGCGCTCGATGCCCTCAACACCAACGCCAACACCACCAACACGCTCGAACAGGAACTGTCGTCTGGTCTCGCGATCAACAGCCCGGCCGACAATCCCGCCGGCTACATCGCCGCCCAGGGCTTCACCGCCCAGATCGGCGGCGTGAACCAGGCCACCTCGAACGCCAACCAGGCGATCTCGCTGGTGCAGACCGCAGATGGCGCGATCACCCAGCAGGTCAACATCGTGCAGAACATCTCCAGCATCGCCAACCAGGCCGCCAACGGCGGCGCCACGGCGCAGCAGCTGGCAGCGTTGCAGCAGGTGGTCTCGCAATTGCAAACCCAGATCTCGACGATCTCGACGCAGACCAATTTCAACGGCGTCGCCCTGCTCGACGGCACCTTCCAGGGGATCAATTTCCAGGTCGGCGCGAGCGCCGGGCAGACCATCGGCCTGACCCTGGCGAGCACCGCCGCCAATCAGATCGGCGTCTACCAATCGGCGGTCTCGGGCGCGCTTTATACGACGAAGGGCGCCGGCACCGGCTCGGTTGCCGATGACACCGGCGCCTCGTACACGATCAGCTCGGGCGGCGCCGGCGCCTTCACCGCCGGCACCTTCGGCGTGTCGGGTTCGGCCGGCAATGCCTCGATCACGGTGTCGGCCGCCACCGAATCGGCGCAGGGCATCGCGCAGGCAGTCAACAACAGCACGTCAAGCACCAATGTCGAAGGCAGCGCCGTCACCAGCGTCGCCTTTACCGTGACCGCCGGATCGCTGTCGTTCGATCTCGGCAACGGCACTGGCGCCGCCCAGACCAACAAGGCCCAGATCAGCGCGACCGTCACCAGCGTGTCGCAGGCCGGGCTGGCGGGGCTGACCAACGAGATCAACCAGGCCACCGGCGAGACCGGCGTCACGGCCACGGTCAACTCGTCCAACCAGCTGGTGCTGACCTCCGCGTCGGGCGACAACATCTCGATCGCCGGCTTTACCGGCACCGGCAGCCTGGCCGCCGGCGGAACGACGATCGAGACTGCCGGCGGCACCACCTCGGCCACGGTCCAGGGCCTGGTGACGCTGCAGTCGAACCAGAGCTTCGCCCTCGCCGCCAGCGCCTCGGATATCGGCCTCGGCGCGTCGTCGAACCTGTCGTCGCTGGCCAGTGTCAACGTCAGCACCGCGGCCGGTGCAAGCGCCGCGCTCAACACCGTCACCTTTGCGTTGCAGCAGCTCGAAAGCGTCGGCAGCCAGCTCGGCGCAGTGCAGCAGCGGTTGCAGGCCACGGTCGGCAATCTGCAGACGACCGACACCAACCTGACCTCGGCGAAATCGACCGTAGAGGATGCCAACATCCCGCAGGTCACGACCCAGCTCACCCAGGCCCAGATCCTGCAGCAGGCGGGCGTTTCGGCCCTGGCCCAGTCAAGCACGTTGCAGCAGGCCTTCCTGAAGCTGCTGCAGTAAGTCGACGAGACGCGCCCGCCTCGGGGTCTTCCCGAGCGCGGGCGCCCGCGAACGGATGAGGGGAGCGGCAGATGGCGGTGAGCGATCTTCTAAGCTCGAGCCAGATCACCTCGCTGATCCAGCAGGCGACGGCCGCCTATCAGGCGCCGGCCACCGCCTTGCAGAACCAGGAAAAACCGATCGAGGCGCAGGTCACTGCCCTGACCCAGGTGCAGAGCGCACTGTCCGGCCTGCAATCGGCGCTGTCGAGCCTCGCCAACGTCCAGACGCTGGCGCAGCGGTCGGTCAATGTATCGCCGAGCGGCGCCGTGCACGCCACCGCCGACAACACTGCCGCAACCGGCACCTACACCCTTTCCGGAATTCACCTGGCCGCGGCCGAAAGCCTGATCTCGTCGGGCTCGGCGAGCGCCAGCGGCACGCTCGGCGCCGGCACGCTGTCGATCCAGGTCGGCAGCGGCAGCGCCGTCAACGTCGATGTCGCCAGCGGCCAGTCGAGCCTCGCCGGCATCGCCAGCGCCATCGACGCGGCCGACGCCGGGGTGCAAGCCACGGTGGTGTTCGACGGCGCGAAATACCATCTGGTCCTGACCGGCGACGACGCCGGCAGCGCCAATTCCTTCACGATCAGCGGCACCGGCGCATTGGCCGGGCTCAGCTATTACACCGGCGCCTCGGGTCTCAGCGAAACGCAGAAGGCGGCAAACGCCTCGTTCTCGTTCGACGGCCTCAACATCACCAGCGGGTCGAACACGATTACCGGGGTGGTCCAGGGCCTCACCCTGACCCTCGCCGCCAGCGGCTCGGCCACGGTGACGGTCGGCGAGGACGTGTCCGCGCTCGACAGCGCGGCGCAGAACCTCGTCAAGGCACTGAACCAGGCGCTCGGCACGATCAGCCAGAACGCCTCCTACACTCCGGCGAGCGGCGCCGGACCGCTGTTCGGCAATATCGGCCTGGAGATCGTCCGCACCGACCTGTTGAACGCGATCACCAACCCGCCCAATGAGGGGACCGCCGCTACCAGCCCCTATGCGTCGCTCAGCAGCGTCGGCTTTACCGTCACCAGCGGCGGCACCGTCACCTTCGACGATGCCACGTTCCAGGCCGCGGCCGAGAACAACTACAACGCGGTCGCCTCGCTGTTCGGCGAGGTCGGCCAGGCCAGCAGCCCGAACGTGGCCGTGCAGGGCATCGGATCGGCGCTGCCCGGCAGTTATGCGGTTTCGGTCACCTCCAATTCCGCCGGCACCGTCGTCGGCACGGTCAACGGTGAGGCCGCCAGCGGCACCGGCGGGGTCATGGTCGTCAGCGGCAGCGGCGCGGCGCAGGGCCTCGCGCTGCAGGTCGCGCCCGGCATGACCGGCAATCTCGGCACGGTGACGATCAGCCAGGGCGTGTTCAGCAGCCTCAGCAGCATCGTCAATTCGGCACTGGCGAGCGGCACCGGCAGCGTCACCGGGCAGATCGGCAGCCTCAACACCACGATCGCCTCGATGAACACGCAGATCAGCCAGTTGCAGGCGCAGGCGAACCAGGAAACGCAGGAATTGACGCAGCAATTCTCGGTGGCGCAGGCGACGCTGACCCAGTTGCAGACGGTCAGCGACTTTCTGACCACCTATTTCAACCAGACCTCCGGCGGCGGGTGAGGCCACACCATGATCGGCACACGCAAAGGATTGACCGGCTCCGCGGCCTATCGCGCGACGGAAGGCGTCGGCGCGATGCCCGAGGACTACATGAAGATGGCGCTCGATGCGACGCGAATCCTGTTGATGCGCGCCGAGGCGGCGATCGCCGCCGGCGATCGGGCCGAGAAGGCCAAGGCGCTCGGCTCGGCCGGCAATGTCGTTGAATTCATGCTCGGTTTGTCCGGGGTCACGCCCGGCGCACTCAGCGATTGCCTTGCCAGCGTCTACCAGTATGTTCTGGCGGCAATCCTGAAGGGCAATGCAGGCGACGACGGGGAGGCGGTGGCGGCGGGGCGGGTCGCGCTGGAAGAGCTGGCGGCCACTTGGCGCAAAATATTTCCCGATGCGGTAGCCTGGGGGGAAACCGGCGACGATGCCGGGTTGATCGGGAGCGCGCACCATGCCTGATCCGATCCAGGGCGTAAACACCAGCGGCCCGATCGGCACGATCGCCAGCGGGCAGGCCGGCGCAAGCCAGGCCTCCGCCGCGTCGTCGGCAGCGACTCCGGCGGCGGCGATCGATCAGGCCGATGTCGGCGGCACAGCCGCGCTGTTGACGACGATCGCCGAGGCGGCGAGCGAGGTGCCGACGATCGACGAAACGCGCGTCGCGGCGCTGCAGCAGGCGATCGCCGCCGGCACCTATCAGGTCGATCCGCAAAAGATCGCGGAAGGACTGATGCAGCTCGAGTCGGGGATCGCCTCCGGCGGGGGTGGTGCGTGACCACGCACAGGCACGGCGATAACGGCGCGGCGGGCCTGCCCTACGAGGCGAGCCGCAAGCCGACGAAGATCGGATCGGCGGCGGCGCGCTCGGCGGCGCGGCGGATCCAGTCCTGCACCAGGGCGAGCCGATCGGCGGCCTGGTGGATGTCGTCGCGGTCGGCAATGTCGCGGAAGGCTTCGAGAATCTGTTCGAGGCATTCGGCCTCGGTCGCGACGACCGCCGGCGCCGTGCCGTCCTGGCACCCGCGCCCCGCCGCGATCGCCCGTACCCGCCTCAATGTTCGTCGCCGGACCATTCCCCCCTCGGCGATACCCAACCGCTACCGGCGCTGGCAATGCCGGTGGAACGGACCTCGCCGCTCCACCGGACGATCTACTGCTACGATGATTGTTGGCGCCATTCTAAACTGTAAAGCACATCCGGCACGAAGACTTGACGATAAATGAAAAGTTTTCAATCTTCTGTCGCGGAGCCCGTCATGCGCGCCAGAGCCGAGATCGTTTTTCCTAACAATATCAAAGAGTTCCGTTTAAGACGGCAACTCACGCAGGAACAACTCGGCCGTATGATGGACCCGCCGATCGGCGAATCGACGATTTCCAAGATGGAAAGCGGCGAGCGCCGGCTGACCAATTTGCAGCTCACCGAGCTCGCCAGCATCCTGCGCTGCCGCCCCGATGAAATCCCTGTCGTCACCGGGCGCGACCCGGCGCCGGGGGTGGAGCGCTGGCAGAAGGCGCAGCAGGAAGCGATCGGCAACAGCATTGCCAGCGGCGCCGCCGCGACCGGCTACGTGCTCGCGCAACTGCGCAAGAAGCACGGCAAGACGATGCAGCAGGTGGCGAGCGCGATCGGCATGACGCTGTCGGTCTACCACCGGATGGAGATGGCGAGCCGCATCATCCAGGGCGACGAGATCGAGGCGGTCGCGGCCTTCTATGGGATGGGCGCGGCCGACCTGATCGCCCTGTTCGAGCGGCGCACCCGCGACAACCTGGAGCAGCTGAAGAACGGCGTTCCGCCCGAGCGGCTGCTGCCGCGCGTGCCGCGCTCGCTGCTGCGCGAGGACGCCAAATGGGGCCGGCTCGGCGCGCTCGAGCGCTACGCGATCCGCCGCAGCATCCGCTATGTCGGCGCCCCGGCCGAGGCGGTGTCGCTGCCGGTCTACGGCCAGATGAAGACCGGCAAGGACGGCAATCACCATTTCGCGATCGACCTCGACGCGGTCGTCGACCAGGTCCCGGTGCGCGACCTCGTGCGCCCCCACGACGAATGCTTTCTGGTGCGCAATTTCTCGCAGCGTCTCGGCTTTCTGCTGCGGCCCGGTGCGCTCGCCTATGTCGATCCGCGAGCACCGGTGGCGATGGGCGATATCGCGTTTTTCGTCAGAACCAACGGCACAGCCGACGCCGGGGTCGTGATCGGCGACGGGATCGGCCCGCTGACGGTCAAGATGTACAACCCCGAAGAACAGGTGCCGCTCGGCGACCCGACCATCGCCAGCGTGCTGCGCATCGGCATGCTGATCCTGCCGTAAGCCACAAATCACGCCGCGATTCGCCGCGCCGCGACCCCGGAACGGCAGCCGATTTCGCCGATGTTGCCGGCGAGGCGAGAGTTTTGGCGCCACTCCGCAGCTTGCGCAAAAGAGCAATACCGGAAACCCGACACTCGTATAGAGTCGGCGGGTACGCGGTTCATCGGCAAAGGGCTATTCGGACCTCACCGGGTCCTTTCGGCAGACGATGCAAACAAGGCGGGCAGGCCTGTCGCGGAGGAGGCCGGAGCGCTTTCCGCTTCCGATGGCGCTTGTGCTTGCCGTCGCCGTCTTCGCATTGCCGCTCGGCATTGCAGCCTTCCCGGCAGGACGCGCGCTGCTGACCACACACTGCGCCGCCATCCTCTTCGCCGCGGCAGCCGCGGCCGCCGCCGCCGCGGTGCTGGCCGGCTGCATAGTGCGGCTGCGGCGCGAGGCAGAGGCGACGCGGCACCGTGCGCCGACGGGCGACGCCGCCGCATTTCGCCTGTTTGCCGCGCTCGCCGCCGAGGTCGAAGAATCGCTGAAGGCGGTCCTGCGCGCCGGCGCCAGGCTCGACCAGGCCGCGCTGCCGCCCGGGCAGGCCGAGATCATCGCGCGCATGCGCCTGGCCGCGCGCGCCGCGCTGGTGCAGGCCGGCGCCGCCCCGGCCTATGCCGCAATCGCTGCCGGCGAGTTCGCGCTGGAGACCCGGCCCTTCGACCTCTACCAGCTGATCCACGGCACGGTTGCGGCATTGCGGCCGCAGGCGGCGGATCGCGGCAGCGCGCTGATCGTGCGGATCGACCCGCGCCTGCCCTATGAATTGCGCGGCTGGCCGCACCAGCTGCGTCAGCTCGTCACCGCCCTGGTTGCCGGCGCGTTGCGGCATTCGCAGCGTCCGGCGATCGAGGTGCGCCTCGACCTCGCCGCGGCTGCGGGCGACGGGGTGCGCCTGCGCCTCCTCGTGCGCGACCACGGCACCCGTGCCGCCGATCGCGATGCGGGCCCCGCCCGGATGCCGGGTGCCGACGGCGATGCTGCGCTGGCGGCGGCGGCACGCCTCGCCGCGGCGATGGGCGGCGCGGTCGAATTCGATACCGGCGCGCATTCCGGGCTGGTCTACAGCGTCGAGTTGCCGTTTGCCCTCGACCGGGCGGCCGCGGCGCTATTGCTCGACCTCGATCGGCTGCCGGTTTTGGTTGCAACCGACGATGCCCGGTTTGCCGATGAATTGGCCGCCGCGCTGCAATCGTGGCGTGCCGAGCCGCTGTGGATCGGCATGGAAGAGCCGGCATTGGCGGAGATCGAGGCCATGCGGCCCGACCGGCAGCGCCCGGTATTGATCGTCGACGGCCGCGGCGAGGTCTTGGCGGCGTTGAGCTGGGCCTATCGCGCGACCAAGGCCAACCCGACAGCCGCACCCTTTGTCCTGTTTGTCGCCGACGAACCCCGCATCGACAGCGTGATCGGCCTTGCCGACGGCCAGCTCGACGCCATCCTTCCCGCGCCCTTTACCCGCGGCGTCTTGCAGAGCACGTTGCATGCGCTGTGCGTCGGCGCAGCCGACTGGTTTCCGGCCGAATTGCCGACGCCGGCGGCGAAGTTGCCGCCGCCGCCCGATAGCCGCGTCGCGCCGCCCGCCGACAGCGCCCCGGAAATGCGGCCGGAGCTGATGCCCGAGCCGATGGCCGAGCCGGACACGCGCAGCGCGCCCGCCATGCCCGAGCCGCGGCGCCGGTTGCGCGTGCTGGTCGCCGCCGCCAACGCGGCGAACCGCAAGATCATCGAGCGCATCCTCGCCACCGCCGGGCACGCCGCCGATCTCGCCGCCGATGCCGGCGAGGCGGCGGCCGCCCTTGCCGCGAACCCGATCGACGCGGTCCTGCTCGATTTCGCCGCGCTCGGCGACGGCGAGGTCGCCATCGCCGAAGAATGCCGCGCGGCCGAGCCCGGGATACCGATCATCGCGTTGAGCGGCGACGCCGCGGCCGGGGAATTGCTCGATGCGGCCGGCGTCGACACCGTGCTGGGCAAGCCGGTCGAGCCGAGCCGGCTGATCGCGGCGATCGAGACCGCGGTTTTCGGCGCGCCGGCGCCGCCTCCGGTGACGGCGGCGAGCATCACCGAGATCTCGTCGCACCCGCGGTTCGGCCGCATCGGCGCGGCGCCGATCGACCGACGCGCGGTCGACGCATTGTGGTCGCTGGGCGGCGGCGGCCGGTTTTTTCAGGATGTCGTCGCCGCTTTCCGGGCCGACGCGCGGCAGTTCCTCGCGCAGATCCGCACCGCTGCGGCCGCCGGCGACAGCGACGCCTTTGCCGCCGGCGTGCAGGGGCTGCGCCGCTGCGCCGCCAGTTTCGGCGGCACAAAGCTGCGCGACCTGCTGCAGTCGGCACCGGGGCCGGGCCCGCGCGAATTGCGCATCGACGGCCCGGGTTACGTGCAGCAATTGACCGAGGAAGTGGCCCGGCTCGACGATATGCTGGCGAACTACCGCAAGGCAGGGGAGTAGGCGCGGCGGGCCTTATTGCCGCATCGCGGCGCGGCGCTGGGCGACCAGCGCGACGGCGCGGTCGCGGTTGTCCCAGCAGACCTGCAGATAGCGGATCGCGCTGGCGGCGACGAACACGGACAATGCATTGTTGTAGGCTGCGGCAGCCTGTTCCAGCTGCTCGGTGCCGTCTTCGCGCTCGCCGATCCGGTGCAGGGTGCTGGCGAGGTTGTTCTGGGCCATCGCCCAGTCGAGCGGTGCCCGCTCGCGGTTGTATTCCTCGAGCGCGAGCCGGTAGGCGGCGACCGCCTCCTCCAGCCGCGCCGTGCCCAGTTCGCGCTCGCCGACCCGCGCCAGCGCATTGCCGAGATTGTTCTGGGTCATCGCCCAATCGAGCGGAGCGACCTCGCGGCGATATTCCTTGAGCGCTTCGCGATAGGCCGCCACCGCCGCCTGCAACGGCGCGTCCTCGTTGCGCTCCTCGCCGAGCACGGACAGCGCGTTGCCGAGGTTGTTCTGGGTCATCGCCCAATCGAGCGGGTTGCGGTCGCGCCGATACACCTGCAAGGCCTGGCGATAGGCGGCGACGGCGGTCTCGATCAGGCTCGCATCGCCGCGCCGCTCACCCAGGCTCGCCAGCGCATTGCCGAGATTGTTCTGGGTCATCGCCCAGTCGAGCGGCGCCCGCTCGCGGGTGCGCTCGCGCAAGGCTTGGCGGCAGGCGCCGACCGCCTCTTCGAGCCGCGTCGTCCCCTCTTCGCGCTCGCCGAGGTTGCGCAGTGCGGCGCCGAGATTGTTCTGGGTCATCGCCCAGTCGAGCGGCACGCGCTCGGGCCGGTATTCCTTGAGCGCCTCGCGATAGGCGGTGACCGCCTCTTCGAGCCGCGCCATCCCGCTTTCCCGCACCCCGAGCGTGCGCAGCGCGGCGCCGAGATTATTCTGGGTCATCGCCCAGTCGAGCGGCGCCCGCTCGCGGCGGCATTCCTGCAAGGCCTCGCGATAGGCGGCGACGGCTTCTTCGAGCCGCTCGGTGCCGCGTTCGCGCTCGCCAAGCTGGCGCAAGGCATTGCCGAGGCTGTTCTGGATCATGGCCCAGTCGAGCGGCTTGCGGCCCCGGTCGGATTTCTTGAGCGCGGCGCGGCAGGCCGAGATCGCCGCCTCCAGCCGCGCCGTCCCGGCGTCGCGGGCGCCGATCCGCACCGTCGAGTTTGCCTCGGTCATCGTCGCGGAAAACCGGGTCAGGCTGTTCGCGTCCATTGCTTGCGCATCCCCCGCCCGCAGGCCGGAGGCGGCCACAATCGGTCTTTTGCCCGGGCTTGGCAACCGGCCGGAAACAGCCCGTGTCGCCGTGCCGCCCAACCTGTCTAACCTATTGATAAAGCACGGGTGCCCGGACCGCAGCCGGGCCGCAGGCCGGGCGGGCCGCGCGCCTCGGCGCGGCATCGCCGCAAGCGATTCTCGGCCGGCCGCAGCTATCGTTAAAGTGTTTCAATTAACCATCAAATTCGTTGTAACCGGGCCGCCGGGCATAGATAAAATGCTGGTGAAATCCGGCCGGCCCCGAGTCCCCCGTTCCCCCCAAATGGGAGCCGGTCGGATTTCAGATCGAGCATCGGCAGCGAGTCGAGGCGAGCGATGGATCCGGCGCAGATGTACCGAACCTATGAACGCCGGGCGAAGGAAGCGGCGAGCCCGGCCTTTCGCACCGTCAACATGCTCGGCATGATGTGCGCCGCCGCGGTCGCCCAGGGCGGCCTGTTTGCCTTTGTCGGCAAGGGCTATGGCGGCGATTGGCCGAACCCTTGCGAGCCGGACGACACGGTTCCGGCGCGGGGCGCGGGCCGCACGGGGACGGGCGAATAGCCTTCCCCGGCGTCGGGCCGGCCTGCACGGCAACTTGAGTTTCGGCCGGAAAGCCCCCATCTCAGCATCGTGATGCCAGGCGGTCGCGCATTCTGCGGGCCGCGAGCGACATCATCCCGTGCCTCCTGGAGGGCGGGCTTGAACGAGGGGCCTTTATGGACTTCGGGAATTTCACCGAGACCGCGCGCGGCCTGTTGCAGGCGGCGCAGATGGCGGCCCTGGCCGGCCGCCACCAATCGTGCTTGCCGGAACATCTTCTGAAAGCATTGCTCGATGACGGCGACGGCCTCGCCCGCCGCATCGTCAGCGACGCCGGCGGCGACCCCGATCTGCTGAAATCGGCAGCCGAGGAGCGGCTCGAACGCCTGCCGCGGGTCAACGCCAACGGACCCTACCCGATCTATCTATCGCCCGAATTGGCCGCGGTGTTGCAGTCCGCGAGCGAGGCCGCGCGGGCGAGCGGCGACCGCTTCGTCACCGCCGAACGGCTGCTCGCCAGCCTGGCCAACCAGGGCGGCGCGCTGTCGGCGATGTTTACCCGAGCCGCGGTTGACCCGACCGCATTGAAGAAGGCGGTCGAGCAACTGCGCCAGGGCCGCAAGGCCGACGCGCCGTCGGCCGAGCAGGACTGGCAGGCGCTGGCCAAATACGCCCGCGACCTGACCGAGGAGGCGCGGCAGGGCAAGCTCGATCCGGTCGTCGGCCGCGACGACGAAATCCGCCGCACGATCCAGGTTCTGGCGCGGCGCACCAAGAACAACCCGGTGTTCATCGGCGAGCCCGGCGTCGGCAAGACCGCGATCGTCGAGGGGCTGGCCCAGCGCCTGGCCGCGGGCGACGTGCCGGAGGGGCTGAAGGACCGGCGCCTGTTGGCGCTCGACCTGACCCAGATTCTCGCCGGCGCCAAGTTCCGCGGCGAGTTCGAGGAGCGGCTGAAGGCCGTGCTGGCCGAGGTGCAGGCGGCGCAGGGCCGCATCATCCTGTTCATCGACGAATTGCACATGCTGGTCGGGGCCGGCCGCATCGACGGGGCGATCGATGCCTCGAACATGCTGAAGCCGGCATTGGCGCGCGGCGAGTTGCGCTGCGTCGGCGCCACCACACCCGACGAGTACCGCCGCTATATCGAGAAGGATGCGGCGCTCGCCCGGCGCTTCCAGCCGGTGACGATCGACGAGCCGTCGCTCGACGACGCCGTCTCGATCCTGCGCGGCATCAAGGGCCGGTATGAGGTGCATCACGGCGTGCGCATCACCGACGCGGCGATCGTCGCGGCGGTCAAATTGTCGGCGCGCTACATCGCCGACCGGCGCCTGCCCGACAAGGCGATCGACCTCATCGACGAGGCCGCCTCGCGGGTGCGCATCGCGATCGATTCGAAGCCGGAGGCGCTCGACGCCGTTTCGCGCAAGGTCATGCAGTTGAAGATCGAGCGTGAAGCGCTTCGCGCCGAGCCCGACCGCGCCTCGCAGGAGCGGCTGGTCAAGCTCGAAACCGAGCTGAAGGAAGCCGAGGCCGAGGCGAAGGCGCAGGAACAGGCGTGGCGCAATTCGCAATCGCGCCGCAGCGAGGGCCGCCGGCTCAAGGAAGAGCTCGACCTCGCCAAGACGCAGCTCGAACGGGCCCAGCGCGAAGGCGATTGGGGCCGCGCCGGGGAGTTGACCTATTCGATCATCCCGACGCTGGAGCAGCGCCACACCGATGCCGAGGCGCGCGCGGCGAACGAGCGCGAGGAGGTGACCGCGCGCGACATCGCCGCCGTGGTCACGCGGTGGACCGGGATTCCGGTCGAGCGCATGCTTGAAGCCGAGCGCCAGCGGCTGAAGGATATGGAGGAGAAACTGGCGAGCCGCGTCGTCGGCCAGCCCGAGGCGGTGCGCGCCGTGGCAAAAGCGGTGCGGCGCTCGCGGGCCGGGCTCAAGGACCCGGCGCGGCCCACCGGCTCGTTCCTGTTCCTGGGCCCGACCGGCGTCGGCAAGACCGAACTGGCCAAGGCGCTCGCCGAGTTCCTGTTCGACGACGAGACCGCGATCACCCGGCTCGACATGTCGGAGTACATGGAAAAGCACACGGTGTCGCGGATGATCGGCTCGCCGCCGGGCTATGTCGGCTATGACGATGGCGGCTCATTGGCCGAGCGCATCCGCCGGCGGCCGTACCAGGTGGTCCTGCTCGACGAGGTCGAAAAGGCGCACCCCGATGTGCTCAACGTGCTGTTGCAGGCGCTCGACGACGGGCGGCTGACCGACGGGCAGGGGCGCACGGCGGATTTCCGCCACGCGATCCTGATCATGACCTCGAACCTCGGCGCCGAGGCTTTGTTGGCCTTGGGCGAGGACGAACCGGTCGACCATGCGCGCGACGAGGTCATGGACGCGGTGCGGCGGGCGTTCCGGCCGGAATTCCTCAACCGGCTCGACGACGTCATCGTGTTCGGCCGGCTCGGCCGCAGCGAGATGGCGCGGATCGTCGACATCCAGCTCGCCCAGATCAACGAGCGCCTGGCCGAGCGCGGCCTCAACCTCGCGGTCGATGCGGCGGCCCGCCGGCGGCTGGCGGAGCTGGGCTGGGAGCCGGCCTTCGGCGCACGGCCGCTGAAGCGGATCATGCAGAGCCTGGTCGAGGACCCGATCGCCGAGCGCCTGCTCGACGAGGCCGAAGAACCGGCCGAGCGGCGCATCCTGGCCCTGTCGCTGATCGACGGCCGCCTGGCCCTCGACGGAATCGTCGTCGAGGACGAGCGGCCGCAAGGCTTCAAGGCGCCGGAGCGCCCGCCGATCGGCTTCGCCCTGGCCCCGGCAGGGACCGCGATGCACTAACCCTGGGAAGTTGATGGGCTTTGCGAGGCTCAGCCCATCCTACGGCACGACATCGTAGGATGGGATGAGCGAAGCGACGCCCATCGCTTTTCCTACAACCCCGCCAGCATCGCCTCGGCGCTGGAGACGCCGTATTCGCCCGACGGCTCGACGTTCAGCGCCGTCACCACCCCGTCATCCACGACCATCGAATAGCGCTGCGAGCGGATGCCCATGCCGGCCTCGGTACGATCGAGGTCGAGCCCGACGGCCTTGGTGAACTCGGCGCTGCCGTCGCCGAGCATGACCAGCTTGTCGCCGACATCGTGCGCCTTGCCCCATGCGTTCATGACAAAGGCGTCGTTGACCGACAGGCAGGCGATCGCATCGACGCCCTTGCCCCGGATCGCCGCCGCGTTGTTGACGTAGCTCGGCAAGTGGCGCTGCGAGCAGGTTCGCGTATAGGCGCCCGGCACCGCGAACAATGCGACCTTGCGGCCGGCAAAGAACTCGTTCGAACCGACCGCCTTGACCCCGTCCGGCGTCAGGTAGCGCAATGTCACCGACGGAACCCTGTCGCCGACCTTGATCGTCATCGCCCTGTCCTCCCCTCATGCCTGATCGATGTGAAACACTGCCTTCCCGGCGATATGGCGGTCGCGCAGGCGCGGCCCGACCTCGGGAAACTCGCGCCAATCGTGCTCGACGATGCGCGGCCGCAACGACCCGTCCGCCACCAGACCGGCGAGCAGCGCGAGGTCGGGGCCGAACTTCTCCTCAGGCTCCGAGGTGAAATAATGGAAACCCTGGATGCGGGCGTTCTGATGTTCGGCGAAATCGCGGAAATTGATCTCGCTCGGCTCACCTGAGGAGTTGCCATAGACGACGATTGTACCCTTGGCCTCGATGCGCTCGATCGCCGCCCGCATCGAGGCGCCGCCGGCGCTTTCGAGGATCAGCGCGTAACGCCCCGGCGCGCTCTCGATCCCGACCACGACCGCCTCGGCGCCGAGCCCGTCGAGCACGCGGGCACGTTCGGCCTTGCCGACCACCGCGGTGACCCGGGCACCGGAGCGCGCGGCCAATTGCACCGCGAGATTGCCGACCCCGCCCGCGGCGCCGGTCACCAATACCCGCCTGCCGAGCAGCGGCGCGCCGTGGTGCAGGCAGCGCAGCGCGGTCAACCCGGCCACCGGCAACGCCGCGGCGGCGGCAAACGAGACATTGTCCGCGATCGCCGCGATGCGGTGCGCCGGCACCGCGGCGCGTTCGGCCCAGCCGTGCCAATCGCACAGCGCGACGATGCGGGTGCCGGCGGCGGGTCCGCTGCCGTCCGCCGCCTGGCGCAGCACCACCCCGGCGATGTCCTGCCCCGGCCGCCAGCCCTCGCCGCGCGTCTCGATCAGCCGCAATTCGCCGCGGTTGAGCGAAAATGCATGCACCGCGACCAGCGCCTCGTTGGGCCGCAAATCGGGCTCGGGCAGGTCGCGGATGGCGACCGGCGCCGGCCCAGACGGGGTATTGACGATGGCGCGCATCGGCTCGGTTCCCTCCAATTCAACCCTCGCCCGCATTGCGGGAGAGGGAGGGACCCATCGCATTGCGATGGGAGGGTGAGGGTTGGCCAGCCCGAAATACCCTCACCCGGCCTTCGGCCACCCTCTCCCGCCGTGCGGGAGAGAGCTTACTTTCCGTTAATTCAGCCTGAGATCGGTGATGTTCTTCGGGTCCGCCTTCAGCTCTCCCCGCTCGACGCGCAGCACGATGTCGGTCAGAACCGCGTTGGTCGGGGTCGGCAGGCCGATCTCTTCCCCCTTCTTTACAATAAAGCCATTGAGGAACGGAATTTCGGTGCGGCGGCCCTTGACCATATCCTGTCCGGTCGACGGGCGATGCTCGCCGCCGCCGCTGTTGGCCACTGCCAGCCGGTGCTCGTCGATTTCCTTCTGGGCGGCCGGATCACCCTCGCCGGCGCGCGCCAGCATCTCGGGATCCATGTGGCTCACTTCGTCAAAGGTGTAACCGAGGGCCTGACCGACGCGGATCGCCTCGCTGCCGAGCCGGTTCGAGAAATGCCGCAGCGCGTCGTTCTTGACGACCTCGCGGCCGATCAGGCCGGTGCACGCGGAAAGCCCGTTGCCCATCACGTTGGTGACGAGCTTCGACCAGCGCTCGCCCCACAAATTCTCGGTGACGAAGGCACTGTCGGCATTGGCGAGCAGGGCGCAGACCTCTTTGGCGCGGTCGGTGACGCGGCCGTGCACCTCGCCGACGCGAAACACCGTGTGCTTCGACCCGGACTTGCCGGCCGCACGCTTGATCTGTCCCGGTGCGTGCAGCTCGACGGTGATCGAGCTGGCGATCGAGCCCAACGTCTTGCCCCAACCGACGATGCCGGCGATCGTCTCCTCGTTCATGCAGTTCTGCAGCGACACGATGTAGCCGTTCGGCGCCAGATACTGCTTGATCATCGTCGCCGCCCACGCGGTGTCGTACGATTTGGTGCAGACAAAGGCGATATCGATCGGCTGTTCCTTCGACAGATGCTGCAGCTCGGTGACATGCAGCGCACGCACCGGCACGGTGAACGGCTCGACATCGCGAAGATGGGTGATCGTGAGCCCGTGCCTTTTCATGTGCTCGACATGCTCGGGCCAGAAATCGATAAAGGTCACGTCCTCGCCGGCCTTGACCATATGCGCCCCGGCATAGCCGCCGACCGCGCCGGTGCAGACGACCGCGATCCGTTTCTTCGCCATAAGCATTCCCTCCGTCCAGGTTAGGCCGGGCTGAGCCACCCAGCTCGCCAACGCGCTCGCCGGCGATCCTAGAGCGATATCGGCCGCCGCGGAAACACCTCTTCGTCGCCCCCGCTCCGCGCTTTCGCGGGGGCCGGCGCGCGCCTAGAGTCGCGGTTGCGAACATCCGGGAGGATCGCGATGGCCGAAGAGACGGTGCGGCTCGCCCGCTATGCCGCGGGGCTCCGATACGAAGATCTGCCGGCGGAGGTCGTCGCCTGCGCCAAGGACTGCATCGCCGACACCGTCGCCGCGGCGATCTGCGGCAGTGCCTTGCCGTGGAGCGCCATCGTCATCGCCTATGCCGAGCGCACCGGGCCCAATGGCAACAGCCGCATCCTCGGCCGCGGCAGCCTCGTGCAGGCGCCGGCCGCGGCGCTCGCCAACGGCGCACTCGCCCACGCCTTCGAGCTCGACAGCCTTACCCGGCCCGGCGCCGGCGCCCATCCGGGCGCGACGGTGTTGCCGCCGGCGCTGGCCGTGGCGCAGCAGGTCGGCGCCTCCGGCCGGCAGTTGATCGCGGCCTTCGTCGCCGGCAACGAGGTGATGATCCGGATCGGCCGCGCCACCGGCCACACCAACGAGGCGCGCGGCTTTCATGCCCCGGGCACGACCGGGCCGTTCGGCGCGGCGGTGGCGTGCGGCCACCTGCTGGGGCTCGACGCGGGGCGGATGACCAATGCGCTTGGCATCGCCGGGTCGCTGTGCGGCGGATTGCTCGAATTCGCCAACGGCGACGGCGGCATGGTCAAGCGCCTGCACCTGGGCCGCGCCTCGGAAGCCGGGGTGCTGGCCGCCAGCCTGGCCGAGGCGGGCTTTGCCGGCCCGCGTACCGCGCTCGAAGGCAAGTTCGGGTTTCTGCGCGTCTTTTGCAGCGAGTTCGACGAAAGCGAACTGACCAAGGGGCTCGGCCAGGACTTCGTCGTGCAGAGCACGGTGTTGAAGCGCTATCCGATCCACGCGACCGCGCACGCCGCGGTCAAGGCGGTGCGCGGATTGCAGGCCCGGCACGGGTTTGCCGGCGGCGAGATCGAGAGCATCACGGTTTCCGGCACTCAACGGATGGTCGAGCGCCACGCCATCGCCGAACCGGGCGATTTGATGCTGGCGCAGTACTCGATCCCGTTCTGCGTCGCGCTGGCGCTGTACCGCGAGGCGCGCGATCCCGAATCGTTCGATGAGAGCGCACTCGCCGACCCGCAAATTCGCGCGCTGTGCCGGCGGGTCCGGGTGGTGCCGGAGGCCGACGGCGCCACCGTCGCGATCACGCTGGTCGATGGGCGCCGGCTGGAGGAGCGGGCCGAAGGCGGCATGCTCGAACCGGGCGAGCTGGGCGACAAGTTCACCCGGCTGACCCGCGCCGCGATCGGCGAGACCGCGGCGGCGCGCCTGTTGGCGCGGCTGCAGCGCCTCGAAACCGAGCCGAACCTCGACTGGATCGGCGCCGGCTAGTTCGGCGCCAGCGCGCGAGCGACGCAGCCGAGCAGTTCGGCCGGCTCGAACGGTTTTCGCAGGATCTCACTGGCGCCCAATTTGCGCGCCACGGTCAGAAAGTCCATCGAGCCGAGCCGGCCGCCGCCGGACACGGCGACGATCCGCGCGTCGGGGTTTTCCCGCCGCAATTCGATGATCGTCTCGATCCCTTCCTGCTCGGGCATGATGATGTCGGTGATGACGAGGTCCGGGTGCTCGCTGCGGAACTTGGCCGCCCCCTTGGCGCCGTTTTCGGCGAGCGCGACCTGGTAGCCGCCATGCTCGAGGATGCGCGAGATGGTGCGGCGGACCAGGATGTCGTCGTCGATGACGAGAACCTTGGCGGCGGCACGCGTCTCCGTCGGCGGTCGGGCCGCGGCTTTTCCCGAAGCCGGGCACGGGTTCGGGCGCTTTTGTACTTGTGCCGTTCGCGGCATGGCGGCTCCGTTTCGGCTAGGCGGATATGACGGCTTCGATGCCGTCGTCGTGGGCGGGTGTCGCGGTCGGTTCGCTCGATGCGGGCGCCCCGGCGGTGACCGGCAGCAGGATCTTGAACACGGTGCCTTTGCGGCGCTTGCTGTTGACCTCGATCCGGCCGCCGTGGTCGGTGACGATGCCGTGCACAACCGACAGGCCGAGACCGGTGCCTTGGCCGACGCGCTTGGTGGTGTAGAACGGCTCGAAGATGCGCTCCACCGTCGTCGCATCCATGCCGCAGCCGGTGTCGGCAACCGACAAGACGACCGCGCTTCGCTCCGGCGCGATTTCGCCCGGCGTTGCCGCGGCGACGGTCACGGTGACCGTGCCCGGCTGCTTGCCGATCGCCTGGATGCTGTTGGTCACCAGGTTGACGATGACCCGTTGCAGCTGGGCGGCGTCGCCCAAAATATCCGGCACGGCGTCGATCTCCTCGACGAGCCGCACCGCGGCGGGCACGGTCACCCGCAGCATCTGCAGCGCCTTTCGCGTCAGCGACGCGAGATCGACCGCCTCCTTCACCGAGACCTGGTTGCGGCTGAACATCAGGATCTGCTGCAACAGGTCGCGGGCGCGTTCGCTGGCGAAAGAGATCATCTCGATGTCTTCGCGGTCGACGCTGCCTTCGGGCATGCGCTCGGCGACCATCTTCGACAGCGACAGGATCGGCACCAGCGTATTGTTGAGGTCGTGGGCGATCCCGCCGGCCAGGGTCCCCAGCGCCTTCATTTTCTGGGAATGCTGCAACTGGCGTTCCAGCTCGCTCTGCCGCGCCTGTGAGGCGCGCAGGTCGGTCACATCGCGCATCGTTCCGGCCACCATGATCGGGGCGCCGGCATCGTCGCACAACAGCTCGCACTCGCGGGCGACGTGGCGGATCGTATTGTCGGGCCGGATGACCCGGAATTCGAACGGCGCCGGGCACACGCCCCGGTCGATCTCCGCGTCGGCCTTGAGCAGCAGGGCGCGGTCGTCGGGATGCAGCAGCGCCAGCAATTGGTCCATGGAAGGCACGAAAGTCTGGCGCGCCAGGCCAAAAATCCGGAAGGTCTCATCGGACCATTCCATCCGTCCGGTGCGCAGATCGCGCGTGTCGCAGCCCATCTTGGCCAGGCGTTGCGCACGGTTGAGCCGTTCTTCGCTGTCGCGCAAGGCTGCCTGCGCCGCCTTCATCGCGCTGATGTCGATGCGCAGGCCGGCAATCCCGCCGTTGCGCATCGGGCGTTCGCAGATCAGCAGCCAGCGGCCGTTGCTGTGCCGCGCCTCGAACGCGCCCTGCGGGTTGCGGTGGGATTCTAGCCGCTTGGCAAACCATTCCTCTTCGCAGCCCACCGCGTCTGCGTAAAGCCCGCGCTCGAGGCCCTCGCGGATGATGTCTTCGAACCGGGTGCCGGGAACGAGCACGGTGCGATTGCTCGGGTAGAGTGCGAGGAACGCGCTGTTGCACAACGCCAGGCGATCCTCGCGGTCGTAGATGACAAAGCCTTCCGAAATGCTTTCGACCGCGTCGCGCAGCAGAGTCTCGGCCCGCTCGGCGCGGGAGCGTGCCTCGACGATCTCGGTTTCGTTGGTGCCGACGCCGCGATAGCCGAGAAATGCCCCGGCCGGATCGAAAATCGGCCTGCCGTTGACCGAATAATAGACCGGCTGCCCGCTCGGCGAGAGCGCGGAATAGCGGAACTGGCGCAGCGGCCGGTGCGCATCAAGCTCCGCCTTGTGAGCGCGCCACTTGTCGTCCGTGTTGGGATCGCCCCCGGCCAGTTCCCAGCGGGTCTTGCCGACCATGTACTCGACCTCGATGGCGAGCCGCCGCCGCAACTCGCCGGCGCTGCCGCCGCTGAACGAAAGGAAGCGGTGGTCCGGGCCGGTTTCCCAGATCACGTCGGCGGCGACCTCGACGACGTCGCGGAAGCGCTGCTCGCTCTCGCGCAGTGCCGCTTCGGTAAGCTGGTGCTCGCGCACTGCCTGCTCCGAACGGGCGACCGCCTGCTCCAGCGCGACGCGCGCCTGGGTCTCGGCTTCGATCTTGGAGCGCGCCGCGGCGACCTGCTCGCGCGCGATCAGGTGACGGCGGAGCAGCGCCGTGATCAGGCCGATCACGATCACCCGGGCGATCGTCGCGCCGCCGAGCACCACAGCTTCCTCGCGCCACCCGGCAAGCGCGGCGGCCTCGGTCATGCCGACTGAGACGGTCAGCGGATAATGCTGCAGCGGCTGCCGCGCCGCGATGGCAGCGAGCAGCGCGGGCGCCGCGGCCGACGCCGGCGGAGACTGCGCCAGCAGCGTCCCGTCGTCGCGCCGTAGCGACACCGCGCCGTCGCCGCCTAGGCCGGCCGCGGCAAAGAGGTTCTCGAAATAGGCCGCCCGCAGCGTGGCGACGACGACGCCGGCAAAGGCGCCGTCGGCGGTGTTCACGCGGCGCATCCAATAGATCGACGCCCCGCTGGTTTCCTCGCCCCCGGCCGGCAGCGCGCCGATGAATTGTTCGAGTTTCGGATGATCGCGCAACGCCGCGATGCCCGGGCGCCATGCGGCCGGCGCGGTGATGGTGGGACCCGACGAAACCAGCACCGAGCCGTCGGCGCCGATCACATCGAGCGCGGCGAGCTGCGGCATCGCAAAGAGCTGCTCTGCCAATGCGGCAGGAGTAACCAATCGCCTCGCGGCGTCGCCAGCCGCCGCCTCGCTGCCGGCAGCGGCGGGGGTCAGTCGGGCGACCAGCTCCGAAACCGCGAGATCGACCCGGTGCAGCGCGCGGTCGGTCGCCCCGGCTTCGACGCCGGCGAGCCTGGCGGTCTCGCTGCGCGCATCGGCAAGCGCGGCGCGGCGGAACTGCGACATGATCACGGCATTGCCGAGCAATACGGCGAGGATGGCCAGCACCCCGCCCGCCCACACCCACCAGTACGGCGGCCATTGCGACGGGTGAGCCCAGGAGAAGCACGCCCGCCACCGTCCGAGGCGAAGCGCGAAGGCGTTGACGTTGGCGTCTGCGTCGTGGAGATCGATCATCGGCCGAGAGGCAGCCCGTACGTCATTCGGCTCCGGCTTGCCGGAGGTTGCTTCGCCTGGCCGGTAGCGGTGCGGTCGCTGGCTTCCCAGCTTTGCCGTTAATGGTTAAGAATCCCTCAATAGGCTGAGTCGATTGCCGTAATTCCGGCGGTTGGCGGCGGGGAGTTTGTGACCTACCTTAGGCTCGGCGTCATTGAACCGGCCTCTTCCCCCGGGTTGAGGCGTGCGAACGGAGGCGGCGACATGTGGTCCTTGCGGCGCGACAAATTGACCATCCCGAGCCCCGACCAGTGCCTGCCTGGCCGCGCCATGCGGATGCCGGTGCCGGACCGGCATTTCGTCAACGGCCACCCGCTCGCAGGCCCGTATCCCCAGGGGCTTGCCGAGGCGGTGTTCGGGCTCGGCTGCTTCTGGGGCGCCGAGCGCAAATTCTGGGAAGCGCCGGGAGTGTGGACGACGGCGGTCGGCTATGCCGGCGGCTCGACCCCCAACCCGACCTACGAGGAGGTGTGCAGCGGCCGCACCGGCCATGCCGAGGTCGTACTCGTCGTCTACGACCCGAAACAGATCAGCTATGACGCATTGCTCAAAATCTTCTGGGAGAGCCACGACCCGACCCAGGGCATGCGCCAGGGCAACGATGTCGGCACCCAGTACCGCTCCGCGATCTATGCCCCTACGCCCGAGCAGCAGCGCGCCGCCGAAGCCTCGCGCGAGCGCTACCAGGCGCGGCTCGCCGACGCCGGCCACGGCGCGATCACCACCGAGATACGCAGCGCACCGCCGTTTTACTTCGCGGAGGACTACCACCAGCAATACCTGGCCAAAAACCCGTTCGGCTATTGCGGGCTCGGCGGCACCGGCGTGACCTGCCCGACCGGGCTCGAGACCGCGGCGGAATAGAGAGACGCCCCGCGCTCCAAGCAGACATGCAATTCGGCGTGCAATTCTTCCCCGACGTGGGGCCGCAACAGCGCTCGGCCGAGGCCTATTTCGGCGACGCGCTGGACCTTGCCGAGGAAGCCGACCGGCTCGGCTTCACCCATATCCGCATCGTCGAGCACTATTTCCACCGCTACGGCGGCTACAGCCCTAACCCGATCGTCTTTCTCGCCGCAGCGGCGCAGCGGACAAGGCGGGCGCGGCTCGTTACCGGCGCGGTGTTGCCGGCCTTCAACCACCCGCTCAAGCTCGCCGGCGAGATCGCGATGCTCGACGCGATCAGCGGCGGCCGGCTCGATGTCGGCTTTGCGCGCGCCTTTCTGCCGCACGAGTTCCGCCGGTTCGGGCGTTCGCCGGACGAGTCGGTCGCCCGCTTTCGCGAAGGGATCGAGCAGGTCGATCTGCTGCTGACGCGCGAAAACGTGTCGCATCGCGGCCGGTTCCACACGATCGAGAACACCACCTCATTGCCGCGGCCAACCCAGAATCCGCGCCCGAAATTCTACGTCGCCGCACTCAACAGCCTGGAATCGTTCGAGTTTGCCGGGCGCATGGGCTATTCGGTGATGGCGATCGCGTTTGCCGCGGCGAGGATGCGGCCGCTCCTCGCCGCCTATCGCGAGGCCTGGCGGCGCGCCGGCCATCGCGGCACCGGCGAGGTCATGATCGCCTTTCACATGTTCTGCCATGCCGATCGCGGCGAGGCCCGCCGGGTGGCGATGCCGCTGATCGACGATTACCTGCGCTCGCTCGTCGATGCCGCCTCGGACTGGCTCGACGGCCAGATTTCGGCCGACTATCCCGGCTACGACAAGGTCATCGCCGCCCTCAAGGCGTCGAACGCAGCAGAGCAGATGGAGACCGGCGGCGCCTGGGTCGGCTCTCCCGACGACATCGCCGCGACCGTTGCCCGGCTGCAAGACGAGTTCGGCGGTTTCGAGCACGCGTCATTGCAGGTCAATTTCAACCTGATGCCGTGCGAGCTGGCCCGGCAATCGATGCGGCTGTTTGCGCGCGAGGTGATGCCGCGCTTTGCCGGCGCCTAGCGCGGTATCCGATCAGGTCGCGTCAATCGTCATGGCCGCCCCCGTTTCGTAAATGCCCGGATCAAGTCCGGGCATGACGAAGGGCAGGTTGCTTCGACATGAATCGACCCACGCACTATCGCGTTGCGTCCTGATCGGGTGCGGAAGGCGGCATCGGCCAGAACCGCGGCGCCCGGTAAAGCTCGCGCACCTGCTTCAGCAGCTTGGGCTCGGCTTCGGCAAGGCGGTCGGCGTGCCAGTCGAGCATGCGGTTGCCCACCTTCGCGACCTCGGCCTTGCCGCCGCGCGACGGCGCCAATTCGGCGACGAGCTTGCGGCCGACGCGCACATCGTTGGCATCGCCGAGCCTGGTCTGCAAGTGCTTGAGCCGGCGGATGAACCGCTTCGCCTCGTCGGGGTCGTAGAGGCTGGCGAAGAGTTCAGTCGTATAGCGCAGCTTTTTCAGGGCGATGCGTAATTTGTGGCGCTGCTTCGGCGACTGATCGGCGAGGTTGCGGCTGCGCTTCTGCGCCTTGCGCCGCCGCCGGTCGAGCAATGCCGGGGCGAGAACCGCGATCGGCGCATCGAGCCGGTTTGCCGCGTCGCTGCGGCCGCGCCACAGCCTGTCGTCGAACCAGCGCATCAGCCGCAGCAGCAGCGCCGTATAGCGCGGCGAGCGGATCGCGCGGCGGGCGCTCGCATAGGCGCGCCGCCGCCGCCGCTCCGCCGCCTTGCCGAGCCGTTCGAGGAAAACCCCGTCGATCTGCGCCGCCCGTGCCGGGCCGATCAGCTCGCCGGTGAACACATCGAGGTTGCGCGCCGCGGCGAGCGCGTCGCCGAGCCACCGCAAATCCGCATCGAAGGGCGCGCGGCGCTCCTTCGGGATCATGATGCCGAAGGCCGAGAGGATCGCGCGCAGCCGGCGCAGCGCGATGCGCATCTGGTGAACCCCCTCCGCGTCGCCGGCCAGCGCCGCCGCCTCATTGGCCAGAAGTTGGGCGACGCAGGCGCGGCCGACGCCGTGCAACACCGCCTCGCCGCTTTCGGCCGGGTCGAGCTCGCCGCCGTCGAAATGCGCCGTCGCCGCGTCGCCGCCAGCGGCAAGGCGGTAGCCGCGTTCGGCCTTGCTGCGCACCTCAACCCGGATGGGTGCCGCTTCGAGCAGTTTCAAGGCCGCGTCGTAGAGCGCCGTCGGCGAGCCGTCCTTCAATTCCAGTTCGATCTCGCACACCGGTTCGGTGCGGTCGCCGGCGCGGATGCGCCCGCGGTCGATCGCCGCCTCGATGCGGGTCCCCGGCTCCGGCTCCAGCCGGAGCGACCGGCGCATGATCTCGGTGCGAAACGCCGGGCACAGGCGCGGTGCGATGTCGGGCGGCAGGAACCGCCCGGATTGCGCGGCATGCGGATCGGGGGAAGCACCGGCGATGGCGTCCTCCCACTCGCCGCGGCCGAGGAAGGAGGCGCCGTCACCGGCGGATTTGACCGTCTGGATATGCCGACGACCGCCGGCCTGGCGCACACGCAACACCGTGCCGTCGCGGAGGAGCGCCCGATCCGCGGTGTCGTAATAGGTGCTGACGAGCCGTTTTCGCGACCATACCGGCCGCGCGGCCATCGCTTCGAGCGCGCGCGTCAACGCCGGCACGTCGCCCCGGCGTGCGGCGAGCTTCAGCTCGATCTCGGTCCCGATGAGTGCCCTCCAGGGGGACAGAAGGCTGGATTACCGGCCGAGTCAAAGCCGAACCGTCGCGAAAACGCAAGCGGTTTCCCGAGTTTCCCCCTCATCGCCTCCGTGCAGGCGAGGACGAAAGGGGCCGAGGGCCGCCCGCGCTATTTCGCCAGGTGCTTGCCGAAGAAGGCGAACACCTTGTTCCAGCCGTCAACCGCCTGCTCGACCCGATAGTTCGGGCGATAATGGGCAAAGAAGGCGTGGCCGGCGCCGTCATAGCGGTGGAACTCGTAATTCTTGCCGTGCTGCCGCAGCGCCGCTTCGGTCTGGTTGACGTGATCGGGGGTCGGGTTGCCGTCCTCGTTGCCGAACAGTCCCATGATCGGGCACTGGATGCCGGCGGTCAGGTCGATCGGCGCGACCGGCTTTTTCGGGGTCAGGTTTTCCCTGGCGACGACGACGTTGCCGCCCCAGCAATCGATCGCGGCATCGATGCTGTTGCCGAGCCGGCAGGCGCACAGATAGGTCTCGCGCCCGCCGGAGCAGAAGCCGATGACCCCGACCTTGCCGCTGGCATGCGATTGCTCGCGCAGAAAGGCGATGGCGCCGGCCACGTCGCCGACGATCTGCTCGTCGGGGTTGCCGCCGTCGCCGCGCACCTTGGCCACGACGGCCTCGTCGGCACCGTCGCCGACGCGGAAATACAGGCTCGGCGCCACCGCGGCATAGCCGTGATGGGCGAATTTGCGCGCGACCTCGCAGGTCCACTCGTCCCAGCCCGGCATATGGTGGATCACGACGACGCCCGGGAACGGGCCGTTGCCGGAGGGCCGGGCGTAATAGGCTTCGCCCTTGTCGCGGTTGTGGCCGATATAGGTCACCATTTCCGTCTGGATGTTGCGGAACGCCATGGGGGAATCTCCCGGTTCTCTGGTGGGCCCGGCGGACTGTAATGGGATGCCGGGGCAAAACAAAGCGCGCCGCAAGCCCGTGTTGCCCCCGCCATGCGGCACCGCCGCTTTACCGTCGCGGGCAATCGGCCGAAGCTTGCCGGCGCCGCAGCGGCCGGGGAGGAAGCGATGAGCGAAGACGGGTTCCGCGTCGAGGAGGCGACGATCGACGATGTGCACCGGGCGATCCGGGCCGGGCAGACCAGCTGCGTCGACATCGTCCGCCAGTACATCGCCCGCGCCCGCGCCTATAACGGCGTCGCCAGCCGGCTCGTCACGGCAGACGGCGCGAGCGTGCCGGCAGCGGAGGGGGCGGTGCGCGCCGGCGCGAGCCTGCGGTTTCCGACCGAGACCGTGAACGCCGCGACGCTCCTTCCCGAACTCGACAAGTATTGCGGCAAACCGCTCGAATTCGGCCGCATCGAGGCGACCGCCTCCGACCCGTCGGTCGTGCAGCAATACGGCATGATCGCCGGCATCGCCGACGGGACCCAGCTCAACGCGCTGGCGACATTGAACATCCGCGGCGAGCGCTCGGTGACCTGCAAGGGCGACTACGACCGGCACCCGTCACACGGCCCGCTGCCGCCAGGCGCGCCGCCGGTTTGCGACGAGTTCCGCCGCCTGCCCGATGCGCTCGAACGCGCCGCCGAGCTCGATGCGCGATACGGCACCGACCCCGACCTTGCGGCGCTGCCGATGTACGGCGTCGTGTTTTCGTTCAAGGACCCGTTCGACACCAAGGACATGCGCACGACCGCCGGCGGCGATGCGGCCTACGACATCGATTTCCCGGCGCGCGACCACATCCTCGTCGAGCAGTTGCGCAACAAGGGCGCGATCATTTTCGCCAAGGCGGTCAACACCGAATACAACGGCCGCGCCGGCAACCCCGGCGGCCGCCACCAGCCGGAGAAGGTGCTGCCGTCGGTGCTCGGCTATCAGCGCAGCTCGTGGGCCGGCAACCCCGCCAACCCCTACGACACGACCCGCGCCGCCTCGCTCGGGTCGAGCTCCGGCTCTGGCGTCTCGGTCAGCGCCAATCTCGTCATGTGCAGCCTTGGCGAGGAAACCCGCGCGTCGTGCCGCGGCCCGGCCAACCACAACGCGGTCGCGCTGATCCTGCCGCACAAGGCGATGCTCGGCTTCGACGGCGGCGCGATCGGCGCCGACATTTACTGCGACCGCACCGGCATCCTCGCCCGCACGCTTGAGGACTGCGCCAAGGTGCTCGACGCGCTGCGTGATCCCGAAACCGGGTATTACGACCCGCGCGACCCGTACACGACGGTGCCGCGCTCGTCGGTGCTGGCCAATTACGCCAGCCACGTTACCGGCGCGGCCAGCCTCAACGGGATGCGGATCGGCATCGTCCGCGAATCGATGCTGCTGCGGCCGGGCGACAAGGCGGCCGAGCCGATCTCGCGCGCCGCCGCGGCCGAGATCAAATCGGTATTGCGCGACAGGCTCGGCGCGACGCTCGTGGAATCGGGGCACGAATTCTGGCCGCGCGACCCGGAGATCGAGGCGATGGAGCCGGATTTCCGCCGCGCGCTGGCCCGGCTCGTGCCGGTATTCATGCCCGACATCCTGTTCCGCCTCGGCCGCGACGGCACGCCGGTGTTCAAGGAATTCGCCGCTTCGATCCGCCCGACCGAGTTCCAGCCTGGCAAGGTGTTCGGCAGCGGCGCGATGGCGCCGATCGATTATTGCGTCGAACTCGCCGAAGGGCGGATCGCGCCGCCACGAAACCTCGACATCGCCACCGTGCAGGACCAGGAGCTGGCGATGAGCTTCCGTTTTCACGTGCGGCAATATTTGAGCCGCCGCGCCGCCGACTGGCGAGCGCGCGGCTTTGCCGAGACGCTCGACGATTTCGCCGCGCTCAACGCCCGCTCGAAATTCTGGGGCGACGACGGCCGCGCCGCGTTCAAGAATTGGGAGGAAGTGACCGACCCGCGCAACGCGCTCGGCGGCCGGCAGGGAGTCGACGAGCGCATCATGCTGCGCGAATTGCTGCGCCGGGTCGACATGATGGTGATCCTCGAAAACCGGCTCGACGCGCTGGTGCGTCTGCACACGCCGCTGCCGCCGGCGATCATCGGCGGCGCCTGGGACCCGCAAGGCGGCCCCAACAATCTGCGCCCGGAATCGATGTATGGGCCGAACGCCGGGCTGACCGAGATGCTGGTGCCGGCCGGCTATGTGACCGAGGCCTGGGACCCGGTGTTCAAGCTCTCCGACGGCGGCACCCGCTATGTCCCCGCGCCGGCCGAGCGCCCGACGATACTGTTCGCGCCGGGATTGCCGTTTTCGCTTGTGTTCCGCGCCGAGCCCGGCCGCGAGGACGTGGTCTTGCGGATCGCCTCTTCCTACGAAGCCGCCTCGCGCCGCCGCATCCCGCCGCCCCGGTTCGGCCCGGTGTGAGCCAGCGTCCCCGCGCAACGAGGATGCGGCGCGGTCAGCCCCTGCGGCGGTGCGCGATTGCGTCGCCGCGCGCGCGATGACACGATCGAGACAAGCGGTCGAAGACCGGCAGAGGAGGATATCGCCATGCCCGACAACATCCCCGCGCCCCGCGTCGCACCCGGACCGCCGCATCCGCTGTTGACGCCGGCGCCGCCGGTCGCCTCGTCATTGCCGGCGCTGTGCACGGTCGACCTGATGACCGAGGCCGGCTCGGCAATGCTCGGCGCAGTGTGGCGGGTACGCGAGGCGAAGGTCGTCGAGCGGCCGCCGCTGCCCGACGCGATGCCCGAATACAAATCGACCTACGAGATCCGGCCGCAGGCCGGCGAAGCCGGGTTCGACGATGCGGACTGGCAGGTGATCCCGCCGACGGAATTGAGCGCCAAGCGCGGCGGCGGCTACGTGTCGTTTCTGTGGTTCCGCGCCAAATTGACGATCCCCGCGCGGATCGGCGAGTTCGACCCGGGCGGCGCCGGCGCGGTGTTGACGGTCAATGTCGACGACTACGCCGAAATCTGGGTCAACGGCGAATTGCCGCGCGTCGCCGGCCGGCCGAGCCCGGCGACGATCCAGGGCTTCAACATGCCGAACCGGCTCGTGCTGACCCCCAGCGTCAAGGCCGGCGATACGTTTCAGCTGGCGGTGTTCGGCATCAACGGGCCGATTTCCGCCTCGCCGCCGAACACCGTGTGGTTCCGCGAAGCCAAGGTGCAGTTCTACCGCTGAGCGCCCGTCCCGGCCTGCGGCAGGTTCTCGAACCTGACCGCGATCGCGGCGCTGGCGATCACCGCAATGTCGCCGCCCTCGGGGTCGGGAACGTCGAGCCCGCCCTTGACGACCTCGACCGTCACCTGGCCGTGCGGCAAGGACGCCGCGACCCGGGCGGCATCGACCCGGCCCGGCTCCTGCACGCCGATCGTTACCGTCACCTGCATCCGGCGCGAATCGAGCCCCAATGTGCGGATGAAGGTCAGCGAGGAGTGGTGCAAGGCATCCTGCACCGCCCGCAACGCCGCCTTGGTGTAGTCGCCGCCGTGGAGGTCGTTGCCCATGCCCATTTCGAGGATGATGCGCGGTGCTGCCATGCCCGCCTCCCTCACGCGATGTCGAGCCGCACCACGGCGGCGGCATTGGCGATGACGGTGCTGCCGGTGCCGGCATCGTTGGGGATTTCGAGCCCGCCCTCGACCACCTTCACCGTGCCGGTGCCGTGCGGCAACACCGCCAATACCTCCTTCGTGTCGACCCGGTCGGGGTGGGGCACGCCGATCGTCACCTCGACCTGCATCGAATCGGTCGGCAACCCCACGGCGTTGGCGATGCCGAGCGAATTGTGCCACAGCGCGTCGCGCAACGCCCGCACCGCCGCCTTGGTGTAGTCGGTGCCGCGGATGTCGGTGCCCATGCCGATCTGCAATACCATGCGTTTGAGGGGCATATCGTCCTCGCCTTAAGGCCCGTCATTGCGAGAAGCGGAGCGACGAAGCAATCTCGATGATCTGAGTTTAACGGCCCGAGATTGCTTCGCTGCGCTCGCAATGACGGCATGTGAGCCTAGCTCGGCAATTGGTCGCCGTCGGGCGGCACCGCAACCTCGAACGCGTTGGTGACGCCGCAGAGGACGGTGAAATTGTGCGCGACAGTGATCAGCTCGACCATCCATTGCGCGCCGTATTTGCCATTGAGCCGGTTGAACACCGGATAGTCGCAGCGATTGGTGCGCAAGAGTTGGCGGATCAGGTTGACGATGTCGCGCTCGTCCTGGCCGAGACCCGAGACGTCGCCCTTGGCGCGCAGGATGTCGATCGTCGCTTCCGGCACGCCGTTGCGGCGCGCGGCGCCGACCTGAGCCGACCAGACATAGGCCGACTCGCGCTCGCGCACCGCGGCGAGGGCTGCATGCGACAGGAGGCGCGCCTCGACGATGCAGTCATTGCGGTTGAACTTGACGAGCGAAATCATCCGGTCGGCGAGTTTGGGGCTGTTCAGGAACACGCTGAACGGCCCGCGGATGCGCCCGAACACGCCGAGGATGTCATCGGCGACATGCTGGTGCTCGGCCGGCACCTGATCCTTGCTGCTGATCGGGGGGACTCGCGGCATGGTGTCTTCTCCCTTTTAGGCGGCCGGGAACGGCGTTCCCCAATTGTCGAGATAGGCGACATCCGAAAGCGGCCCGCGGCCGAGCGGGCCGAAATTGCCCATCGGATACCCGATCGGCAGGATCGCATAGGATTTGTAGCCGGCCGGGATGCCCATCGCCGCGTCGCATTCCTTGTCGTAGCCGGTGTGCCGGGTCGTCAGGGTCGAACCGAGCCCCAGCGCCCGCGCCGCCAGCAGCATGTTCTGCACCGCCGGATAGATCGACGAGCCGGCGGTGCGGTTCGGGTTTTCGCCTTCGAGGCAGGCGACGATCCACACCGGCGCCTCGTGGTAATGGTCGGTCAGGTATTGGACCGCCGAGTGCTGGCGCTTGAACTTGGCCGGATCCGAACCCGGCGGCGGCGCGCTCGATGCATAGCGCGGCCCGACCACCTCGTCGAACAGCTTTTTGTAATAGGTCTGCACCGCCTTTTTCTTCGCCGGGTCCTTCAACACCAGGAATTTCCAGCGCTGGGTGTTGCCGCCGCTGGCCGCCGCCTGGCCCGCCTTGAGAATCTTGGCGATCAATTCATCCGGCACCGGATCGGGCTTCAGCCGGCGCATCGCCCGGCAGGTGTGCATCGCCTCGAAGATGTCATTGGTCCCCGCCTTGTTCTCCGGCATCGTCTCCTCCGTTCCGCGGTTCGCTCGAAGCTCGCGGCGACTCTAGAAGCGGGGCGCGCGCGCTCACAAGCGCTTTATCGCCCGGCGCCGCCCGATTGGCCGGGGATGCCGGCTTCGTGTAGGATGTAGGATAGGTGAGAGGCTCCGGCCGGGTCGGCGGGTGTGCCGCAGACCAAAGGGGGTGTACATGCCGTTGATGGCCGGGAAACGGGGCCTTGTCATGGGTGTCGCCAACGATCATTCGCTCGCCTGGGGCATCGCCAAAGTATTGCACGAACACGGCGCCACGCTTGCCTTTACCTACCAGGTCGAGGCGCTGGGCAAGCGGGTGCGCCCGCTCGCCGAAAGCCTGGGCAGCGACTTTGTGATCGAGGCCGACGTGACCGCCGAGGAAAGCCTCGATTCGGCCTTTGCCGCGATCGAGCGGCGCTGGGGCCGGCTCGATTTCCTGGTGCACGCGATCGCCTTTTCCGACAAGGACGAGTTGAAAGGCAAATACCTCTACACGACGCGCGCCAATTTCCTGCGCAGCCTCGACATCTCGTGCTTTTCGTTCACCGATCTGTGCCGCCGCGCGGTGCCTCTGATGCCGGGCGGGGGCAGCCTGTTGACGCTGACCTATTCGGGTGCCGAACGGGTGATGCCGCACTACAACGTGATGGGGGTGGCCAAGGCCGCGCTCGAAGCCAGCGTCAAGTATCTGGCGGCCGATCTCGGCGGCGACAACATCCGGGTGAATGCGATCTCGGCTGGGCCGATCAAGACCCTGGCGGCGTCGGGGATCGGCGATTTCCGCTATATCCTGAAATGGAACCAGCTCAACGCGCCATTGCAGCGCAATGTGACGATCGAGGATGTCGGCGGCGCCGGCCTCTATCTGTTGAGCGATTTGTCGGCCGGGGTGACCGGCGAGGTCCACCACGTCGATTGCGGCTATCACGTCGTCGGCATGAAGCGCCCCGACGCCCCGGACATCGCCGTGGTGTGAGGGTAGTGCGTCGTTCGAGACGGCGCTTCGCGCCTCCTCACGATGAGCAAAATTCCGTTCTGCTGCGGGGAACGACCCTCATCCTGAGGAGCGGGCAAAGCCCGCGTCTCGAAGGACGCTCGGGCCCAACCGCAGTGCGTCCTTCGACTGCTCGCTGCGCTCGCGCTCAGGATGAGGGGCGGTTCTTACTGCCACAACCCCTCCCCATCCTGAGGAGCGCCCACAGGGCGCGTCTCGAAGGACGCTCGTGCCCAACCGCAGTGCGTCCTTCGACTGCTCGCTCTGCTCGCGCTCAGGATGAGGGGCGTTGGTGGTGCCGTTCTCCATCCAACCTCATCCTGAGGAGCGGCCCGGAGGGTCGCGTCTCGAAGGACGCTCGGGCCCAACCGCGGTGCGTCCTTCGACTGCTCGCTCCGCTCGCGCTCAGGATGAGGGGCGCTGGTGGTGCCGTTCCCGCAGGGGCGCGTCTCGAAGGATGGTGCGTCGTTCGAGACGGCGCTTCGCGCCTCCTCACGATGAGCAAAATTCCGTTATGCTGTGGGGAACGACCCTCATCCTGAGGCGTGGGCAAAGCCCGCGTCTCGAAGGACGCGCCCGGGTCTTTCGGCGTTGAGGCGACCATGGCCGGCAACAGTTTCGGCACGCTGTTCCGTTTCACCACCTGGGGCGAAAGCCACGGGCCGGCGATTGGCGTCGTCGTCGATGGGGTGCCCCCGCGCCTGAAGCTCAGCGAAGCCGACATCCAGTATTTTCTCGACCGGCGCCGGCCGGGCCAATCGCGCTACACGACGCAGCGCCAGGAGCCGGACCAGGTCAAGATTCTCAGCGGCACGTTCGACGGCGAGACCACCGGCACGCCGATCCAATTATTGATCGAGAACACCGACCAGCGCTCCAAGGACTATCGCAACATCGCCGACCGCTTCCGTCCCGGCCATGCCGATTACACCTACTGGAAGAAATACGGCATCCGCGACTATCGCGGCGGCGGGCGCGCCTCGGCGCGCGAGACCGCCTCGCGCGTCGCGGCCGGCGCGGTCGCGCGCAAGGTGTTGGGGCCCGGCATCGCGATCCGCGGCGCCCTCATTCAGGTCGGGCCGCATGCGGTCGACCGCGCCAACTGGGATTGGGGCGCGACCGCGGGCAACCCGTTCTGGTGCCCGGACCCGGCAATGGCGCCGCGCTGGGCCGAATATCTCGATACGGTCCGCAAGGCCGGCTCGTCGGCCGGCGCGGTCATCGAGGTGGTCGCGAGCGGGGTCCCGGCCGGGCTCGGCGAGCCGGTCTACGACAAGCTCGACGGCGACCTCGCCCGCGCGATGATGACGATCAACGCGGTGAAGGGCGTCGAAATCGGCGCCGGTTTCGCCGCCGCGGCGCTGTCGGGCGAAGTGAACGGCGACGAGATGCGGATGCACGACGGCAAGGTCGTGTTCCTGTCAAACAATGCCGGCGGCATCCTTGGCGGCATCTCGACCGGGCAGGACATCGTCGTCCGCTTTGTCGTCAAGCCGACCAGCTCGATCCTTAAACCGATGCGCACGGTCGATACCGAGGGCAACGAGGTCGAAATCGAGACCCACGGCCGCCACGACCCTTGCGTCGGCATCCGCGCAGTGCCGGTCGGCGAGGCGATGATGGCCGTGGTGCTCGCCGATCACCTGCTGCGGCAGCGGGCAATCGGCGGCATGTAGGCGGACGCCGGGCTCCGGGATTGCGCCGCTGCGCTCGCAATGACAGCGGTCAGGTTGTCATTGCGAGGAGCGACGCGACAAAGCAATCCGGCAGGGAAGCGCTACCTGAGCGGCGAGAACGTGGCCGGGACGACCAGCATGTTTTCCTGAATGAGGGTCTGGCCCGGCTGTCCGCCCTTCGGCGGCCAGACGCCGTCGGCGCGGGCCTTTTCGCGCACCGCAAAGCGCTCGGCGGCGTCCTTGTAGGCCCAGATGTGGCACCAGCGATTGAGCCCGCCGAGCTCGGAATGGCCGGCAAAGGCCAGCGGCGAGTATTTCTGGCGCGCGTCGATCGCCGTGCTCCAGCGCTCGATGATCGCCGGGATCGCGCCCGGCGCCAGCGTGTAGATGCGGATTTCGTAAAGGCCGCCGAGCCGGCGCGGCTCGAGCTTCGGCGAGAACGGCGCCGGGACGAAAATCTCGCTCTGCTGCTCCTCGACGAATTCGCGGATGTTCGGCGGCCAGCCCTCGATCTTTTGCGAGCGGACGCGGGTGCGTTCCTCGAAGCTGTCATAGGGCCAGACATGGATGATCCGGTTCAGCGGGCCGACCTCGGTATGCCAGAACGCGGCAAGCGGCGACAATTTCGCCCGCGCCGGCAGCGCCTGGCCGAACCGTTCCTCCACGGTCGCGACCGAGCCGGGTTTCAGTCTGTAGGTGCGGAATTCGACGATCATCGGGGGTTTCCTCCGAAGGATGAGCGCGTGACCGGCGAACGCTAGACCATTTTGCGCCGCGGTGGAAATGGTTCGGCGGCCGGCATTCGCGCCGGCTTCCCTGTCGCTCGCACATGAAAAACCCGCTCCCCACGGCGGGGAGCGGGTCGGGCGACAGCCGGCGGCGTCAGGTGTCGAGAAAGCTGCGCAGTTTGCGCGAGCGGCTCGGGTGCTTCAGTTTGCGCAGCGCCTTGGCCTCGATCTGGCGGATGCGCTCGCGGGTGACCGAGAATTGCTGGCCGACCTCTTCGAGCGTGTGGTCGGTGTTCATGCCGATGCCGAAGCGCATCCGCAACACCCGCTCTTCGCGCGCGGTCAGCGAGGCGAGCACCCGCGTCGTGGTCTCGCGCAGATTGCCCTGGATCGCCGCATCGAGCGGCAATACCGCGTTCTTGTCTTCGATGAAGTCGCCGAGGTGGCTGTCCTCCTCGTCGCCGATCGGGGTTTCGAGGCTGATCGGCTCCTTGGCGATCTTCAATACCTTGCGCACCTTTTCGAGCGGCATCGCCAGCTTCTCGGCAAGCTCCTCGGGGGTCGGCTCGCGGCCGATCTCGTGCAGCATCTGGCGCGAGGTGCGCACCAGTTTGTTGATCGTCTCGATCATGTGCACCGGGATGCGGATCGTGCGCGCCTGGTCGGCAATCGACCGGGTGATCGCCTGGCGGATCCACCACGTCGCATAGGTCGAGAATTTGTAGCCGCGGCGGTACTCGAATTTATCCACCGCCTTCATCAGCCCGATATTGCCTTCCTGGATCAGGTCGAGAAACTGCAAGCCGCGATTGGTGTATTTCTTGGCGATCGAGATGACGAGGCGGAGGTTCGCCTCGACCATCTCTTTCTTCGCCCGGCTCGCCTCGCGTTCGCCGCGCTGCACGGTATGGACGACGCGGCGGAACTCGCCGATCGGCAATTTCGCCTCGCCGGCGATCTGCGCGATCATCTGACGGTGGCGGGCGACATCGCCGATCGCGCGCTCGGCAAGCCGTGCCCAGCCGCGTCCGGGCAAGACGGTGATGCGTTCGAGCCAATCGGCGTCGAGCTCGTGGTTCACGTACTGCTCGAGGAACTCGCCGCGGCGCACGCCGGCATTCTCGGCCAGCCGCAGCAATCTGCCCTCCTCGCCGACAAGGCGGCGGTTCAGTTCGTACAGCCGCTCGACCAGGTGCTCGATACGGGTGTTGTTGAAACGCAGCCGCTTCAGCAATTCGATCGATTCGTCCTTGAGCCGGTCGTAGCGGCGTTCGGTCGCACGCGGAAACTCCGTGCCCTTGGCGACGACCGCGATGCGCTGGTCCTGCAGTTTCTGCAATTTCTTGTGGATGTCGGCGAGGGAATCGAAGATCGCGACGACGCCGGGGCGCAGCTGCGCCTCCATCGCCGCCAGCGAGATCGAGCTTTCCTCGCCCTCGCCGTCCTCGCCCTCGCCATCGCCTTCGAGATCGGCCAGTTCGCCGCCGCCGTCTTCGCCGTCGCCGTCATCGGCATCGGTTTCGGCCGCGGCCTCGCCCGGCGGCGGCATCGGGGCGGGAACGATCGCCTCGCTCGGCTCGATGATTCCGCTGTTGAACGTGGCGTCGAGATCGATGATGTCGCGCAGCAGGATCTTGCCCTCGTTGAGCGCATCGCGCCAACCCATCAGCGCGCGCACGGTCAGCGGGCTTTCGCAGATGCCGCCGATCATCATCTCGCGGCCGGCCTCGATGCGCTTGGCGATGGCGATCTCGCCTTCGCGCGAGAGCAATTCGACCGAGCCCATCTCGCGCAGGTACATGCGGACCGGATCGTCGGTGCGGCCGATATCCTCGTCGTCGAGATTGCCGCGCACCTCGCCGTCGCCGTCGTCGGTCTCGGCGGCGACCGGCTCCTCGCTTTCCTCGCTCTCGATGACGTTGATGCCCATCTCGGACAGCATCGCCATCGTGTCCTCGATCTGCTCCGACGACACCTGGTCGGGCGGCAATGCGGCGTTCAACTCGTCATAGGTCAGGTAGCCGCGCTCCTTGCCGCGCAACACCATCTTCTTGACCGCGACGGCAATCGCATCGAGCAGCGGCGCCTCCGCCGCATCGTCCCGAGCTTCCGCCACTTCCGCCACGCTTGTCGCCTTGCTCGCCATACCGACATCCCTTAACGCAATGGACAGAACCGCAGAGGAGACCGCCGCCCCCTCTGCCCTATCGTCATGTTCTTGGGTCGAACGCGATCGGGATCTACCAATCGATCCCTCCAATCGGGCCGTCTTGCGCCTCGCGTTCCTTCAGCGCAATCAGCCGGCGCCAGTTCTCGGCCGAGGCGTCCTCGGCAAAGGCGCGCTCAGCCGCTTCCAGATCGCCGGGCCGCTGTGCGCGCAACAGCTGGAGCGTTTCTTCCGCGCCACGCCGGATCACGTCAGGATCGTCTCCTCCGCCCGCAGCGAAGCCCGAATGCGCTGCAACTCTTCTGTTGAGGACGCCGAGCACGCCGGCGAGCCCGCACGAGCCTAGGTGTTGCTGGAATCTCTCGGCGTCAAGCCCCGGATGCGAGACTGCGACCTCTAAAATTGCATGGCGCAACCTGTCGAGTTCCGGTTCGGGGATGTCGAGCGCGGTGACCTCGTCGATCCACTCGTCGATCAGGGCCGGAAAGCGCGCGAGAAGGCTGAGGAAAACCTCCCGGTTGGTGCGGCCCGCGCCCGGCGGCAGGGGTGGCGGCGGGTCGGCGGTCGGCGGATCGCGGCGCACTCCCCTCAATCCCCCTCCGGCGCGGCTCAGCAAGTAATACCGGTCGAGCAGCGCGCGACGGTACTCGCGCTGGACATCGGCGTCGGCAATCTCCCGGGCGCGCCGCTCCAGCCGCGCCTTGAGGTCGGCACGGCGCTCCGGGGTGTCGGCCGGCCGCACCGCCAGCTCGCTCTGCCACAGGATTTCCGCCAGCGGTCGCGCGGCGGCCAAGGCCTCGGCAAAGGAGGCGGCGCCGCGGCCGCGAACCAGCGAATCCGGGTCTTCGCCCGCCGGCAATGCGACGAAGTTGAGGCTGCGCCCCGGCTTCAGCAGCGGCAGGGCGCGGCCGAGCGCGCGCAGCGCGGCCCGCTGCCCGGCACCGTCGCCGTCGAAGCACAGCGCCGGCTCGGGCGACAGCCGCCAGATTTCCTGCAACTGCGTCTCGGTCAGCGCGGTGCCGAGCGGCGCCACCGCGGTCTTGAACCCGGCGCGATGCAGGGCGATGACGTCCATGTAGCCTTCGGTGACGATGACCCCGTGCCCGCCGGGGTCGCCGCCATTACCCGACAAGGGCCGCCCGATATTGGCGCGCGCCGCGGCCCAGCCATAGAGCACCCGGCCCTTCTCGAACAGCGGCGTATCCGGCGAGTTCAGGTATTTGGGCTGGTCGTCGCCGAGGGTGCGCGCACCGAAGGCGATGACCCTGCCGGCGCGGTCGCCGATCGGGAACATGACGCGGTTGGCGAAATAGTCGTAATTGCCGCCGCCGCGGTCGGAGGTGCGCAATAGCCCGGCTTCGAGCAGAAGCGGCTCCGGATATTCGCCGGCGAGCGCGCGGCGCAGCGCCTGGCGGTCACGGTTTTCCTCGGGGCCGGGCGCCCAGCCGAGGCGGAAATGGCGGATCGTCTCGTCGTCGAGCCCGCGCCCGCGCAGATAGTCGAGGCCGGCCCGCCCCGGACCCGATGCGGGGGACCACAACCGCTTCTCGTAAAAGACCGCCGCCGCCTCCAGCGCCTCCAACAGGGTCTTCTGGCGCTGCGCCCGCTCCCGCTCCTGCGGCGTCGAGCGCGGCACCGGGAGCCCGGCAAGGCCCGCCAGGCGCTCGATCGCCTCGACGAAATCGACGTTGTCGGCGCGCATCTGATAGCCGATCGCGTCGCCGTGCGCGCCGCAGCCGAAGCAGTGGAAGAAGCCCTTGTCCTCGACGACGCAGAACGACGGCGTCTTCTCGTTGTGGAACGGGCACAACCCGACATATTCGCGCCCGCGGCGCGTCAATCTGACCCGCCGCCCGATCAACTCGGCGAGCGAAATCCGGCTCCGCAACTCGTCGAGAAAGCCCGGGGGGAAGGCCATCGCGCGATGCTAGCGGTCCGGAGCGCGGGCGTCTCGCCCACCGGCGGGCCGGAGGCCCGCGGTCCAAATCGGCGACGCCACGGCTACCCCAGCAACCGCTTCACGACGGCCCCGGCCTTCGCCATGTCGAGCACCCCGGAATGGCGCTCGCGCAGCGCCGCCATGACCTTGCCCATGTCCTTGATCCCGGCGGCGCCGGCCGCGGCGATCACGGCGGCGGCCGCCGCTTCGATCTCGGCATCGTCCATTTGCTGCGGCATGAACGATTCGATGACCGCGATCTCCCCCGCTTCCTTCGCCGCCAGTTCCGGCCGCCTGCCCTGCTCGTAAAGCGCGATCGATTCGCGGCGCTGTTTGATCATGCCCTGCAGCATGCGCAGGATGTCGGGATCCGAAAGCGGTTCGGGATGGGCGGTGCCGCGCTGGGCGACGTCGCGGTCCTTGAGCTGGGCGAGGATCAGCCGCACCGCCGAAATCGTGGGTGCGTCGCGCGCCCGCATCGCCTGTTTCAGCCGGTCGGCGAAGGCCTCGCGCAGCATTCCCGTCCTCCCGCTTCGGCGAAACCGGCCACGATCGCCCCCGGCCGCGCGGCGATCATCGTAACTTGTTGAAAATTCGACGTGTTCGATAGTAGCACAGTTGACAAGAAAAGTCCGAGGTTCTATGTCGCGGGTGCGGCGCCTTGCGCTCCCTGTTCCCGTGCCGCAATGTCGCGCGGCCCCGGTTGCGCCGCCAGGATCTGCTTACGATGACCGACCCCAACGCGGCCGTGCCGACGCCGCGACCGCCCGACTGCAACGCCGCGCTCGTGCTGGCAGACGGAACGGTATTTTGGGGCAGCGGCATCGGCGCGCCGGGCGAGGCGGTCGGCGAGGTATGCTTCAACACCTCGATCACCGGCTACCAGGAGATCTTGACCGACCCCTCCTATGCCGGACAGATCATCACCTTCACCTTCCCGCATATCGGCAATGTCGGCGCCAACCCGGAAGACATCGAGACCGCGACGCCGGCGGCGCGCGGCCTCGTGATCCGCGAGCGGATCACCGCGCCGGCCAATTACCGCGCCACCCAATCGCTCGATGCCTGGCTGAAGGCGCGCAACCTCGTCGGCATTTGCGGCGTCGATACGCGGCGGCTGACCCGGCACATCCGCGACAACGGCCCGCCCAACGGCGTCGTCGCCTACGCGCCGGACGGAATGCTCGACATCGCCCGGTTGCGTGACAAGGCGTTGGCCTGGCCCGGGCTCGAAGGCATGGACCTCGCGCGCGAGGTCACCTGCCGCCAGAGCTACGAATGGAACGAGACCGTATGGCGGCACGGATCGGGCTATGGCCGGCAGACGGCGCCGCGCTTTCATGTCGTCGCCATCGATTACGGCATGAAGCGCAACATCTTGAGGATGCTGGCGGCGAACGGGTGCCGCGTCACCGTGGTGCCGGCGACCGCCTCGGCCGAAGACATCTTGCGCCACCGGCCCGATGGCATCTTCCTGTCGAACGGGCCGGGCGACCCGGCCGCGACCGGCGAGTACGCGGTTCCGGTATTGCGCAAATTGGTCGCCTCGAACACGCCGATCTTCGGCATCTGCCTCGGCCACCAGCTGATGGCCCTGGCGCTCGGCGGCCGCACCTACAAGCTCGACCGCGGGCATCGCGGCGCCAACCACCCGGTGCGCGACGAATCGACCGGCAGGGTCGAAATCACCAGCCAGAACCACGGCTTCGTCGTCGACTCCGACAGCCTGCCGGACGACATCGTGCCGACCTACCTGTCGTTGTTCGACAAGACCAACGAAGGCTTGCAGCTCAAGGACAAGCCGGTGTTCACGGTGCAGCACCACCCCGAGGCCAGCCCCGGCCCGCAAGACAGCCACCACCTGTTCCGGCGGTTTGTCGAAATGATGGAATCGGGGGCGAAGTGACAAGGACCGCGGGCGTCTCGCCCGGTTTCTACGCAACGGATGCGGGCGGGACACCCGCGCTCCCTGATGCCTAAACGCACCGACATCTCGTCGATCCTGATCATCGGCGCCGGACCGATCGTGATCGGCCAGGCGTGCGAGTTCGACTATTCCGGCGCGCAGGCGTGCAAGGCGTTGAAGCAGGAGGGCTACCGGATCGTCCTGGTCAATTCCAACCCGGCGACGATCATGACCGACCCGGAACTGGCCGACGCGACCTATATCGAGCCGATCACCCCGGCGATCGTCGAGAAGATCATCGCCCGCGAGCGCCCCGACGCGCTGTTGCCGACGATGGGCGGGCAGACCGCGCTCAACACGGCAATGGCGCTGGCGAAAGACGGCACGCTCGCGCGCTATGGCGTCGAGTTGATCGGGGCGCGCGAAGAGGCCATCGCCAAGGCCGAGGACCGGCTGTTGTTCCGCCAGGCGATGGACCGGATCGGCCTCGTCTCGCCGAAAAGCCGCTTGGCGCATTCGCCCGAGGAGGCGCAGGCCGCGCTCGCCGAAATCGGGTTGCCGGCGATCATCCGGCCGTCCTTCACCTTGGGCGGCACTGGCGGGGGCATCGCCTACAACACCGAGGAGTTCGACGACATCGTCCGCGGCGGCCTCAGGGCCTCGCCGACGCATGAGGTTCTGGTCGAGGAATCGGTGCTCGGCTGGAAGGAATACGAGCTGGAGATCGTGCGCGACCGGGCCGACAACTGCATCGTCGTGTGCTCGATCGAAAACGTCGACCCGATGGGCGTCCATACCGGCGATTCGGTGACCGTGGCGCCGGCCTTGACCCTGACCGACAAGGAATACCAGCTGATGCGCAACGCCGCGATCGCGGTATTGCGCGAGATCGGCGTCGATACCGGCGGGTCCAACGTGCAGTTCGCGGTCAACCCGGCGGATGGGCGGCTCGTCATCATCGAGATGAACCCGCGCGTCTCGCGCTCGTCGGCACTGGCGTCGAAGGCGACCGGGTTCCCGATCGCCAAGGTCGCGGCGAAGCTGGCCGTCGGCTACACGCTCGACGAATTGGACAACGAGATCACCCGCGTCACCCCGGCCTCGTTCGAGCCGACGATCGACTACATCGTCACCAAGATGCCGCGGTTCACGTTCGAGAAATTCCCCGGCACCGATCCGTCGCTCACCACCTCGATGAAATCGGTCGGCGAGGCGATGGCGATCGGCCGCAGCTTCGCCGAATCGGTGCAGAAGGCATTGCGCTCGATGGAAACCGGGCTCGACGGGTTCAACGAAGTCGCGATCGACGGCGCCGAGACCGGCAAGGAGGCGGTGACCGCGGCGTTGGCGCGGCCGTCGCCCGACCGGCTGTTATTGATCGCGCAGGCCTACCGCCACGGGCTTTCCACAGACGAAATCCACGCCGCCTGCCATTTCGAGAAATGGTTTCTCGAACGCATCCACGAGATCGTCATGGCCGAGCAGCGGGTGCGGCGGGAGGGGTTGCCGGACGACTCGACCGGGCTGCTGCGGCTGAAGCAGATGGGGTTTTCCGACGCCCGGCTGGCGCGGCTTTCCGGGCTCGATGCCGAGGCGGTGAAGGCGCGCCGCCGCCGCCTTGGCCTCGCCCCGGTCTACAAGCGCATCGACACCTGCGCTGCCGAGTTCGCCTCGGCGACCCCGTACATGTATTCGTGCTACGAAGGCGACGGCCTGTCGCCGCCCGAATGCGAGGCCGACCCCTCGGCGCGCGACAAGGTCGTGATCCTCGGCGGCGGACCGAACCGCATCGGCCAGGGCATCGAGTTCGATTACTGCTGCGTCCATGCCGCCTACAGCCTCAGGGAGGCCGGCATCGAGACGATCATGATCAACTGCAACCCGGAAACCGTCTCGACCGATTACGACACCTCCGACCGGCTCTATTTCGAGCCATTGACCGCCGAGGATGTGATCGAGATCGTCCGCGTCGAGCAGCGGCGCGGCCGGGTGCTCGGGGTCATCGTGCAATATGGCGGGCAGACCCCGCTTAACCTCGCCAAGGCGCTCGAACGCGAGAATATCCCGATCCTCGGCACCTCGCCCGACGCGATCGACCTCGCCGAAGATCGCAAGCGCTTTCAGCAATTGCTGCGCGATCTCGGTCTGCGCCAGGCCGATAACGGCACCGCCTATTCCGCCGCCGAGGCCGAGGCGATCGCGCGCGAGATCGGCTATCCGGTGGTGATCCGGCCCTCCTACGTGCTCGGCGGGCGGGCGATGGAGATCGTCCACGACGCCGCCGGGCTCAACCGCTACATCAGCCGCGCCGTCATCGTCTCCGGCGCCAGCCCGGTACTGATCGACCGCTACCTCCAGAACGCGATCGAGGTCGATGTCGATGCGGTCGCCGATAGCACCGACGTCTACGTCGCCGGCATCATGGAGCATATCGAGGAGGCCGGCATCCATTCCGGCGACAGCGCCTGCTCGTTGCCGCCCTACAGCCTCGACGCGGCGACGATCGCCGAGATCGAGCGCCAGACCGTGGCGCTGGCGCGGGCCTTGCGCGTCGTCGGGTTGATGAACGTGCAGTTCGCGGTCAAGGACGGCGAGGTTTATGTGCTCGAGGTCAACCCGCGCGCCTCGCGCACGGTCCCGTTCGTGGCCAAGGCGACCGGCGTGCCGATTGCCAAGATCGCGGCGCGCATCATGATTGGCGGGCGCCTGTCCGCCTGGCTCGGCGACGCCAAGCGGGCGAACGGCCAGAACCATGTCGCGGTCAAGGAAGCGGTGTTCCCGTTCGCCCGCTTTCCCGGGGTCGATCTGATCCTCGGGCCGGAGATGAAATCGACCGGCGAGGTCATGGGGCTCGACGCAGATTTCGGCCGCGCCTTTGCCAAGGCCCAACTCGGCAGCGGCACCGACCTGCCGCTGCAGGGCGCGGTGTTCGTATCGGTGCGCGACCCCGACAAGGCGGCGCTGGTGGCGCCGTGCCGGCAGCTCTCGGCCTGGGGGTTCGACCTGGTGGCGACCAGCGGCACCGCCAAAAAGCTCGCCGAGGCAGGGTTGCCGGTGACGCCGATCAACAAGGTGCGCGAAGGCCGCCCCGATATCGTCGATGCGATGCGCAGCGGCCAGATCCAGCTTGTCTTCAACACCACCGAAGGGGCGCAGGCGATCGCCGACAGCTTCAGCCTCAGGCGCACCGCGCTGACCCACAACATCCCCTATTACACGACCGTCGCCGGCGCGCGTGCGGCGGTCCAGGCGATTGGCGCGCTGCGCAAAGGCAGCCTTGAAGTCGCTCCGCTGCAATCCTACTTTTGATCGTCCCGTTCCCGACGGAGCTTTGCGGGCGGCCGATGGATTCAGTGAACCGAATTCCGATGACGGGTGAAGGCTACAATCGGCTCCAGGAGGAGCTGAAACGCCTTAAATCCGTCGATCGCCCAGCGATCATCCGCGCCATCGCCGAGGCGCGCACGCATGGCGATCTGTCGGAAAACGCGGAATATCATGCCGCCCGCGAACGCCAGAGCTTTATCGAGGGACGGCTCGCCGAGCTCGAAGACAAGATCGCGCGCGCCGAGGTCATCGACACCTCGAAACTGTCGGGTTCGGTGATCAAGTTCGGCGCCACCGTGACGCTGGCCGACGAGGAAACCGACGAGGAACAAACCTTCATGATCGTCGGCGAGGACGAAGCCGACGTCAAAAGCGGCCGGCTCTCGGTCACCTCGCCGCTGGCGCGCGCCCTGATCGGCAAAGGCAAGGGCGACAGCGTCGAGGTATCGACCCCGCGCGGCGCCAAATCCTACGAGGTCGTCACCGTCGCCTTCGGCTAGTGTGCGGAATCCGAAATTCGCCATATCTTGGGGTGAGGCTGAGCGCGAATTTCGGATTCGAAAGCACACGGAGCTATTTCAAAAAAAGCTGGTGGTCCAATTCAGACGAGTGAATCCCGACCGTCATTCCGGGGCGGCCCAAAGGGCCGAGCCCGGAACCCATGTTCCAGAGGCCGGTGTTCATGGGTTCCAGACTCGCCGCCGCGCGGCGCTCCGGAATGACTCGCGTGACGGGTTTCAAATGTCAGATTCCAGCCGTGTGGCCTCGGACTTGAAGTTCGCAACCGCGGCTGCCACCAAACCCCTGCAAACTTCAAATCCGCCGCACTAGGAGCGCTTCTCGCCACGCCGTTGTCATTCCGCGGACCGCTTCCGTTCCGGCCGCAGGCGGGCGAGACGCCCGCGCTCCTTATGTCCCGGCCGCAGGCGGGCGAAACGCCGGCGCTTCTTATTCCCCGAGCGGCACGCCGGGCGCGGATTTCGACGCGCGCAGCACGAGGGCCGATTTGACATGCGCGACGTTGGGCGCCGAGGTCAGGCGGGCGCTCAGGAAGCGCTGATAGCTGTCCCAGTCGGCGGCGACGATCTTCAGCAGGAAATCGGTTTCGCCGGCCAGCATGTGCGCCTCGCGCACCTCGGGCCAGGTCGCGACCAGCCGCTCAAAGGCCTGCAGGTCGGCTTCGGCCTGGCTGGCGAGGCCGACCTGGGCGAACACGGTCACGGCAAAGCCCAGCCCCTCGGCGGCGAGGTCGGCATGATAGCCGCGGATATAGCCGGCCTCTTCGAGCGCGCGCACCCGGCGCAGGCACGGCGGCGCCGAGATGCCGACGCGGTGCGCCAGCTCGATATTGGTCATGCGCCCATCCGCCTGAAGGTGGCGGAGAATGTCGCGATCGATTCGGTCGAGCCTCGTCTGCCGCATCGGCGGTCCCGGCTGGCCGGTTAAAATCGTTTCGGATCATAGGAAATCCCACCCGTCTGCGCAATTTTGTTGCGCGACCGCCTGCCGCCTTGCCGCCGGCCGCGTCCTTCCGTAAAGGAGGCCGATGGTTGCCCTGCCGCTCCGCGACGCAGAAACCGCAATGCCGGGTCCGGCGGCGCGGCCGGCGCTGGCGTGGGTATTGCACGACGGCAAGGCCGGCATGCGCAGCCAGGCGCTGGGGCTGGCCGAGGCCGCCGGCTTTCCGTTCGTCGAAAAGGTGCTCGCGATTCGCCGGCCCTGGGCCTGGCTGCCGCCGCGCCTGTGGCTGGCGCCGCTG